>NZ_CP046535.1:3138636-3452500 GCF_009739515.1 Sphingomonas profundi
TATGTGCTCTATGCGAGCGAGGGGTCGCTGCGCTGGGGGCGTACGGTCGTGGCGTCCAATCTCGCGATCGCCGCATTATTCTTCGTGCTGCTCGGTCTCTGGCAGCTTTTCGTGCTGCATCGCACCACCCGCAGACTGGACGGCGACGCGCCGGCATCGGCGTAAGCGGAACGAACCGTCCCGATCCGCAGTGGGCGAGAACATTCGTTCGTCAAGGCCGGATTAAGCCTGCCTGCAAGGATGGCCTTCAGGCGGATCCGGCATAGCGGGGGCATGGCAAAGCTTCCCGTCCTCACATCCGCCTGCCTCGTCACGGCGTTCCTGTTCTCGGGCGATCCCGGCCTGGCGGATCTGCTGCCCGGCCAGCGCCGGGCGGTCGACACGACCGTCGCCGGCGAAATCCAGGCCGCCCCGCCCCGCCCCATCGCGGAGGTGAACCGCAGCGGGGACGGGCTGTTCTACGTCAACGCGCTCGTCAACGGCACGCCGGTGCGCTTCCTGATCGATACGGGCGCGAGCGTCACCATCCTCCGCCGGGCGGACGCCAGGCGCGCCGGCGTGGCGCTGCACGGCCCGCGCGGGCGCATCGGCACCGCGGCCGGCGCCACCGCCATGCGGTGGTCGCACGCGAGGAGCCTGCGGATCGGCCGACACGAGGTGCGGGATCTGGACACGCTGGTCGTCGATCGTGGATTGCCGGTCTCGTTGCTCGGCCAGAACATGCTCACGAAGCTCGGCTCCGTGACGATCAACGGCAACCAGCTCCACCTCAGCTAAGGGTGCAGGGTCTCTCGAGGGCTGCGCGTGGGCCTGCCCCGTCGACCGCGCCGCAGCGCGATCGCGAGCATGGCGAAGCCGCCGATCAGCATCGCCCAGGTTCCCGGCTCCGGCACGGGTGGAACCACCGTTCCGCCGCCGCCCGGATTGTTGCCGCCGCCGCCGGGAAGCGTACCGCCACCCCCCGGAAGCGTCCCGCCACCGCCCGGCCCCGCAGGCGCGTTCGGCGTGACGAGGCTGCCGCCGTTATTTCCCGCGACGAGGGGACCATTCGGCCCGCCGAACCCGCCCGGAAGCGGACCAACGGCGCCGATGGGATCGGCGAACGCCAGCAGCGGCCCGTCCGCGCCCGGCCCACCAACTCCCGGCACACCACCCACCGGACCACCCACGGGGCCCGGACCGCCAACACCACGGCCACCGCCCACGCCACCGCCACGTCCGCCGCGACCGGGGAAGCTGACGACGGACGGAAGCACCTGCGCCACGAACGCACCCGGCAGCGCACCCGGCCCTTGCGTCAGGAACAAAGCCCGCTCGTTCCGCGCTTCCAGCCCTACCCCAAGCGTGGCTGCCACCAGCAGGGCGACACCGGCCACCCGCCGGTTGCGCAGTACGGCCTGCAGGTCTGACGGAGTGGCACTCATGCAAGATAACCTTCATGAATTGCGGGCCAAGATCAAGCGCGTTATGCGATACACATGAGACACCGCTTCGGTTGCAAACCGCCTTTTTCCCGCGATTTTGCATGGCGTTGAACGTTAACGATCCGCGCCGGATCGTCGTCGCGGCGGGGCTGGCCGCCTTTGCCGCCGGATGCTCCTCCGCCCCGGCGCCGCTAGACGACTCGGACAAAATCGTGCGCGCGACGATCCGGCTGCTGGCATCGGAGGCAAATACCGTCTGCGTGGACCGGACGACGAGCGGCAAGCCGCTGGAGATCTTCGCCAACATGGCGAGCGGCCCGCCCGAGGTGCGGCACCTCGTTGGATGGAGCCCGCCGCGCCCGCTCGGCGCGCCGGTGCAGCAGGTGTCCCGCGGCGATGCGCTCACGCCGATGTCCACCCGCCTCGCGGAGCCCGGTGGCGACGGCGCGCGCCTGCCGCCGCTGGAACAGTTCCGCCTGAACGGCGCGGCGCGCGCGCTGATGCGCCAGCGCGTGCTGGATGCGGTCACGGTCCGTCCCGAATGGGCGCCGCGCGTCGTGGCCCGCCCGTGGCTGGTCAACCGTTTCGATCCCGGCTGCGCGCCGCGCTACGTGGTGTCGCCGCCGGTGCGCGCGCGCGAGTTCGCCTTCGTCACCGTGAAGGCGGATCATTGGGGCGTCACCTACGCGCTCTCGCCGGTGGCGGGGGACTGGCGCCCGGTGGCGGAATGGAGCCGCTGGCTCTACTAGCGACGGCATCGCCCGCATCCCGCACTGTTGGTTCGTTAACCCGCCCATGCTACAAAATGCCCGGGCGCTTCCGCCCTTGTTCGGGCGGCATGGCATGGCATCAGGTGCGCGAGATACCACGGTGGCGGGGCTGCCGCCTCCACCGCGAAGCGGCATGGTTCCCGGTGGTCTGCGTGAGACGCTGGCCGCCAACTGGCTGTTCGCGCTGGGCCTCGCCGCGCTCGTGCTGCCGACCTTCTACCGGCTAGCGAACTGGAGCTGGTCCGGCGACGCCGGCGGCCACGGCCCGATCGTGCTGGCGACGGGCATATGGCTGATCTGGCGCGAGCGCGCGGTGCTGAGCCGGGGGGTGGCGCAGCGCTTCCTGCCCGTCGGCCTCGCGCTCTTCGCCGCGCTGGCCGTCTACATGGCCGGGCGCATCACGAGCGTGCTCGCGCTGGAATGCGGTGCGCTCTACGTGATCCTGCTGACCCTGGCCTATCTGCGTTACGGGCCGGCGGTGTGCCGCCATTTCTGGTTCCCATGCATCTACTTCCTGTTCCTCATCACCCCGCCGGAAAATTGGCTGGTGGTGGGCACGCAGCCGCTGAAGCTGGCGATCTCCGATCTCGCGGTAAGCACGCTCTCCGCCCTGGGGCTGCCCGTCGGCAGCACCGGCGTGAACATCCAGGTGGACAATTACCAGCTCCTCGTCGCCACCGCCTGCTCGGGGGTCAATTCGCTGATCGGCATCAGCGCGCTCAGCCTGTTCTACGTCTACGTCCGCCACGGCAGCGCACCGCGCTACGCCCTGCTGCTGACGGCGCTGATCCTGCCGATCGCGATGGTGGCGAACTTCCTGCGGATCGTGCTGCTGATCCTCATCACCCTGCAGTTCGGCGAGGCGGCGGGGCAGGGCGTCACGCACGATGCCGCCGGTATCTTCGTGTTCATGCTGTCCATGGTGCTGCTGATCGGGCTGGATGCGGTTCTGCACCCGCTCGTCTCCCGCTGGGGGTTCCGGCGATGAGCGGCGATCTCACCGCCACGGGCCAGCCGATGCCGCCGGCGGCTTTGCACCGGCGCGGCATGCTGCTGGGCGGGCTGTTCCTGGCGACAGCGGCGGCCACGTTCGCACGGCTGCCACGGACGCGGATCGAGGCCGTGCCCGAAGGCACGTTCGACGCGGTGGTGCCCGGCCATGTCGGCGCGTGGCGGGTCGGTGCCGGCGACACGTTCGTGCTGCCGCCGGAAGACACGCGCGACACCAGCAAGATCTACCAGAACCAGCTCACCCGCACCTATGGCGACGGCGTGAACGCGCCGGTGATGCTGGTGATCGCCTATGATCGGGCGCAGAGCGGGATGCTGATGATCCACCGCCCCGAATCATGTTATCCGGGTTCCGGCTTCACGATCACCGCGACGCGCGATGTCGCGCTCACCCTTCGTCCCGGGCTGCAGGCCAACGCCAAGTTCCTCTCCACCGAGCGCGGCGATCGGGTGGAGCAGGTGCTCTACTGGACGCGCATCGGCAACAGCTTCCCCCGCGACTGGGACGAGCAGAGATGGACGCTGGCCATGCAGAATGTCGCGGGGCTGGTGCCGGATGGCGCGCTCGTCCGCATGTCGATGATCGAGGCCAACGCCCAGCTGGCGCTCGCCACATTGACGCGCTTCGCCCAGACGCTGTTCGCCGTCTCCGGCGGCGAGGGCCGCGCCCTGCTCGGCGGGCCGCTCAGCGCGGCGGGCTGAACGGGCGGAGGACGAAGTGAATATAGGCTAACGTACCGACGAGCGCGATGACGGCTGGAATGTGATAGCCGTGATTGCCCAGCCAGTTGCCGCCGGCGCATCCCAGTGCCGGCGGCAGATAGTGCCACATCGAATCAACCAGCGTATCGGCGGTCGACCGCTGGAGGAGCAGGACCACCAGACCGGCGAAAACCGCCAGCGACAGCCAGTCATATATGGTTTCCATTCCAGTCTCCGATACGCATGGCGTGACAATGGCCGCGCGACCCGCTTACCGCAGTTCATTCAGAAAGGTCTTGCCCATGTTGGTCCCCCTCCATACCCGCGCCCCGCTCCGCTGCGCGCTGATCCTGGCGCTGCTCGCCACCGCCGCCTGTGGCGAGCGGAAGCCCTCCGGCCAGACCGTGGCGACGGTCAACGGTGAGGACGTGACGCTGAGCGAGCTGAACCTGGAGGCCAAGGGCGCTGCGACCAAGGAGGGCCGCGCCGCCGCGCTGCAGGCCATCATCGATCGCAAGCTGTTCGCGGAGGATGCCCGCAAGCAGGGGCTGGAGAAGGAACCCGCCTACATCCTCGAACAGCGCCGCGCGGCCGAGCTGCTGCTGGCGCAGCGGAACGTTGCCGTGCTCGTGCGCAACGCGCAGCGGACGCCCAGCGAGAGCGACGTCAACGCCTATCTCGCGCGGTACGGCGGCGCCACCGGCGGCCAGCGGATCCTCATGGTGGATCAGCTGCGTTTCCCGGCGCCGAAGACGGAAGCCGAATATGACGCGCTCAAGCCCGTGAAGACGAATGACGCGCTGGCCGAGATGCTGCGCGGCCGTGGCGCGGCGGTGAACCGCGGCACGATCGACGTGGACAGCGCCACCCTGACCGACGACGTGCTGAAGGCGCTGCTCACGTCCGGCGAGCCGATCATCACGGTGCAGGGCGGCATGGCGATCTCCAGCCAGCTCGTCGGATCGCGGCCCAGCGAGCGGAGCGGCACGGACGTGGCCGAGATCGCGCGCAAGCGGCTGGTGCTGGAACGCGTCGACGCCGCGATCAAGCAGCGCGCCAAGGCGCTGCGGGACGAGGGGCAGATCACCTACGCGAACGACTACAAGCCGAACACCGCGGGCGGCCAGGCCCGCTAGGGGCTTCTCCCCGGCACCAAGCCATTATCTGCAATCCTGCGCGGCGGGGACGCTGCGCAGGATCGCAGCACCGGGAGCACGCCGCTTGTTAGGGCGCCCCGAAGCCACATCGATGGGCGTGCAGGCGGCCGCCGAATGTAAACGGCATGCGACATATATTAACCACTTCGAATTAATGCCCGGATCGCCCGCGCCGTGTGCGGGCCTTCGCGCGCGAGGTGGAACGTGGTTTTCGGCACAGGCAGGGCTTCTCCCCTGAAAGAGGCGCTGACGCAGTATCGCGCCACGTTCGGCACCGTCATCCTGCTCAGCGCGGTGCTCAACGTCCTGCTGCTCGGCGGCTCCATCTACATGATGCTCGTCTATGATTCGGTGCTGCCCAGCCACAGCCTGCCCACATTGTTCAGCCTGCTGGGCCTCGTCGCGCTGGTCTACGCCTTCCAGGCGCTGTTCGATACGATGCGGTCGCGGATCATGAACGACGTCGGCGGCGCGCTGAGCCGCAGCCTGGCGCTCCGCGTGCAGGATCTGATGAGCGAGGTGGCCCTGCGCGGCTCCCGCCTGGGCGGGGACGGGCTCACCCCGATGCGCGACCTCGATCTCGTTCGCGGGTTCCTCTCCGGCCCGGGGCCGGCGACGCTGATCGATCTGCCCTGGATGCTGCTGTTCCTCGCCATCCTCTCGCTGCTGCACATCTGGCTCGGCGTGGCCGCGACGGCGGGCGCGCTGGTGATGATCGCCCTGACAGTGGTGACGGATCGCGCGGTTCGCGCCCCGACGCAGGACATGGCCGTCATCACCGGCAGGCGGAACGCGCTGGCGGAAAGCAACCTGCGGCATGTCGAGATCCTCTCCGCGCTCGGCATGCGCAACCGGATGCGCGGCCGGTGGAACGAGGTGGATCACGCCCATCTCGAAGCGCAGAGCCGGCTGGCGCGCGCCGTCGGGCTGTATGGCGGGGCCAGCAAGGTCTTCCGCATGTTCCTCCAGTCCGCCATCCTCACCGTGGGTGCGCTGCTGGTGATCGACGGCAAGGCGAGCGGCGGGGTGATCTTCGCGTCGTCGCTCCTCTCCGGCCGGGCGCTCGCGCCGATCGACACCGCCATCGCCAACTGGCGCAGCTTTGCGGCCGCACGCGCGGCCTGGCGGCGGCTGGACGAGTTGCTGTCGCGCGCGCCCCGGCCCGCCGACCTGGCGGTGGAGCTGCCGGCACCGTCGCGCGACGTCACGGTGAGCCAGCTTGCCGTGGCACCGCCCGGCACGCAGCGCCTGACCGTGCGGAACGTGCAGTTCCAGCTTGCCGCAGGCGACGCGCTGGGCATCATCGGGCCAAGCGGCGCGGGCAAGACCAGCCTGGTGCGCGCCCTGCTGGGCGTGTGGCCGGCCGCGCGCGGCGCGATTCGGCTCGACGGCGCCACGCTGGACCAGCGCGATCCGGAGCGTCTGGGCGCGGCGACGGGCTACCTGCCGCAGATGGTCGAGCTGCTCGACGGCACCGTCGCCCAGAACATCGCCCGCTTCGATGCGGCAGCGGCGTCGGAAGACGTGATCGCCGCCGCCCGCGCGGCGGCGGTGCACGACCTCATCGTCGCGCTGCCGCAGGGCTATGACACGCCCGTCGGCAATGACGGCGCGGAACTGTCCGCCGGCCAGCGCCAGCGCATCGGCCTCGCGCGGGCGCTGTTCCGCGATCCGTTCCTGGTGGTTCTGGACGAGCCCAACTCGAACCTGGATGCGGTCGGCGAGGCGGCGCTCGAGAGCGCGGTCGCGGCGGTGCGGTCGCGCGGCGGCATCGTCGTCCTCGTCGCGCACCGGCAGTCCACGCTGTCCCATGTCAGCCATCTGCTCTTCATGCGCGACGGCGAGCAGGAGGCGTTCGGCACGCGTGACGAGGTGCTCGGCAAGGTTCTGGCCAAGCCCGCCGCGCGCAATCCCGCAGCAACGCCGCAGCGCGCGGCCGGAGGTGCCCGATGAGCGACAATCCTTCCCTCGCGATCGTCGGCCGTCAGCGGAGCGGTGGCTACGATCCCGAACTCGCCTTGCAGGGGCGTCGCCGCGCCGCGCTGATCGCCGTCGGCGCGCTGGTGCTCTCGTTCGTGCTGCTCGCCGTCCTCATCCCGATCGGCGGCGCGGTGGTCGGCAGCGGACAGGTCGGGGTCGAATCGCGGGTGAAGCGCGTCGCCCATCCGAACGGCGGCACGATCGCCGCGATCTACGTGCACGATGGCGACCATGTGAAGAAGGGCGACATCCTCATCCGCCTCGACGATGACGTCACCGGCGCCCAGTCGACGCTGTCGAGCCTGACGGTCGGGCAGCTGATGGCGCAGCGCGCCCGGCTGGAGGCCGAACGCCTCGGCACCGGATCGATCGTCTTTCCGGACGATCTGCGCACGCGGCAGGATGCGGGCGCACGGCAGGCGATGGCCGACGAGGAGAAGCTGTTCCGCATCCGCCGCGCCGAGCAGGCGGGCATGCGCGCGCAGCTGGCCGCGCGGATGGCGCAGTATCGCAAGCAGATCGGCGGCTACCAGGCGCAGATCGCCGCGCTGCGCAAGCAGACCACGCTGATCGAGCCCGAGCGCCGCGGCGTGAAGGAGCTGTGGGACCAGGGGCTCGTCACGATCAGCCGGCTGAACCAGCTCGAACGGACCAGCGCCGACATGGAAGGAAACATCGCCTCGCTGCAGGCCGAAATCGCGCAGACGCAGGCCCGCATCACCGAGGCGCAGGAGCAGTTGATCCAGCTGGGCGAGACACGGCGGGCCGATGCCGGCACCCAGCTCACCGCGATCAACGGCAACCTCAATCAGGAGCGCATCCGCAGCGTCAACGCGGCCGACGTGCAGGAGCGCAGCGTGATCCGCGCACCCTATTCCGGCACGGTCGACAAGCTGCAATTCGCGACGATCGGCGATGTCGTGCGACCGGCCGAGACCATCCTGGAGGTGGTGCCCGATCGTGACCGGCTGCTGGTGGAAGCCTCGATCAGTCCCGCCGACGTCGATCAGGTGAGCAAGGGCCAGCACGCCCGCATCCGCTTCACCGCGTTCAACTCCACCGCGACGCCCGAGATCACCGGCTCGGTCACGCTCGTGGCGCCGGACCGCACCACCGATCCGAACTCGCATCAGAGCTACTATGCGGTGCGGGTGGCTGTGGACCAGCGCGATCTTGCCCGCTGGCCCGAGCTGAAGCTGCTGCCCGGCATGCCGGCGGAGATCTTCATCGAGACGGGCAGCCGCTCCATGCTGAGCTATCTCACCAAGCCGCTGCGCGACCAGTTCGCCCGCGCCTTCCGCGACAATTGACGAGGGGCAACCGACGAAACACGCCGGCCTGCGCCCTCAGCCGGATCGACATTCGGCTTTCTGCACGTCCGCTCATCCTGAGGAGGGGCTGAGCGGAGGCGAAGACCCGTCTCGAAGGACTTCCCATGTCTTTCGAGACGCCATTTCGACAGGCTCAATGGCTCCTCAGGATGAGCGGTTTGGATAGATGCGAGTAAACCGACTTGATCCGCTGAATGTCGATCCGCCCTAGCCGCGCGCTATGCCCACCGCCTTGTGCCGCACGAACTCCTCGATGCCGGCCTTGCCGCCCTCCCGGCCGAAACCGCTGATCCCGGTGCCGCCGAACGGCATCGCCGGATCGAGCGTCTTGGCGGTGTTGACGAACACGTTGCCCGTCCGCATCGCCGCCGCCACCTGGTGCGCGCGCCTCAGGTCGTTGGTGTGGAGGTATCCGCCAAGCCCGTAGCGGGTGGCGTTGGCGATGGCGATCGCCTCCGCCTCGTCGCGGAAGCGATGGATCGTCAGCACCGGCCCGAAGATCTCGTTCTGCGCCAGCGGATCGGCCGGATCGACGTCGGCGAACAGGGTGGGCGCCACATAGGCGCCGCCCGCCAGCACGCCGCCCACCCGGCCGCCGCCGGTCAGCAGCCGCATCGCCCCGCCGGCCTTCGCCGTCTCGATCAGCCCCGTCACCCGCACCGCCGCCGCCTCGTTGATCAGCGGGCCGATGGCGGTGTCGCGCTCGAACGGGTCGCCCACCTTCATCGCCTCGGCCAGGGCCACCATCCGTTCGATCAGCGCGTCGTAGATGCCGTTCTGCACCACCACCCGCGTCGGGATGGCGCAACCCTGTCCGCTCAGCACGCCCAGGCTGTGATAGACGGCCTGCGCCGCCGCCGCGTCCGGATCGACATCGTCGAAGATGATGTTCGCCGCCTTGCCGCCCAGCTCCATCACCGTCGGCTTCAGCAGGTCGGCGCAGGCGTGCAGGATGCGCCGGGCCGTCGCCGGCCCGCCGGTGAAGCTGATCTTCTCCACCAGCGGATGCTCGATCAGCCGCGCGCCCGCCTCCGGCCCGCCCGGCACCACGTTCACCACCCCGTCGGGGAAGCCCGCCAGCTTCGCCAGCCGGCCGAACAGCGCCGGCACGAACGGCGCCATCTCCGAAGGCTTGATGACGACGCTGTTGCCCGCCGCCAGCGCCGCCGGCACCTTCATGCCCAGGGACACCAGCGGCCCGTTCCAGGTGATGATCAGGCCGATCACGCCATAGGGTTCCGGCGCCACATAGGCGAAGTCCTCCGCCGGGAAGGTGGAGAGCAGCTGCCCCTCCAGCTTGTCCGCCCAGCCGGCATAATAGCGGATCCAGTCCGCGCAGGCGCCCGGCGCATAGCCCTCGCCCACCGCCACCGGAATGCCGCACTCGATCGCCGCCAGGCGGCCGAACTCGGCGGCATGCTGCTCGATCAGGTCGGCCAGCTTCAGCAGGCAGCGCCGCCGCTCCGCCCCCGGCGTGGCCCGCCAGCCGGCAAAGGCGCGGTGCGCCGCGTCCACCGCCGCGTCGATCTCGGCCACGCCGGCCAGCGGGATCTCGGCCTGCGCCTCGCCCGTCATCGGGCTGATATGGGCGTGGTGCCCGCCGCTCGTCCGCGTCACCGCCTCGCCATCGATGATGAGCGCCAGCGCGGGGGGTCGCCGGTCGATCGGCTCCGCGTTCGTCGTCGTCTCCATCGTCCCGCTCCCGCCTGATTTATGATCCACCAGTCATCACCACGGGCTTGACTGTCAAGCGCCCCCGGCCGACCCTGCGCGCGAGAGAGGAACGCGATGCACGAGACGCGCCACGTCCACCTGATCGTCGCCGGCCGCTATCACGACATGGATTATGCCCGGCTGGAACTGTTGAAACTGCTGGCCGAGACGCCGTCGGTCCGCACCGTCGTGGATGGCGACTTCCACCGCGTCGGCCGCCTGCCGGCCTGCGACCTGCTCGTCACCTACACCTGCGACATCGCGCCGGCGGCGGCGGAGGTGCAGGCGCTGCACGGATTCCTCCAGGCCGGCGGCCGCTGGCTGGCGCTGCACGGCACGAACGCGATCCTGCGCTTCCTGGACGACGGCCGCATCGCCGCCAGCGACGCGCATGACGACTATATGGACGTGATCGGCACCAAGTTCCTCGGCCATCCGCCGATCGGCCCGTTCCGGGTGGAGAATGCCGCGCCGGATCACCCGCTGGTGGCCGGCATCGCGCCGTTCGACATCGTCGACGAACTCTATCTGTTCGAGCGGCGGGGTGCGTTGACCCCGCTCCTCACCGCCACCTTCAGCGGCAGCATCGCGCCCTTCGCCGCGGCCGACTGGCAGGACGAGGCCTCACCGATCTTCTACCATCGCGAGGTGGGCGCAGGCGGGATACTCTACCTCGCGCTCGGCCACTGCCGCAGCCACTACGATCCCTCGCCCAACGGCGCCTTCATCCCGCACCCGGTGCGCTGCGGCTGGGATTATCCGGTGTTCCACGAACTCCTCCGCCGCAGCCTGCGATGGGGCATGGGCCTGTAGTTAGTTCCTCCCCGGAACGGGGAGGGGGACCAGCCGCCGGCTGGTGGAGGGGGCGGGCGGCACAGGCCAGGGTAGAATGTCGCACGTCCCTTCCGCCACCAACCTGCGCCGGCCCCCGGCCGCGCCGGAAGGATCTACAACGCCACCGTCACCGCCTTGGTCTGGAGGTAGTTCTCCACGCCCTCGAAGCCGCTCTCGCGGCCCCAGCCGGATTGCTTGTAGCCGCCGAACGGCATCGCCATGTCGCTGGCGCCCCAGCAGTTCACCCACACGATGCCGGCCTGCACCCGCGCCGCCAGCCGGTGCGCCTTCGATACGTCGCGCGTCCAGATCGAGGCGGCGAGGCCGTATGTCGTGTCGTTGGCCTTGCGCGCGATCTCCTCGATATCGTCCACCGGCTGCGCCACCAGCACCGGGCCGAAGATCTCCTCGCGATAGATCCGCATGTGATCGGCGGCGTCGACGAGGATCGTCGGCTGGTGGAAATAGCCGCTCTCGCCGTGTCTTTGGCCGCCCGCCGCAAGGCTCGCTCCTTCGGCCAGGCCGGAGGCGACGTAGTTCGAGACGGTGTCGAAGTGCCGCTGGCTGACGAGCGGCCCCATCTCGGTCGCCGTGTCGGTGCCCGGCCCCACCTTCATCCCGCCGGCTATGGCGGCCACGCCCTCCACCACGCGATCGAAGATGCTGCGTGGCGCCAGCAGCCGCGTGCCGGAAACGCACACCTGCCCGGCATTGGCGAAGATGCCGGCCGCCGCCCCCGCGATCGCCTTGTCCAGATCGGCGTCGTCCAGGATGATCGTCGGCGCCTTGCCGCCCAGCTCCAACGTCACCTTCTTCAGGTTGCCGCCGGCCGCCGCCAATATCTGCTTGCCCACGCGGGTGGAGCCGGTGAAGGCGATCTTGTCGATGCCCTCATGCGCCGCCAGCGCCGCGCCGGCGATCGACCCCTCGCCGGGCAGGATGTTCACCACGCCGCGCGGGAAGCCCGCCTCGACGATCAGCTCGCCCAGCCGCAGCGCCGTCAGCGGCGTCTGCTCGGATGGTTTCAGCACGCAGGTGCAGCCCGCCGCCAGCGCCGGCGCCAGCTTCCACGCCGCCATCAGCAGCGGAAAGTTCCACGGCACGATCAGGCCGGCGACGCCCGCCGGCTCGCGCCGCGTATAGGCGTGATACTCGCCAGGCATCGATATGGTGGTCGTCTTGCCCTCGATCTTCGTCACCCAGCCGGCATAGTAGCGGAAGGCGTCGGCGGCGGCCGGCACGTCATAATAGTGCGCGTGGGTCACGGGCTTGCCGTTGTCCAGGCTCTCCAGCCGCGCCAGCTCCTCCACATTGTCCTCGATGAGGTCGGCGAGCTTCCACAGCAGCTTCGCCCGCGCGTTAGGGGCGAGCGCGCGCCACTCGGCGCCCTCGAAGGCGCGCCGCGCCGCCGCCACCGCCCTGTCCAGATCCGCCGTGCCGGCCGAGGCGAAGGTGCCCAGCCGCCCGCCGGTGGCCGGATCGATCGTGTCGAGCGTGGCGCCGTCGGCCGCCGCCACCCAGTCGCCGTCGATCAGCAGCGGCCGGGTCTCGCCCAGCCATGCGGTCACGGTCTCGGCTGCGCTCATCTTCGCTCTCCTTCTGCTCTCGGCTGTCCCGGCGATGGCCGGCGCGGCGGCTAATCGTTCGCGCGCAGGAAGTCGGCAATGCGCGCGTTCACCGCGTCGGCCGCCTCCATGTGCGCCATGTGGCCCACCCCGGCGATCACCGCCTCGTCCGGCGCGGCGGGGGTCGGGAACACCTGGTCCTCGGCGCCGAACAGCGCCAGCACCGGCACGCCCACATCCGCGTGCAGCGCGGCGAGGCTCTCTTCGGAGAGGGCCGCATCGGCGATCGTCCGCAGCGCCTCCGGCACGCCGTCCAGCCGCTTGTACGCGACGAGATCGTCCAGCATCTCGCGCGTGACGAGGCCCGGATCGGCGAACAGCAGTTCCACCACCGGCTTCATGTCCTTGCGCTTCTGCGCGGCGATGAAGCCCTCGATATAGTCGCGGTTCAGGGTGCCGCCGAAGCCAGCGCCGCACACCGCCGACACGGAGAGCACGCGCCCCGGCGCCAGCTGCGCCACCGTCAGCGCCACGCCCGCGCCCATCGAGTGACCGACCAGGTGCACGCGGGCGAGATCCTTGGCATCCAGGAAGGCGATCGCCCGCCGCGCCAGCGTGGCGAGGCTGCCGTCGCCGACCGCCTTTGACGAGCTGCCGTGGCCGGGCAGTTCCAGCGCATAGGCCGGCCGGTCCGCCGCCCACGCCGTCTGGTTGAACATCCAGTTGTGCAGGTCTCCGCCGAAACCGTGCAGCAGCAGCGCCGGCGCCGCCCCCGCGCCGCCGGTATCGTCCAGCAGCAGGAAGCGGCTGGTCTCCCCGTCGATCGCGATCGTCTCCGGCGTGGGTGCCGATGGGCCGGTCGCCTCCTCGACGGCGAAGCGCGATTCGAAGTCGGCGACGAATGCGTCGATCGCCGCGTCGTCCTCGTCGCCGTCGGTGATGACGCCGATCAGCGCGCCCACCTTCTTCACCGCGCCCTCGTCCGCCACGATGCGGCGCAGCGTGCCGGCCTCGGCCGCCTCCACCACGTTGGCGATCTTGCTCGTCTCGATCTCGACCAGCTCGGCGCCGCGCGCGATCGTGTCGCCCGGCCGCGCCTGCCAGCCGGTGATCGTGCCCTCCTCCATCGTCAGCCCCCAGCGGGGCACGGCGACCGCGTGGATCGTCATGCCGCGCGCGCCTTGCCCTTGGCGAGCTTGCGCACCGCCGCCGCGATGCGATCGATCGAGGGCATGTAGAGATCCTCCAGGGTCGGCGAGAAGGGGGAGGGCGTGTGCGGGCACGTGACCGTGCGGATCGGCGCGGTCAGGAAATCGAAGCCCTCGTCGGCCACCTGCGCCGCCACGTCCGCCGCCAGAGAGCAGCGCGGCGGGCTCTCGTCCACGATAACCAGCCGCCCGGTCTTCTCCACGCTCTCCAGGATGGTGTCGAGGTCGAGAGGGCTGGTGGTGCGCGGATCGATCACCTCCACGGAAAGGCCCTCCTTCGCCAGCAGGTCCGCCACCTCGTTGCAGCGCGTCGCCATCAGCGAGAAGCCGACGAGCGTCACGTCCGTGCCGTCGCGGGTGATCGCCGCCTCGCCGAACGGGATGGCATAGGCCTCGTCCGGCACCTCCCCGGAGCTGTCGTACAGCATCTTGTGCTCGAGGAAGATCACCGGGTCATTGTCGCGGATGGCCTGGATCAGCAGGCCCTTGGCGTCGTACGGCGTGCTCGGCATCACCACCTTCAGGCCGGGCACCATCGTGAACATCGGGTGCAGCGTCTGGCTGTGCTGGCCGCCGGCGCGGAAGCCGCCGCCGATCATCGCCCGCATCACCATCGGCGTCCTGATCTTGCCGCCGAACATGTAGCGGAACTTGGCCGCCTGGTTGAAGATCTGGTCGAAGCACACGCCCAGGAAGTCGACGAACATCAGGTCGGCGATGGGCCTGAGCCCGGCCAGCGCGGCGCCGGCGGCGGCGCCCATGATCGCGCTCTCGCTGATCGGCGTGTCGATCACGCGGGCGCGGCCGAACTCCCCGACCAGGCCCTTGGTGACGCCGAGCACGCCGCCATAGGCGTCGTCCTCGCCCTCGCAGCCGGCGCCGCCGGCCACGTCCTCGCCGAGCAGGATCACCGTGTCGTCGCGCCGCATCTCGTGGCGGATCGCCTCGTTCAGGGCCTGTCGGTAGCTTTTCTGGGGCATTGTGCTTCTCCGCTCAGTACGCGCCGGCGTAGACGTCGGTCTCCAGGTCGCGCGCCGTGGGGAAGTCCGCCGCCCCGGCCGATCGCGCCGCCTCGTCCACCTCGGCCAGCACGGCCGCGTCCACCGCATCCAGCTGATCGCCGTCCAGCAGGCCGGCCTCCGTCACCCTGCGGCGGAAGATCGTCAGCGGATCCTTGTTCAGCCTGGTATGCTCGCGCTCCTCGGCCGTGCGGTACAGCATCGGATCGCCGCAGAAATGGCCGCCGAAACGCCGGTTGACGGTCTCGATCGCCGATGGCCCGCCGCCGGCCCGCGCGCGTGTCACGGCCTCGCGCGTCGCCTCGTACACGGCGAAGAAGTCGGTGCCGTCCACCCGCGTCGCCGGCATGCCGAAGCCCTCGGCGCGTTTGGCGATATCCCGCGATCCCACCGCATAATCGTGGCCGGTGCCTTCGCCGAAGCCGTTATTCTCGAACACGAACAGCACCGGCAGCTGCAGCACCACGGCCAGGTTCATCGCCTCGAACACGGTGCCCTGGTTTGATCCGCCATCGCCGGTGAAGGATACCGCCACGCTGTCCTCGCCCTTCGTCTTGGCGGCCAGCGCCGCGCCCACAGCCAGCGGCGGCGCGCCGCCGACGATGGCGTTGGCGCCGATCATGCCCTTGTCGAAATCGGCGATGTGCATCGATCCGCCCTTGCCGCCGCACACCCCGTCCCGCCGGCCGTAGATCTCGTGCATCATGCCGCGCACCTCCACGCCCTTGGCGATGCAGTGGCCGTGGCCGCGATGGGTGCTGCCGATCTTGTCGGCGTCGGTCAGGGACATGCATACGCCCACCGCCGACGCCTCCTGCCCGGAATAGAGATGGACGAAGCCGGGGATGTTGCCGCTCTCGAACTCCACGAACACGCGCTCCTCGAAGGCGCGGATCGTGCGCATCAGCCGGTAGGCCTTCACCAGATCGTCTCGGCTCAGCTGCATCGCACCCGTCTCCCGATCGCGCCCGACGCGGCGCGCGTCCACTATTATGACCCATCAGTCACTACAAGCCCGGCCCACCGCGCGTCAATCGGCCGCCGTTCGCGCCCATCATGACAGGGCGGACGCTCCCGTCATCCTCTCCTTTTTGGGCGGCGGTCGACATCTCGGGCCCGGCGGCGGCGCACAGGGCGGCGCGGTCTTCGCGCTTGAAATCGCATCGGCGCGCGGGGATGACGGCTGCGATCCAGAAGGAAGCGCCAGTGCCCGAACCCGAAGCCGCGCCAGAAGCGCACGCCGCCGATATCGCGCCCGCTGAGGCGCCCGCGCCGCGCAAGCGCCGACGCTCCGCCACGCAGGTACAGCGCAACGAGGCGACGCGGCTGCAGCTGCTGGAGGCCGCCGGCAAGGTGATCGGCAAGCACGGCTATGCCGGCTGCACGATCGCCCGCGTGACGACCAGGACGAAGATCGCCCACGGCACCTTCTACCTGCACTTCGCCTCGCAGCAGGATCTGTTCGACGCCGTGCTGCCCACCCTGGGCGGCCGCATGCTCGCCTCAATCGGCCGGGCGATCCACGCTGCCACGGACGCGATGGAGCTGGAGCGCAGGGGATTCGAGGCGAACTTCGCCTATCTCTCGCGCCACCCCTACATGTACCGCGTGCTGTCGGAGGCGGAGCTGTTCGCCCCGGCCGCCTTCCACGGCTACATGGATCGCATGACGCGCGGCTACGTCCGCTCGCTCCAGCGCAGCAAGGCCGCCACGCAACTGGCCGACTACAGCGCCGACGAGCTGGAATCGATCGCCACGATGCTGATCGGCGCGCGCACCTACCTGCTGATGCGCTACGGGATCGAGAGCAATGCCGTGAAGCCGCTGCCGGCCGCGAAGCTGGATACCTATCTCAAGTTCGTGGCGCACGGCATCCTCGGCGATCGCGCCCTTCACGCCGGCTGAGCTTATCGTGATTGACTGGTCATTTTAGCCGGCCTAGTCCGGCTGCTCGGCCAACGGGACGGAACGACCGCATGGATCTGGGACTGAACGGCAAGCGCGCCATCGTCACGGGCTCCAGCCGGGGCATCGGCCGCGCCATCGCCGAGCATCTGCTGGCGGAAGGCGCCGCCGTGGCGATCTGCGCGCGCCGGCAGGACGAGGTGGACGAGGCGGTCGCCACCCTCTCCGCCACTGGCGGCCGGGTGATCGGCCGCGCCGTGGACGTGGGCGACGAGGCGGCCAACACGGCGTGGATCGAGGATGCGGCGGCCGAACTCGGCGGGCTCGACATCTTCGTGCCTAACGTCAGCGTCGGCGGCGGGCCGGAGAAGTGGCGCGAGGTGTTCGAGGTGGACGTGATGGCCACCGTGCGCGGCTGCGAGGCGGCGGTGCCGCACATCGCGGCGGCCGGCGGCGGCGCGATCGTGCTGATCTCCACCACCGCCGCGTTCGAGGTGTGGCGCGCGCCCCAGGCTTATGGCGTGATGAAGGCCGGCATGATCAATTATGCCAAGAACCTCAGCGACACCGTCGCGAAGGACAATGTCCGGGTGAACACGGTCGCCCCCGGCCCGGTCTACTTCGCCGGCGGCGCATGGCCGAACATCGAGACGCAACATCCCGATTTCTTCCGCGAGGTCAGCCGCTCGATCCCGCTCGGCCGCATGGGCGCGCCCGCGGACGTCGCCCGCGCCGTCACCTTCCTGGTCAGCGATGCGGCGGCCTACATCACCGGCGTCACCTTGACGGTGGATGGCGGCCGCACCCGCGGCGTCGATTTCTGATGGCAGCGGCCCCGCCCCGCGTCCCGCCGATCGAGCCCGGGGACTGGACGGACGAGACGCGCGCGGCGCTGGAGAAATGGCAGCCGCCGCTCAACTTCCACAAGACGATGGCGCACAATCCGCGCACGCTGGCGAACTGGATCGGCTTCGGCCAGGCGATCCTGTGGGACAATCTGCTCAGCCGGCGCGAGCGGGAACTCGCCATCCTGCGCGTCGCGGCCCAGATACGCTGCGACTATGAGTGGGGCGCCCACAAGCGCTTCACCCTCGCCGAGGGGCTCGCGAGCGAGGCGGAGGTGGCGCGTCTCGCCTCGCCGATCGATCCGGCGGAATGGTCGCCGTTCGAGGCCGCGCTGATCGCCGCCACCGACGATCTCTTGCGCGACGGCGGCATCGGCGACACGGCGTGGGCGGGTCTCGCCGAACGGTTCACGCCGGCCCACTATATCGACCTGATCTACCTCGTCGGCGAGTTCGTGATGGTCGGCATGATGATGAAGTCGTTCCGCATCGAACTGGACGAGGGGTTCGAGCGGCTGCCCGGCTGAGGAGAGGGTGCATGGAGCATGTTCCGCTGGGCGAGGCGCGCGCGCCCGTCGACCAGGTGCAGGATTATCTGGATCGCGAGACCCGGCCCGTGCCGGCCTATCTGCGCGACGACAGCTACGTCTATCTCGGATCGGCGGATCTGCCCGTCTCGCGCTGGCTGAGCCGCGACTTCTTCGAGCGGGAAATGCGGCACGTCTGGCCGCATGTCTGGCAACTGGCCTGCGTGGCGGATGACGTCGCCACCGTCGGCGACTATGTCACCTACGACATCGGCGATCACAGCTTCATCGTCGTGCGCGAGGCGGCGGACAGCATCCGCGCTTACTATAACAGCTGCCTCCACCGGGCGACCAAGCTCGCGACCGGCCAGGGCCATGCGCGGGCGTTCAAATGCCCGTTCCACGGCTGGGTCTACGGCCTCAACGGCCGCATCACGGGCCTGCCCTGCGCGTGGGACTTCGAGCATCTGACCGACCGCACCCTGCCGGAAATCCGCGTGGCGACGTGGCAGGGCCTCGTCTTCGTCTGCATGGATCCGGCCGCCCCGTCGCTCGCCGACTATATCGGCCCGATCGACGCCGCGTTCGAGCGGTATCCGCTCACCGCCAAGCACAAGTCCGCCCATGTCGAGAAGGTCGTGCCGGGCAACTGGAAGATCGGCCTGGAGCAGTTCATCGAGAGCTACCATGTCTTCGGCACCCATCCGGAGGCGCTGCCCTATATCGGCGATGCCAATACCGAATATTGCATCTGGCCGGACAACGATCATGTCAGCCGCATGCACGCGCTGCACAGCGTCTCCAGCCCGCATGTCGGCGATCGCTATAGCCAGCAGGACATGATGGACCTCATCACCGCCATCTCCGACAAGGCGGGCGCCGATGCCGAGCGGATCGTCGTGCCGGACGGCGTCACGACGCGGCAGATCCTCGGCGAGAAGCGGCGCCGGCTGCTCGCCGACCTCGGGCTGGACGTGTCGCACCTGACCGATGCCGAGATGATCGACACGATCCACTATTTCATCTTCCCGAACATCGTCGTGTGGACGGCCTACGGCTCGCCGATGATCTACCGCTTCCGGCCGAACGGCATGGATCATGAGAGCCACGTCATGGAGGTGATCTTCCTGACCCCCTATGACGCGCGCGCGCCGAAGCCGGCGCCCGCACCCGTCACGAAGCTCGGCTACGAGCAGAGCTGGACGGAGGCGCCGGAGCTGGGCAAGCTCGGCTGGGTGTTCGATCAGGACGTGGGCAACGCCCATCTCGTCCTCGCCGGGCTCAAGGCCAGCGGCAAGAAGACGGTGACGCTGGCGAACTATCAGGAAGTCCGCATCCGCCACTATCACCGCACGATCGACAAATATATCGAGCGGGGCGAAGCCGAATAGCTCCTCCCCGGTACGGGGAGAGGGACCATCCGCAGGATGGTGAAGGGGGAGTGCGGCGTAGCACGCGCGCCCCCACCCCAAACCGCCGCGCGGCGCCGTCCGCGCCGGCGAGGATTACTCCCCCGTCCAGTCCTTCGTGCCCGCCACCAGCGTGCTGAGGCCGCCCGCCTTCAGCACCGTCTGCGGCAGGCCGCGCGGATCGAGCACGCCGCCGAACTCCACCCGGTTGTGTGCGTGGCACAGCTGGTGGAACAGGAAGGCCTTGTCGATCGCATCCGTCTGCCCCTGCGAATCGATCGAGGCGTTGACCGATTCCTTCGCCATCTTCAGCGCGAAGCCCGGCTTCAGGGCGATCCGCTTGGCCAGATCCAGCGTGAAGCCTTCCAGCGCCTCCAGCGTCACGACATGGTTCACCATGCCCCATTCGTGCGCCTGCGCGGCCGTCCAGCTGTCGGCGGTGAACAGATGCTCCTTGGCCTTGCGTGCGCCCATCTCATAGGCGTGGGCGAAGAACTCCACGCCGTTGGCGCCGATGTTGATGACGGGGTCGGCGAACACCGCGTCGTCCGCCGCGATGATGATGTCGCTGATCCAGGCCAGCATCAGCCCGCCGCCCATGCAGGCGCCGCGCACCTCGGCGATCACCGGCTTGGGGATCGCCCGCCAGCGCCGGCAGCTGTCGAGATACACCTCGCGCTCCCACGCATAATAGCCGGCGACCGTGGCGGTATCGATGTCGCCATACACGCTGATGCGCGGATGCGCCCGCACCTCGCTGTCATGGCCATGATCCTTCAGGTCGTGCCCTACCGAGAAGTGCCGCCCCGCGCCGCCCAGGATGATCACCCTGATCGCATCGTCCAGCGCCGCGCGCATCAGCGCGTCGTTCAGCTCGTAGGTCATCCGCGTGTCCTGCGCGTTGCCCTGTTTCGGCCGATCGAGCACGATGCGGGCGATGCCCTCGGCCGGCTCGGTGTAGAGCACGCTGCCCGCCGCCGCTGCTTCGCTCATCGCCTTCATCCTCCCGTCAGAGTCCGCTGCACAGATGGCCGCCGTCCACCGCCAGCACCGATCCGGTCATGTAGGCCGAGGCGTCGGAAGCGAGCAGCAGCAGCGGCCCGTCCAGATCGTGCAGGCGGCCCAGCCGCCGCTGCGGGATGCGCTTCACCAGCGCCTCGCCCGCCGGCGTGGCGAAGAAATCGGCGTTGAGGTCCGTCGCGACATAGCCCGGCGCGATCGCGTTGACGCGGATGTCGAAGCGCGCCAGCTCCAGCGCCAGCTGCTTGGTCAGCTGGATCACGCCGGCCTTGGAGACGGCATAGGGCGTCACCGCGCCGCCCTGCCGCAGCCCCAGGATCGAGGCGATGTTGACGATCGATCCGCCCTTGCCCGCCGCCCGCAGCGCCCGCGCCGCCTCCGTCGCGACGAGGAAGGCGCCCTTCAGGTTGGTGTCGACCACATGGTCCCACTCGCTCTCGCCCTGCTCCAGCACGGGCATGGAGACGGTGACGCCGGAATTGTTGACCACCACGTCGGGCGCGCCCGCCGCTTCGAACGCGGCGCGCACCGATCCGGCGTCGCTCACGTCCAGCTGCACGGTCCGCGCCTGCCCGCCGGCGGCGACGATCTCGCCGGCCGCCTGCTCCAGCGCGTCCATGCGGCGGGCGGCCAGCACCACCGTGGCGCCCGCCGCCGCCAGCACGCCGGCGAAGTGACGGCCGAGACCGCCGGACGCGCCGGTCACGAATATCGTCTTGTCGGCCAGCACCATGCGCATCCCCTCCGCGCGGGTTTTCGTGACTGCTAAGTCACGCTTAGGGTCGTCGGCACGACCGCGTCAATCGTGGGCGAGGCGGCGCTGGGCCGGCTGACCCGCCCGCCCGCCGTTCGCCTTGCCCCGCAGGCATCGCGCGTGCGATCGGCCGCCATCCCGGCAGGATAGCGCGACTGCCCCACCTGACCGAACCGGGCCGCCCGCTCAGTCCAGCCGGCGCACCCAGCCGTGGGGATCGGGCGCGGTGCCGCGCTGGATCGCCGTCAGCGCCTCGCGCAGCCGCATCGTCTCCAGGCCCGGCCCGCCATTGCCGATCGTGAAATCATGCGCGACGCCCTTCACCTCGACGATCGGGGTGATCACGGCGGCGGTGCCGCAGGCGAAGGCCTCGCGCAGGCGGCCGCTGCGCGCGTCATCGCGCCACTGGTCCATCGCATAGGGCTCCTCGCGCACCGTCAGCCCCTCGTCGCGCGCCAGCCGGATCAGCGAATCGCGCGTGATGCCGGGCAGGATGGTGCCACCGATCGGCGGCGTCACCAGCGATCCGTCGTCCATCACGAAGAAGGTGTTCATGCCGCCGAGCTCCTCCACCCAGCGCCGCTCCGCCGCGTCGAGGAACACCACCTGGTCGCAGCCGTGGCCGATCGCCTCCTTCTGCGCGATCAGGCTGGCCGCATAATTGCCGCCGCACTTGGCCGCGCCCGTGCCGCCGGGCGCCGCCCGCGTGTAATTCTCCGAAACCCACACGGTGATGCCGGGCTTGCCCCCCTTGAAATAGGCGCCGACCGACGAAGCGATGACGATGAACAGATATTCGGCCGATGGCTTCACGCCGAGGAAATTCTCGCTGCCGAACATGAAGGGGCGCAGATAGAGGCTGCCGTCGCCCTCCGGTATCCAGTCCCGGTCGATGCGGATAAGCTCCTCCAGCGCGCGCAGGAAGGTGGCCTCGGGCAGCGCCGGCATCGCCATGCGCGCCGCGGAGTCGTTGAAGCGGCGGGCGTTGGCGTCCGGCCGGAACATCACGATGCCGCCGTCGGCCGCGCGGTACGCCTTCAGCCCCTCGAAGATCTCCTGCGCATAATGCAGCACCGAGCAGGCCGGATCGATCGAGAGCGGCGCCCGCGCTTCCACCCGCGCCTCGTGCCAGCCGCGATCCTCGGTCCACTTTACCACCACCATGTGATCGGTGAACACGCGGCCGAACCCCGGATCCTTCAGCATCGTGCCGCGCAGATCGGCGGCAACGGGCGCGGCGTTCGGGCGGATCGCAAAGTCGGGCATGTCTCGTCTCTCTAAGGGTCGATCGAATTGTCTCCGGTTGCCCGCCTTGAACATTCGGCGGCGGCGATGCCAGCGAAAAAGGGCGCGGCCGGCTCAGGCGACCGGCGGTGGCGCGGTCAGCGCGCTGATCCCTTCCGGCAGCGGATCGCAGCGGTCGGGCGCGCGCGCGGCGCTGCCCCGGCCGCCGGAAATCAGCCGGTTCAGGTCGAACAGTCCGCGCGCCAGGGCGATGTCGCCGCTGGCGGCGATGTAGCGCGGCGTCCAGTCCGGCTGGAACTTCTGCTTGTAGAAGCGCAGGCCCTCGAACCCGTACAGCCCCGCGCCGCGACGGTAGACGAGGTTGCCCGCCTGCGCCCACAGCGGCGCCAGCCGCCGCGCGTCCAGGCCGGAGAGCGGCGCCAGCCCCAGCGAGAAGCGCGCATAGCCGGCCGCCTTGCCCCACGCCATCAGCCGGGCGAACAGCAGGTCCATCGCCGAATAGCCGAGATCGTCGACATGGCGCATCAGGTCCACCGACAGCTCGGCCCGGTTCGGCATCGCCCAGATGTTGGCGAAGGCGGTGATCCGCTCGCCCTCCCGCACCACCGCGCAGTCGAACCGGGCGAGATAGTCGGGATCGAACCGGCCCAGGCTGAACGCCTTCTCCGCCCGCCCCTTCGCCGCCAGCCAGGCGTCGGATACGGCGCGCAGCTGCGGCAGCAGCGCCGGCACCCGCGCCGCCGGCACGATCTCGAACCGGGCGCCAGCCTTGTCCGCCCGCCGCTCGGCGTGGCGCAGCGCCTTGGCGGCAGGGCCCTCCATGGAGAAGCGATCGAGCGCCACGCGCGCCTCCTCGCCATATTTCACCAGCACCAGCCCCATGTCGATCGCCACGGGCAGCGCCTCCGCGCCGATCTGGTAGAAGATCAGCCGCCCCTGCGCCGCATCGGCCATCGCCCGCAGGCGCCACATCAGGTCGCCCCAGGCCGCGCGCGGGCCGATGGGATCGCCCATCGCGATCCAGCTGTGCCCCTGCACCTGATAGCAGAGGAAGGCGTCGCCCGCCTCCGCCACCAGGAAGCGCTTGTCGCCGGTGAAGGCCAGCATCGCGTCGCTGTGCCCGGCCGCCGCCAGCGCGGCGCCGGCCGTCGCCACCGTCAGCGTCGCCGACGGGCGCGACG
Organism: Sphingomonas profundi; assembly: GCF_009739515.1. Classification (NCBI taxonomy): domain Bacteria; kingdom Pseudomonadati; phylum Pseudomonadota; class Alphaproteobacteria; order Sphingomonadales; family Rhizorhabdaceae; genus Alterirhizorhabdus; species Alterirhizorhabdus profundi. The sequence goes on from NZ_CP046535.1 coordinate 3,162,237, forward strand.
CGGCCGGCGCCCCCAGCCGGCGCAGCAGCACCACCACGGCCGCCACCGCCGCCGCCAGGCTGGCGCGCAGGAAGCGGGAGGCGTCGCCCGACCACGCGAACTCCCACCACAGGCTGCTGCGATACTCGACATGCTTGAAGGCGAAGAAGCCGATCCACGTCGCGATCAGGATGGCGGTGCCCGATGCCGCGATCCAGCCGGGCGAGAGCAGATCGGCGGTGAAGGCGGTGCGGCGGTAGAAGGCCGGCCGCGCCCATTGCAGCAGCGCCAGCAGGCCCAGCAGGATCGCCGCCTCCTCATAGTCGATGCCCTTCACCAGCGAGAATATCGCCCCGGCCGCCAGCAGCGCGCGCGTGGCGATGAACGCCCCGTCCAGCCGCCGGTAGAGGCCGGGCGCCAGGAACAGCAGCAGCGTGCCGACCAGGCTGGCGGCGATGTGCGACGCCTCGATGAACGGCAGCGGCACCACCGTGGCGAGATCGCGCAGCCGCCCGGGGATCGCCGGCAGCGCGCCGGACACGAGCAGCATCGCCCCGCCGGTGAACACCAGCGCGCCGATCAGCGGCGGCGCCACCGCCTGCCCCACCGCCCGCGCGTCGGCGGCGAGGCGGTCGATCGGCGCGCGCAGCCGCCGCCCTCCCGCCAGGCCATGATCGTCGCCGCCAGCAGCAGCGGCAGCAGATAGTAGCACAGGCGGTAAAGCAGCAGCGCCGCCGCCAGCGCCGCCCGGTCAACCTGCGGCAGGGCGAGCAGGATCACCGCCTCGAACACGCCGATGCCGCCCGGCGCGTGGCTCAGCGCGGCGATCACGATCGCCAGGGCATAGCCGGTGAAGAAGGCGGGAAAGCCGCTCCACTCCAGCCCCGGCACCAGCACGAACAGGGCCGCGCTCGCCAGCCCGACGTCGCACATGGAGACCAGGATCATCGCCAGCGCCGTGCGCCGCCCCGGCAGCGGCAGCGTCCAGCCGAGCAGCGACAGGCGCCGCCACCGCCCCGCCGCCAGCACCACGCCGGCGATGGCCAGCAGCAGCGCGACGCCCAGCGCGCGCTGCGGCCCCGCGCCGATCGTCAGCCAGCCCAGCGTCAGCGGCATCGGCATCGCGACCATGCCGATGCCGGCCAGGGTCGCGATGCCGAACCAGAAGGTCAGCGTGGCATTGGCGATGATCCGCCCGACGTCGCCGCCGCTCAGGCCCGCCGCGGTGTAGACGCGATAGCGCGCCGATCCCCCGGTCAGCAGCGACAGCCCCAGATTGTGGCTGAGCGTGTAGCTGGTGAACGAGGCGAGCGCCGCCACCCGGTAGGGCAGCCGCCGGCCGATCACGCGCAGCGCCAGCACGTCGTAGCAGGTCAAAGCGGCGTAGCTGCCGGCGGTCAGCATCAGCGCGCCCGCGATCCGGCCGCGCGGAAAGCCGGCGAGCGCCACGCGGACATGGTGGAGCCCCACCTCCGCCAGCAGCCGGTGCACCGCCTCCAGCGCCAGCGCCGTCACGATCAGCAACGCCGCCGCCGTCAGCACCGCGCGGTGGCGGGCGGCGAAGCGGGTCAGCCGCTGGATCGGGGTCGGCGCCTCCATGTCAGCGGCGATGATGCCGGATCGCGTCGTAGGAAGCGGCGAACAGCGCGGCGCCGTCCCGGTTCAGCGTGTGGCCGCCGGGCAGCACCACCTGCCGCACGTTCGGGTTGCGCAGCAGCGGGCAGAGGCTCGTTCGCTCCGCCGCGCCGCGGATGCACGTCACCGGCACCCAGTCCAGCCGGCTGGCGGACGCGAGCGCGACCACGTCCGGCGGGCCGAGCTCGAAATATTCGCGGAAGCCGGCCGTCAGATACACCTTGTCGGTCGGCACCTCCAGGATCACCGCCGCCACCCGCGCGCGATCGGCCGGCGCCAGGCCGACCAGGCCGACATGCAGCAGGTCCGCGCCGAACGAGTGGCCGATCAGCACCACGCGGCGCACGCCGGGTGTGGCCAGCAGGCGGTGGATCGTCGTCGACAGCAGTGCACTTATCTCGTCCGGCGACCGCCCGTCGGCGGCGAACACCAGCGCGTTGATGGCGGCCACCGGATAGCCGGCCGCCACCAGCCGCTGCTTCATCTGGCCCGACAGCCCAGCGGTGAAGCCCATGTCGCCGGACAGCAGCACGACGCCCAGCCCGTCGCGCGGCGGCGTCTGCGGCCGCAGCAGCGTCATCACCGGCCCGCCGAAGAAGACGAAGCGATCGAGATGGTCGAACATCGCCGCCGCGACCGCCAACAGACCCAGCAGCGCGAATGCGATCGCCGGCAGTCGCGATCGCCGGGATGGTCGGGGGGCGGAAGACATGGCTGCGTGGCTCGATCCGCTGGCACGCCGCGCGTCACAGGCGGAGCGCCTCGCACGGGGCGCTCCGCTTAGACGCGGGGCAGACGGCGTGACAGTTAAACAGCGTCCATCTTGCTGTCATCCGCCAACGGCACGCAGACCTGCCGATCCGGGCGTTGTAGGCGGGATCGACATTCAGCGGATCAAGCCAGTTTGACTTGCATCGATTCAAACCGCGCATCCTGAGGAGCCATCGAGCCTGTCGAACTGGCGTCTCGAAGGATCCTTCGAGACGGGCCTTTGCCTCCGCTCAGCCCCTCCTCAGGATGAGCGGACATGCAAAAAGCCGAATGTCGATCCGGCCTAGACGCCGGCCGACGAAGCTCCGGGCGGAGCGGCTGCGCCGCTCACACCTTAACGGCTGCCGTGGCTCGATGCGTCTGCGCCGGTGTCGGGCTTGGCGGGATCGGCCGAGAAGCTCGGCATGTCGCCGCTGCCGCTCTGCGGATCGTCGTCCGGTTCCGCCGGCGCGTCGGCCGGGGCGATGCCGGCGAGCGCCGCGTCGGCCGGGCTGTTCGGGCGGATCGGCTCGGGCGCGGGGTCCGGCGTCCAGATCTTGGCCGGGTCGGCGGTGGCGACCCCGGCGCTGGTCGGCGCCTCGCCATATTCGCCGCGCTTCGGCTCATGCTCGGCCATCGTCATTCTCCATTGGTGGCGAAGCCCGGATCGGGCGCACCGTCCTTCGGCCGCGCACCGGCTTCGGCGTCGTCCGGCTTGCGGTCCCGGTCAAGCGTGTCGCCCGGTCGCTTGGCGTCGCCGGGCGGCTGGTGCTCGGTGGACAGATTGTAGTCGGGTGCGCCCATGCCGCATCTCCTTCAGGCTGGCCGGGAGAACGGACGAGCGGGCGGGCGGTTGCGTCACGCGGCGGGCGGCGGCGATCCCGTCGCGATCGTCCAGCGCGCGTCCGCCTCCAGCCCCAGGGCGGTCAGCACGCCGGTGCGATAGGCGCCGGTATCGATGCCGATGCGGTTGGCGCGGAACTGCGGGGCCTCGCTGATCGTGTGGCCGTGGACGACTGTGAAGCCGTGCGACCGCCGGTGATCGAGGAAGTCGTCGCGGATCCAGCGCATGTCGCGCGGCGACTGCGCCGCCAGCGGCACGCCGGGGCGGATGCCGGCATGGACGAACACATAGTCGCCGATCGCCACATGATCCTCGAACCCGCGCAGGAACTGCAGGTGGGCGCGGGGCACATAATGGTGCAGCGCCGCCACCAGCGCCGGGCCGGGCAGCGCGAGCAGCCGCTCCGGCATGCCGTAGCTGAGCAGGGTCTCCGTACCGCCGAAGCCCAGCCAGCCGGTCAGGTGCGGATCGCCGCCGTCATCGTCGAGCGAGGCGAGCATCGCCTCCTCGTGATTGCCCATGACGAAGCGGAAGCGGGCGAAGGCGGGGCGGAAGGCGCGCAGATATTCGACGAGCCCGGCCGATTGCGCGCCGCGATCGACGATGTCGCCCAGCAGCACCACCTGGGTGTCGGCGGCGGTGCGGCGGGCATCGTCCGCCTCGATCCGGCCGAGCAGGTCGCAGAGCAGGTCCAGCCGGCCGTGCACGTCGCCGATCGCGTAGGCGCGCACGCCCTCCGGCAGCCGCGCCGGCGGCTCCGCCTCCCTGCCCGTCAGGCGCTGCAGCATGCGGATCATCGCCCGGTAATCCCGCCTCTTTCCCGCCCCTTGGCCACCGCCACGCCGGCCGCTGCGGCCGGCCCGCCAGCCGCGATAAGGCATTTTCTTAAGCTGTGCCGGTTAATTGGCGATGAGCGAGAACGGAGACGGAATGTTCCAGGCACTGGGCGGCGCGCTGCGGCGGCATCTGCCGATGCAGTATGTGCTGCCGATCATCCTCCTGCTGGGCAGCAGCTTCGGGTGTCTGCTGGCGCTGCTGATCCACACCACGATCGTGCAGGACCGCATGGAGCGGGTGCGCGAGCTGGATCTCGTGCGCAACGCCTTCGCCGGCTCGGCGGAACTGATGATGCACGATCTGCAGGATTACGCCCGCTGGGACGATGCCGTCCGCCACCTCGTCCAGCGGCTGGACGCCGGCTGGGCGGACGACAATATCAGCATCTATCTCGGCACCGTGCAGGGCTATTCGCACGTGCTGGTGCTCGACGAGTCCGGCCGGGTGATCTACGCCTTCGAAGGCAGCAGGCGCGGCCGTCCCGGCTTCGATGCGACGCGCCTGCTGGGCGGCGGCTTCGTCGCGGCGGTGCAGCGGCTGCGCGCGATCGGCCCGTCGCGCGATCCGATCGTCAGCGGCTACACCCGCTCCGGCAGGACCATCTACGCCTTCTCCGCCGCCTCGATCATCCCGCTGACCGACAAGGTGACGCTGCCGGCCGGGCCGACGCGCACGCTGGTGGTCGCCCGCCGGCTCGATCAGGCCATGCTCGACACGCTGGCGCAGGGCGATCATTCGCCGCGGCTCAGCCTGGTGGAGCGGCCGGGCGCGGGCGTTTCCCTGGCCCTCGCCGGCTTCGACGGCAGCCATCTCGGCTGGATCACCTGGCAGGCGGTGGCGCCGGGTACGGAGCTGCGGCACAACGTGCTGCCCGGCTTCGCCGTCGTCGCGCTGATCGCCCTCGCCGCGGCCGCCGTTATCCTGCTGCGTGCGCGTCGCGGGCTGGAGGCGCTGCGCCAGAGCGAGGCGAACGCGCTGCGCGCCGCCATCCACGATCCCCTCACGGCGCTGGGCAACCGCCGCGCGATGGTCGAGCGGCTGGAGGCGATCACCGGCCCGGCGGTGCTGCTCTACATGGATCTGGACGGCTTCAAGGAGACCAACGACGTCTACGGCCACGCCGCCGGCGATGCGCTGCTGGTGGAGGCCGCGCGGCGGATCGCCGCCGCCGCGCCGGAGGCCGATCTGGTCGCCCGATCCGGCGGCGACGAGTTCGCCGTGGTGCTCGCCACGCCGGGGCCTGACGGCCTGACCGACGTCACCGAGGCGATCCGCGCCGCCTTCAGCACGCCGTTCGCCATCGGCGGCTACAGCGTGTCGGCCGGCATCAGCGTCGGCTCGGCCGAGACGGACGGCGGGTGCGCCGCCGCCGAGCTGATCCGCCGCGCCGATGTCGCGATGTACGCGGCCAAGGCCAGCGGCAAGAATTGCTGGTGCGCCTACGATCCGGCGATGGACGAGGAGCATCACGAGCGTCGCCGGCTGGAGAGCGATCTGCGCGTCGCCATCGAGCGCGGCCAGATCGGCGTCGAGTTCCAGCCGATCGTCGACGCGGCGGGCGACGTCGTCTGCGTCGAGGCGCTGGCGCGCTGGTCGCACCCGCGCCACGGCGCGATCTCGCCGGACATCTTCGTGCGCGTGGCGGAGCGGAGCGGCCTGATCAACGGTCTCGGCCGCAGCGTGCTGACCACCGCCTGCCGCGCGGCGCTGCACTGGGGCGTCGATCTGGCGGTCAACCTCTCGCCGGCGCAATTCTGGGATCGCACCCTCGTCGCCCGCATCGCCGCCGTCCTCGCCGAAACCGGCTATCCGGCCGGCCGGCTGGAGCTGGAGATCACCGAGAGCTATCTGCTGCGCCGGCCCGACGCGGCCGAGCTGATCCTGCGCCAGCTGCGCGATCTCGGCATCGGCATCGCGCTCGACGATTTCGGCACCGGCTTCGCCAGCATCGGCTATCTGCGGCGGCTGAGCTTCGATCGGATCAAGATCGACCGCTCCTTCGTCACCCACGTCGCCGAGGATGCGCGATCGGCCGACATGGCCCGCGCGATCGTCGCCCTGGCCGAGGCGCTCGATCTCTCCGTCACGGCCGAGGGCATCGAGACGGAGGCGCAGGCGGCGATCATGCGGGTGATCGGCTGCACCCGCCTGCAGGGCTGGCTGTTCGGCCGGCCGATGCCCGCGCGGACGATGGCCGACTGGCTCGAGGAGGCGCGGCAGGTCGGCATCCGAGGCTGATTTCGCGGCTCCCTTCCCCCGGTCGCGCCCCCTTGCTATGGCCCGGCGGAGTCTCGCATCCATCAAGGGGGAAGCCGCCATGACCGCCGTCGGACAGGACAGCCTTAACGTACGCACCAGCCTGGATGTGGGCGGCAAGACGGTGCATTACTACTCCATCCCCAAGGCGGCGGAAGCGCTCGGCGACGTCTCCCGCCTGCCCTTCTCGATGAAGGTGCTGCTGGAGAATCTGCTCCGCTTCGAGGACGGCTCGACCGTAACGCGGGAGGATATCCAGGCGATCGTCGACTGGCAGGTGGATCGCCGGTCGGAGCGGGAGATACAGTACCGCCCCGCCCGCGTGCTGATGCAGGATTTCACCGGCGTGCCCTGCGTGGTCGATCTGGCGGCGATGCGCGATGCGATCACCAGGCTGGGCGGCGATGCGCAGAAGATCAACCCGCTGGTGCCCTGCCACCTGGTGATCGATCACTCGGTGATGGTCGACGAGTTCGGCAGCCCCAAGGCGTTCCAGGACAATGTCGACCTGGAGTATGAGCGCAACATGGAGCGGTACGAGTTCCTCAAGTGGGGATCGAAGGCGCTCGACAATTTCAAGGTGGTGCCGCCGGGCACCGGCATCTGCCACCAGGTGAACCTGGAGAATATCGCCCAGGCGATCTGGACCTCGACCGACACGGCCGGCGCGACCGTCGCCTATCCCGATACGCTGGTCGGCACGGACAGCCACACCACGATGGTGAACGGCCTCGGCGTGCTCGGCTGGGGCGTGGGCGGCATCGAGGCGGAGGCGGCGATGCTCGGCCAGCCGGTGTCGATGCTGATCCCGGAGGTCGTCGGCTTCAAGCTCACCGGCACCCTGCCGGAAGGCATCACCGCCACCGATCTCGTCCTCACCGTCACCCAGATGCTGCGCGCCAAGGGCGTGGTCGGCCGCTTCGTCGAGTTCTACGGCCCGGGCCTCGACGCGCTCTCGCTGGCCGATCGCGCGACGATCGCCAACATGGCGCCCGAATATGGCGCTACCTGCGGCTTCTTCCCGGTGGACAACGCCACGCTCAACTATCTGCGCCTCACCGGCCGCGACGAGTGGGCGATCGACCTGGTCGAGGCCTATGCCAAGGCGCAGGGCTTCTGGCGCGACGTCACGCTGCCCGATCCGGTGTTCACCGATACGCTGGCGCTCGACATGGGCACGGTGCAGCCCTCGCTCGCCGGCCCCAAGCGCCCGCAGGATCGGGTGCTGCTGAGCAACGTGGACGACAATTTCAACAACGAGCTGGCTACCGGCTACAAGAAGTCCGGCGCCAGCGACAGCCGCGTGGCCGTCGACGGGCGGGATCATGATATCGGCCATGGCGACGTGGTGATCGCGGCGATCACCAGCTGCACCAACACCTCCAACCCCTCGGTGCTGATCGCCGCCGGCCTCGTCGCGCGCAAGGCGCACGCGCTCGGCCTCACCTCCAAGCCGTGGGTCAAGACGTCGCTCGCCCCCGGATCGCAGGTGGTGACGGACTATCTGAACAAGTCCAAGCTGACCGACGATCTCGACGCGCTCGGCTTCAACCTCGTCGGCTACGGCTGCACCACCTGCATCGGCAATTCCGGCCCGCTCGCCGCGCCGATCAGCAAGGCGATCAACGAGAATGATCTCGTCGCCGCCTCCGTCCTCTCCGGCAACCGCAATTTCGAGGGCCGCGTCTCGCCCGACGTACGGGCGAACTTCCTCGCCTCGCCGCCGCTCGTCGTCGCCTATGCGATCAAGGGCACCGTGCGGGAGGACATCACCAAGGAGCCGATCGGCGTCTCCACCGACGGCAAGAACGTCTACCTCAAGGATATCTGGCCGACCAACATCGAGGTGCAGGACGTGATGACGTCCTTCATCGATCGCGAGATGTTCGCCACCCGCTACGCCAACGTGTTCGAGGGCGATCGCAAGTGGCGCGGCATCGCGATCGAGGGCGGCGACACCTATACCTGGAACCCGAGCAGCACCTACGTCGCCAACCCGCCCTATTTCGAGGGCATGACGATGACGCCCGAGCCGGTGGGCGACATCCGCGACGCGCGCCCGCTCGCCATCTTCGCCGATTCGATCACCACCGATCACATCAGCCCGGCCGGATCGATCAAGGCGGACAGCCCCGCCGGCATCTACCTGCAGGAACGGCAGGTCTCGAAGGCGGACTTCAACAGCTACGGCGCGCGCCGCGGCAACCATGAAGTGATGATGCGCGGCACCTTCGCCAACATCCGCATCAAGAACGAGATGATCCCCGGCATCGAAGGCGGCATGACGAAGTACATCCCCACCGGCGAGGTGATGGCGATCTACGATGCGGCCATGCGCTACAAGGCGGACGGCGTGCCGCTGGTGGTGATCGCGGGCAAGGAATATGGCACCGGCTCCTCGCGCGACTGGGCGGCAAAGGGCACCAACCTGCTCGGCGTGCGCGCCGTGATCGCCGAGAGCTTCGAGCGGATCCACCGCTCCAACCTCGTCGGCATGGGCATCGTGCCGCTGCAGTTCGCCGAGGGCGTCGATCGCAAGACGCTGAAGCTGGACGGCACCGAGACGTTCACGATCGAGAATGTCGCGGGCCTGCGGCCGCGCCAGGAAGTGACCGTCCACCTGCGCCGCGCCGACGGCACGACCGAGACGTTCGCGACGCGCTGCCGCATCGATACCGTCAACGAGCTGGAATATTTCCTCAACGGCGGCATCCTGCACTACGTGCTGCGCAAGCTGGCGGCCTGATCCCGGCGCGGCGCGTGGCGGGCTCGGCCGAGGCGATCATCGCCAGGCTGGGTCTGGCGCCGCACCCGGAAGGCGGCTGGTATCGCGAGACATGGCGGGCGCCGCCGCGCGCCGGATCGGATGCCGCACCGGGCGGCCGATCCGCCGGCACCGCCATCCTGTTCCTGCTGGAGGCGGGTGGCCGATCGCACTGGCACCGGGTGGATGCGGACGAGCATTGGCTGTGGCACGCCGGCGCGCCGCTGGCGGTGCGGATCGCCGCCGCCGACGGCGGTCCGTCGCGAACGGTGCGTCTCGGCGGCGACGTGCTGGCCGGCGAGACGCCGCAGGCGCTGGTGCCGGCGGGCGCCTGGCAGGCGGCCGAGGCGGATGGCGGCTGGGCGCTGGTCAGCTGCGTGGTGGTGCCCGGCTTCGACTTCGCCGGGTTCGAGCTGGCGCCGCCCGGCGCGGATTTCGCCTGACGACCGGGCCGGCGCCTATCCCTTCTGCGCCGCCGTCCGCTCCGCCACCAGCCGCTCCAGCACCGTCAGCGGCATCGCCCCGCTCGCCAGCACCTCGTGGAAACGCTTGATGTCGAACCTTGCGCCCAGCGCCGTCTCCGCGTCCGCCCGTGCCCTGGTCCACGCCATGTGGCCCACCTTGTACGAACAGGCCTGGCCCGGCTGGGTGCAGTATCGCTCCACCTCGCGCTGCGCCCGCGCGCGCGGGAAGCCGGCCGTCTCGACCAGATAGTCGGTCGCCTGCTCGCGCGTCCACCGCTTGGCGTGGATGCCGGTATCCACCACCAGCCGCGCCGCGCGGAACAGGAAGGATTGCAGGTAGCCGGCCCGCTCCAGCGGCGTCGCATAGCCGCGCAGCTCGTCGGCCAGCTGCTCGGCATAGAGCGCCCAGCCTTCCGTATAGGCACCGAAGAAGCCGATCTTGCGCACCAGCGGAATGTCCCTGGATTCCTGCGCCAGGCTGATCTGCAGATGATGCCCCGGCAGCCCTTCGTGGAAGGTGAGCGCCGGCAGGCTGTATTTCGGCCAGTCCGCCACCTCCTTCAGGTTGATGAAGTAGATGGCCGGGCGCGATCCATCCAGCGCGGCCCGCTTATAGTAGCCGTTGGATGCGCCGTCCTGGATCTCGGCCGGCACCGCGCGGATCTCCAGCGGCGCGGTCGGCACGTGGGAGAAGGCGGCCGGCAGCTTCGTCACGATGTCCCGCACGCCGGCGTTCAGCGATGCGATCAGCGCCGCCTTGCCCTCCGCCGTATCGGGGTAGAGCTGCGCCGGATCCTTGTTGAGCGCGCCGAGCCGCTGACCGATCGACCCTTTCGCCATCCCCTCGGCCTTCAGGATGCGATCGAGTTCGGCGGAGATTTCGGCCACCTGCGCCAGCCCCATCCGGTGCACCTCGTCCGGCGTCAGGATGGTCGTGGTCGCCTGGCCGAGTGCCGCCGTGTAGAGCGCCTCGCCCTGCGGCAGCCGCCACACGCCGGCGCCGGCCTTCGTCTGCCCGCGCAACTGCCGCAGCAGGGCGATCTGCCGCTCGATCGCCGGATAGACCCCGGTCTGCACGATGCGCGCGGCGGGCGTGGCATAGTCGCCCGCAATCCCCCGGGCCTGCGCCCGCCTCACCAGCGATTGCACGAGGTTGCTCTGCGCCGCCGGCGTCGCGATCAGCCGCTGCATCTGCGCCAGGGTCAGGTCGATCGCGAAATCGGGCGCGATGATGCCGCGCGTCGCCTGGGCCTGCTGCACCGCCAGATCCTGGTCCAGCACCGTCGCGAACGCCCGCAACCGCGCGAGATAGGCGTCGGCATCCGCCTTGGTGGCGATCACGTGCGTGTCGTTGAGGAAATCCGGCACGCTGAAATAGGCGCCTCCCTGCTGGAAGATGCGATAGGGCCGGATCACCGAGTCGAGCCTGAACGTATCGGGCGGCACGATCTGCTGGTTGAGCGAGTAGAGCACGATCTCCCGGTTCAGCGCCGCCGGGGCGGAGAGCGTGGCCGCCGGCACCCGCTCCAGCTCCGCCAGCCAGCCCTTATTCTGTGCCAGCTCGCGCGCGGTCTGCGCTTCGGACGCGTCGTCCAGCCGACTCTTGACGCCGGCCCGCGCACCCTTGTCGAGGCCGAGCTGGGTGGCCATTTCCGGTGATCGATCGACCATGCCGTTGAAGATGCGGTCGAACAGCGCGTTCAGCGCGGCATCGCCCGATCCGGCGGCGGCCCTTGGCGGCGCGGCGCGCAGCGGCGCGGGCAGGGTGGCGACCGCGGCGGCCGCGCTCGTGGCCGTGATGAAGGCGCGACGATCCATCATTCTTCTCCCTGATCGGATCGCCCGTTTCTGGCGCAGAGCGCCGCGCGATGCCAGCGCCGTTCGTCAGACCCCACCCGCCCTAAGCCGCTGCCCGGCGGGAGCGGTTCGGCGGGTGCGGACCAAACCCAGAGCGTCTCGACATCCAGCTTTTGCATGTCCGCTCATTTTGAGGAGGGGCTGAGCGGCGGCGGAGACCCGTCTCGACAATCTCGATGGCTCCTCGGGATAAGCGCTTTGCCTAAGGCAAGTGCAACTGGCTTGATCCGCTCAATGTCGATCCGGCCTAGCCGATCCGGAAGTCCGCCGGCAGCATCGCGCCGTCGCCGTCCAGCGGCTCGTCGGCCGCGTCGCTCAGCAGCGCCAGGCCGCCGCCCAGCGGGCACCACTCGCCCTCGGCGCAGTCGATCCGGCGGATCACGCCGGCCTGCTCGGCGCGCACCTCGATCAGCGCCTTGTGGGTCTCCAGCTCGACGATCATCGCGCCCGGCGCCACCGCCGTGCCCGCCGCGCCGTGCCATTCCAGCACGCGCACCGATGTCACGTCCTCCAGCGTATCGGGCACGGCGAGGCGGTAGATCATCGCCCTCCTCTCGCGCCGGCCGCCTTCGCGCGCAAGCGGCGATCGACGATGCCGGCGATCGCGTGGAGGTCGCCATGCCGCGCCAGCGCCCGCTCCTGCCGGTCGGCCGGCACCATCGCGTCCAGCCCGCCGGCGAGCAGGGCCGAGACGATCACGTGCGCCGCCACCTCGTCCGCCGCCGGCCCGCCGAGCCGATAGTCGGTCTGCAAGCGCGCCGCGCCGAACAGCGAGAGCACGCGATCCACGTCGATCACCGCCAGCCCCAGCGCGTGCGAGAGCTCGACGGCGCGCAGGTTCAGCGCGCGGATACGCGGCATCAGCGCCGGCCGCGCGGCGCGATCGGCGACGACGCGCAGCAGCGTGCAGAGCAGCACGGCCGCCCCGGCCTCCGTTAGTCGCGCCAGCCCGGCGGCCAGCGCCGCCGCATCCTCGCCGCCGTCCAGCGCCGCCCGCATCGTCGCGATCACGATCGAGGGTGGGGGCGTCGGCGGCGCCTCGTCGCCCACCGCCCGCAGCGTCACGGGCCAGGGCGGCTCGCCGGGGTCGGCCAGCGCCTCGCCCAGCTGCTCGGCCGCGGCGATCAGCAGCGGCCGGTCGGCGGCCGCGATGCGGATGCCCAGCAGCAGCGGCGTCACGCGCGGTCCGCCAGATCGGCCAGCGATGCGGGGCCGGTGCCGTCCGCCAGCCCGCGCCAGAACGCCATGAGCGGCGCCAGCGGGGCCGCCGGGTGGCGCCGGCGGAACGCCGCCTCCCAGCCACGCTCCACCAGCGGATCGCGCCAGCCGCTGCGATGCGTCATGTGGTAGGTCCGCGCGCCCTCCGCCGGCAGCAGGCGCAGGCCGCGCTGCATCAGCCGCAGCGCCAGCTCGCGATGCTCGTTGATGTCCAGCGCGGGATCGAAGCCGCCCGCCGCGAGGAAGTCGCCGCGGGGCACGGAGAAGTTGCTGCCGCTCGCCGCCGCCCACAGCAGCGGGCAGTCCGGCGTGTGGCGCAGCGCCGCCAGCTCCGCCTCGTGCAGCCGGCGCGGCGCGGCGCCGGGATAGATGCCGGGCGCCGCGCGCCGCGCGATCGCGGCGAAATCATGCCGCACCTGCGCCTCCGTCACCCCCATCCGCGCCACCTCCTCGGCCGGCATGGCGGCGATGCGGCCGACCTGATCGGGCCACGGCACCAGCCGTTCGGGATCGGCCAGGAAGCGCGTGCAGCGCAGGTGCCACGTCTCGCCGCGCGCCATCGCCGCCGGCCGGCCGGCGTGCGCCGCCCGATGCGCCCCGGCCAGGCCCGGCCCCGCCAGCGTATCGCCATCCAGGAACAGCAGCACGTCGCCGCGCGCCGCCGCCGCCCCCGCATTCGCCGCCGCCGACCGGCCCAGCGCCGCCGCGTGGCGCACCGATCGCACGCCCGCCGCCGCGATCACCGCGGCCGTCGCGTCGACGGACCCGTCGTCCACCACCACCACCTCGTCCGCCTGCCCCGCCAGCGAGGCGAGCGTCAGCCGCAGCCGCGGCGCCTCGTCGCGCGAGCGGACGACGACGCTCAGCCGCAAGCCGCATCCCCCAGGCAGCCGAGATCGTCCAGCACGCGCACCACCTCCTCGGCCACCAGCCGGCAGCCCTCCGCTGTCAGGTGCAGCGGATCGAGCGTCATCCGCCCCGCGCCCTCCCGCGCCACGATCGCATCGACGTCCACGATCGATAGGCCGGTGTCGCGCGAAAGATCGATCAGGCCAAGGTTGAACCGGCGGATGCGCGTCGCCAGGGTCTCGGCCAAGCCGGAATGATCGTGGATCCACTCGCCCGCCACCGCCGCCGGCACGGTGTAGACCAAGATGGGCGCCGCCGACATGCGCCGCAGCCGCGCCACCACCGCCGCCAGATGCCACATCGCCTGCTCGGCCGACAGCGGATCCTCGGCGATGAAATGCTCCGCCAGCCAGCGCCGCCGCTCCGCCGGCCAACGCTCGTAGCCGTCGGGATAAAAGAGGTAGCCATCGGCGCGGTGCCGCGCGAGGACCGTCATCAGATCGGGCTGGAGCGACAGGATCACGGCATCGTGCGCGGCATCGAACAAAGCGGCGGAGAACTGGCTGGACAGCGGATAGGCGGATGGCGGCAGGTCCACCGCCGCCAGCGCCGCCGGCACCGCGCCGTCCGCTGCCCGCAGCGCGTCCGATCGCGTCGCCGTCTCGTGCCGCACATGGGCGCTGATGCCGCGTGGGCGCAGCAGCTGGTTGATCCCGTTCCAGCGCAGCACGCCATCCTCGCGGCAGGCCACCAGCGTGTCGCGCAGGTCCAGATTGCCCTTGGCGAACAGCCTCAGCCGGCGCATCGGCAGCACCTCCCCCGGATCGCCCGATGAGCCAGCCGACCGTCACCTGCCTCACCGTCACCCGCGCCACGGCGGAGCGGCTGCCGCGCCTGCGCGCCAGCATCGCCGCGTTCGACCGGCAGAGCTGGCCGCTGCGCCGGCTGGTGATCGTGGTGGATGGCGCCGCAGGCGGCGATGCGGCGGCGGTGCGGGCGATGATCGCCGGGCGCGCCGACGCCACCCTGCTGCTGCCGCCGGCCGGACTGCCGCTGGGCGCGCTGCGCAACCTCGCCTGGGACGCGGCGACCGGCGACCACGTCTGCCAGTGGGACGATGACGACCTGCACCACCCCGGTCGCATCGCCGCGCAGCTGGTCGCGCTCGGCGATGCCGACGCCGTCGCCCTGGCGGAGGTGCTGCACCTGTTCGAGGACGAGGCGAGCCTCTACTGGACGCAGTGGGCGGCGACGCCGGTCGGCGCCCATCCCGGCACCCTGCTGTGCCGCCGCACCGCCGCTGTGCGCTATCCCGAGAGCGGCGCGGCGTCGCATATCGGCGAGGACACCGCCGTCGCGCTGGTGCTGCGCGCGCGCGGGGCGCTCGCCACGCTCGCCGGCGCGCCGCATCTCTATGTCTATGTCGCGCACGGCGCGAATGTCAGCGCGATGGCCCATCACCGGATGCTCGCCCAGACGCTCGGCCTTTCGCAAGGGCTGATGCGCCGGCGCGAGCGGGCGATCCGCGCGATGCTGGCGGATACGGATCTCGGCCCCGGACCGATCGTGGCGCGCGGGCCGAACGGCGCGGCCTTCACGCTGGCGCCCGATCCGGCGCGGTGACGCTGATGCGGTCGCGATAGATCGAATCGCCGTCGAGCCCGCAATGATCGATCTCCACGCCGCCGTCCGCCACCGCCCGCGCGATGCGGTGATGCGCGGCCGGCAGGGCGAGGCTCATCGGCCCGGTGAAGATGTCCGGCAGCACCTCCGTCCGCAGCCGGTGGTCGACGGTGCCGGCGAAGATGTCGCGCCAGCCGGCATCGCTGCCGCCGGCGGAGAGATCCCACGCCAGCAGGTCGAACGGCCGCCACCCGTCCAGCCAGACCTCGCACCACATATGCCGGCTTGGGCGCGACCAGAGCAGATAGCCGCCCACCAGCCGCGCCGGCACGCCCCGCGCGCGGCACAGGGCGACGAGCAGGGCCGCGCCGAGCTGGCAATCGTACCAGCCGCAGGCGAGGACATGGTCGGTCGCGGGGCCGGCGATCGCTTCATAGGCCAGGATGCCGCAGGCGAAGCGATCGATCAGATGCGCGCGGAACGCCGCGACCGCCGCACGATCGTCGGCGATCGTGCCGGCCAGCGCCGCCGCCAGCGCTCGGACCGGCGGCGTCACCTGCACCAGCCCCTCAACGGGGGCGAGCCAGCGGGCGCGATCCTGCGCGGAGAGCGGGGTGGCGTCGATCGCCGCCGGATCGCTGGCTATATCCGCCGTCCAGCCGGCCTCCAGCCAAGGTGGCGCACCGCCCGCCGGGCGCAGCTCGATCCGCCCCGGCGCCTGCGTCACCGTGCAGCCCGGCGCCGATAGGGCGAGGATCATGTCCGCCGCGATCGGGCGGGGCAGGCGCAGCCGCACGCCGGCGCGGCCGGCCAGCGGCGACAGCGCGAACCGGCGCGTGAAGCGTATGCGGAACCGCCGGGGCGTGGATGCGGGCCAGCCGGCCAGCGCCCGGCCGGTCGCGACGAAGCGGTCGCGCCACGCCGGCTCCCGCCCAGCCAGCCCCTCGGCAATCACCCGGTTGACCGTCTCGGCCGGATCGAACCGGGGCCCGTCCGCCGCCTGCGCGAAGGGCAGGCCGCGAGAAGCCAGCCGATCCAGCAGCGCCGCCGGCGCGCCGCCGCCAAGGTCCGCCTTCAGCCCCCAGCCGTACAGCGCCAGCATCTCCGCCACGCGGGCGGCCGGGATCGTGCGGCGGCGGGGATCGCCGGGTGGTGGTGGCGCCCTGCTCAGCGGCCGCCCTTCGGCATCGGCGGGGCCCGGCGGCTCAGAAACCGTAGACCAGGGTGGCGCGGGTGATCGTGTCGGTGCTCTGGTTCGATGCCAGCGCACCCCGCTCGTAGGTGACATTATAGGAGAGCCGCGCCTTCAGCGTGCCGATCAGCTTGGTGTCGATCGCGCTGGTGGCGGTGGCGTTGTGATTGCCCTCCTCCACATAGGCGGCGGCATCCTGGGTGAAGTTCAGGGTCGGCAGGATCGCCCAGCGCACGCCGAGAGAGGCGCGCCCAGCCAGCCGCGTCACCGCACCCTGCTCGACGAAGTCGGTGTGGCGCACCGCCGGTCCACCCTCGAAATCCACCTTCAGGGTCGGGGTGGAGATCACGCGGTAGCCGATGCCGCCGCCGCCGGTGTAGCGATCGGTGTAGCCGAGGAAGCGGTCATGCTCGTACTGGACGAGGCCGTAGGCGTAGAGCCGATCGTCCACCTTGTAGTTCGGCTGCCAGGCGGCGATGCCCCGCTCCGTCACCGTCTCCCCGTTGGTGCGCTGATAGTCCGCCCGCGCGGTAAGGGTGTTGCGCCAGCGCAGCCCCTCGCGGGAGAGCTTCAGCGATCCGTAGAGGCCGAAGCCGGTGGTGTTGCCGGTCAGCCGCGATCCGCCGGCTTCCACCTCGCCCTTCCACAGATCGAGGAAGGCGGCGTTGGCCAGCGCATCCGCCCGCTGGCGCGCGGCGATCGCCTTCTTCTCGGCCACCTTGGCGGCGAACTCGGCGTCCAGCGCGTCGATCTGCCCCACCGTCTCCGGATTGGTCTGGCGGGCAAAGCGCATGATCGTGGCGACGGCCGCCTCGTCGCCGCTCTCGGTGGCGGCGTCGATCAGCGCACGCACCGAATCGGGCAGCCTGGCCGGCGGTGGCGGCGGCGCGGGCGGCGCCTCGATCAGCGGCACCACGTCGGGCGCGGGCGCGATGACGATGATCTGCTGCGTCGGGGCGGACGGCGCCGGCGGCGTCACCGCGGCATTGGCGATCAGCGCGAGCGCGGGCAGCATCGGGGCCAGCGTCAGTCTCCTGCGAAAAGACGGTGAGGATGGACCGTCCGTCGCTCCGGCGCCACCGCGCGTCGCCGGACTGCACCCGAATCGCGGTCAGAACCGCGCACTCTCAGCCCTCGGGCGGGGCGAGCAGCAGCTTGGCGCCCTTGCGCGAGACGGCGTCGGCGATCGTGCCCGAGAAGAAGGAGAGCATCGGCGGCAGCCGCAGGGTCACGCGGATGGCCGCATCCTGCACGTCCAGCATGGCGGAGACGGACTGGCCGAGCGCCTTCACGTCCACCGCCATGCGGTCCTCCGCCGGCCACGCCGCCTGCACCTCGGCGACGCCGCCCGGTATGTGGCCGGGCAGCTCGCCGATCCGCGCGCCGATGCGCCGCTTCGCCTCCTCCCGGCCCAGGCTGTGGGGAATGTCGATGATCGTCGGGTTGGCCATGAGGGTCTCCGTAGCAAGCGGCGCTCAGGCCGCCAGCGGAAAGCGCAGCATCCGGTCCGCCACGGGCACCAGCGCCTGCGCCGGCCGCCCGGCCGCGCGCACGATCGCCGGGTGGGCCGCGTCGAGCCCGCCGGTCAGCGCGCCGAACGCCGGCAGGATCAGCTTGGTCGCGCTCGTCACGAAGCAGCGCCGGGCGATCCGCCGCCCGCGCAGGGTGACATGCAGCTTCGGGTGGAAGTGGCCGGAGAGTTCGGGCCGCGCATCGCCGGGATCGGCCTCGTGCCGCAGCACCAGCCCGTCCACCGTCGCCTCCTCCACGATCTCGCCGCCGCAATGATCGGCGAGCCGCGTCTCGGGCGCGGTGAGGCCGGCATCGTGGTTGCCGGTGATCCACGTCCAGCGCGTGCCCGCGGTCAGGTCGCACAGCAGCGCCTGCGCGCGCGCAGGCAACCGCTCGCACCCGTCGCGATCGTGGAAGCTGTCGCCCAGGCACCAGACCTCGCGCGCGCCGCACGCGGCGACCAGCGCCGTCAAATCGCTAAGCGTCGCGATGGAATCATAGGGGGGCAGCATCTGGCCGAAGCGGGCGTACCAACTCGCTTTTTCGAAATGCAGGTCTGCCACCAGCAGGGCACGGCGCGATGGCCAGAACAACGCGCCCTGGCCAATCGCCATCAGCTCGACACCACAGAACGAAAAGCGAACCATCCCCGCGCTATGCCGCGCCGGCGCCCGCTTATCAATGCCGCGATATCGTCGGCCGGTTCAGTCCTGCTGCTGGGTGCCGTGCAGCCCGGCGACGCGCGACGGGCCGCGACGCAGACGCTGGCGGTTCTCGAAGCTGGCGATCATCTCGGCGCGATTGTCGCGATCGAATTGGTCAAACTTCTGGTTCGCCACGGCCGGGGAAGCACCGGCGACGCCCTGCCCGATCATCGAGGCGACCGCCATGCGGCGATAGGTCGCCGTCTCCTCCTGGCACACGCGCTGCGCGCCGTCGGCGAAGCTGGCACTATCCACCTGACGGGTGACGGCTACCTCCACCTCGGTCGAGAGGCAGCGCATATATTCGGTTTGCGCACGGTCCGCGCCGCTGCCGAGCGACGCTGCAGCGAAGACGATCGTAAGAAGCGGGCCGGCCATGTCGCGATCCTTTCGCTGCGTGCCGTGATTAGCTGAAGACTCCCTACCAAGGGCTAAAGTTCCGCAGGATGAACGGTTGCCGCCCTGTCAATCCTCTTTCATCGCTTCCGCCGCCAGGGCTTCCGCCTCGATCAGCAGCGCATCCTCGGCCCCGCCATGCGTCACCCGCTCGCGCCCGATCAGCACCAGCACCGGCACCGCCAGCGGCGATACGCGCGGCAGATCGACGTGGATCATCGTGCCCGCCGCGCGATCCAGCAGGCCCGCGAGGCGACCGACATCCGTCATCCTGGCGCGCGCATCGTCCCACGCGGCGCGCAGCAGCAGATGGTCGGGCTCGTAGCGGCGCAGCACGTCGTAGATCAGGTCGGTCGAGAACGTCACCTGCTTGCCCGTCTTGCGCTTGCCGGGATGCTGCCGCTCGACGAGGCCGCCGATCACCGCCACCTCGCGGAAGGCGCGCTTCAGCAGGTTCGATCCCTGCACCCACTCGACGAACTCGTCCTCCAATATGTCGTTCGAGAACAAGGAGGCCGGATCGGTGACGGGCTTCAGCGAGAAGGTGGCGACGGCATAGTCGCTGGCGACGAAGCCGATCGGCTGCAGCCCCTGCGTCTCCATCCGCCGCGTGACGAGCATGCCGAGCGACTGCTGCGCGTTCCACCCCTCGAAGCTGTACGCGACCATATAATGCCGCCCTTCGCGCGGGAACGTCTCCACGAGCAGCTGGCCGGGCTTCGGCAGCACCGACCGGCGATCCTGCATCTCCAGCCACTCGCGCACGTCGTCCGGAAAGCGCGGCCACTGCGCGCGATCGTGCAGGAACATCCGCACCCGATCGGCCAGGCTGGTGGAAAGCGGCATGCGCGATCCGCCATAGGTGGGGATGCGCGCCGGCTTGGTGGAGGCGCGGACGATCAGGTCTTCCGTGTCGATCTTCTCCACCTCGCAGGTGATGCCGGCGAAGAAGAAGGTGTCGCCGGTGGAGAGCGAGGCGGCGAACCCCTCCTCCACCTTGCCCAGGGTGCGGCCGTTGCGGAAGCGCACGTTCAGCATCGTCGCCTCCACGATGATGCCGGCGTTCAGCCGGTGCTGCGCCACGAAGCGCGGGTGGCTGACCCGCCACAGCCCGTCCGGCCCGTGCGTCAGCCGCTTGAAGCGATCATAGGCCTTCAGCGCGTAGCCGCCCGATTCGATGAACCCCAGCACCGATCCGAATATCTCGTCGGACAGCGCCGCATAGGGTGCGCTCGTGCGGATCTCGGCCAGCAGATCCTCGGCGCGGAACGGCCCGGCGCAGGCCACCGCCATGATGTGCTGGGCCAGCACGTCCAGCGCGCCGGGGCGGAAGATGTCGGGGTCCAGCTCGCCCGCCTCCACCGCGTCCAGCGCGGCCCGCGCCTCCAGATATTCGAAGCGGTTGCCGGGCACCAGCAGCGCCCGGCTCGCCTCGTCCAGCCGGTGGTTGGCCCGCCCGATGCGCTGAAGCAGCCGCGACGATCCCTTCGGCGCGCCCATCTGGATGACAAGATCGACATCGCCCCAGTCCACCCCCAGGTCCAGGCTGGCGGTGGCGACCACCGCGCGCAGCCGCCCGCCCGCCATCGCCTCCTCCACCTTGCGCCGCGCCTCGCGGCTCAGCGATCCGTGGTGGATGCCGATCGGCAGCTGGGCGTCATTCTCCCGCCACAGATCCTGGAAGATCAGCTCGGCCAGGCTGCGCGTGTTGCAGAAGACGAGCGTGGTGCGATGGCCCTCGATCTCGCGCATCACCTGCGGCGCGGCGTAGCGGCCGGAATGGCCGGACCATGGCACCCGTCCCTGCGGCAGCACGATCGCGATCTCGGCCGTGGCCCCCGCCTCCCCCTCCACCAGCGCCACCGCGTCGATGTCGCCATCGCCGGAGAGCCAGCCGCGATAGCCGTCCACGTCCGCCACCGTGGCCGAGAGGGCGACGCGGCGCATGTGCGGCGCCAGGGTGGCGAGCCTGGCGAGGCACAGGCTCAGCAGGTCGCCGCGCTTGCCGGTGGCGAAGGCGTGCACCTCGTCCACCACGATCGTGCGCAGCCCGGCGAACAATGTGGCGGCATCCGGATAGGAGAGCAGCAGGCTCAGCGATTCCGGCGTGGTGAGCAGCACGTGCGGCGGCTTCAAACGCTGCCGCGCCTTGCGGTCGGACGGCGTGTCGCCGGTGCGGGTCTCCACCCGGATATCCAGCCCCATCTCGGCGATCGGGGTCAGCAGGTTGCGCTGCACGTCGATCGCCAACGCCTTCAGCGGCGATACGTAGAGCGTATGCAGCCCCTCGCCGGGCCGCTCGATCAGGTCGACGAGGGTGGGAAGGAAGCCGGCGAGCGTCTTGCCGGCCCCGGTGGGCGCCACGAGTAGCGCGTCGCGCCCGCTCCGCCCGGCCGCCAGCATCTCCAGCTGGTGGCGGCGCGGGGCCCAGCCCTTTGCCGCGAACCAGCCGGCGAGCGCCGGCGGCAGCGCGCCGTCAGTGGCGCTGGCCGGAATCGGGTCCGTCCGGCGCCTCATATTGCCGGCGGGTGGCCTCTTCCGTCCGCTCCACCTGCGCGCGCGTGCGCCTGCGGTTCGTCACCAGCGCATAGATCAGCACCGCCGCCAGCAGGATCGGTCCGACGATAGTGATGAGGCTCCACAAACCTTCCATAATCCGGCTCCTCGCTGCTTGCCATGGCGGCTGAACGCAAGGCGGGCGCCAAGCGATCCGCCGGGTGGAACTTAGCGGCCACGCCGACCATATCATCGCCATGCAGCGCCTCGGCTCCTGGATCGAACCCCATCCCGAGGGCATCTACGTGCCCGCCGCCGACGCCTGGATCGATCCGTCCAGCCCCAAGGCCCGCGCGCTCGTCACCCACGGCCATGCCGATCATGCGCGCGGCGGCCACGGCAGCGTGCTGGCGACGCCCGGCACGCTGGCGATCATGGAGACGCGCTACGGCCCGCAGAACGGCCAGGCGATCGGCTATGGCGAGACGCTCGCGCTCGGCGACGTCTCGGTGCGCTTCGTGCCGGCCGGCCATGTGCTCGGCTCGGCCCAGATCGTGCTGGAGCGGGGGGCGGAACGGATCGTCGTCTCCGGCGACTATAAGCGCCGCCCCGATCCCACCTGCGATCCGTTCGAGCCGGTGCCGTGCGACATCTTCGTCACCGAGGCGACGTTCGGCCTGCCCGTGTTCCGCCACCCGGATACCGGCGCCGAGATCGACCGGCTGCTGGCCGCGCTCCACGCCAATCCCGATCGCTGCGTGCTGGTCGGCGCCTATGCGCTCGGCAAGGCGCAGCGCGTGATCGCGGAGCTGCGCGGGCGCGGCCACCACGATCCGATCCACATTCACGGCGCGATGGAGCGGCTGTGCGACCTCTATGTCGATCACGGCGTCGAGCTGGGCGAGCTGCGCCCGGCCACCGGGCTGAAGGCGGCGGAGCTGCGCGGCCGCATCGTGGTGGCGCCGCCCTCCGCGCTGAACGATCGCTGGTCCCGCCGGCTGCCCGATCCGATCACGGCGATGGCCTCCGGCTGGATGCGGGTGCGCCAGCGCGCGCGGCAGAAGAATGTCGAGCTGCCCCTCGTCATCTCCGACCACGCCGACTGGGACGAGCTGACCGACACCCTCACCGAACTGGCACCCAGCGAGGTGTGGGTGACGCACGGCCGCGAAGAGGCGCTGGTCCACTGGTGCATGACCCGCCAGATGCGCGCACGGGCGCTGGACCTGGGGGGACGGGAGGACGAGGATGATTGATCGACGGTCGCGCACGCTCGGACTATCATCGTTTGACGCTGGCCGGAGAGCGATCCAATGGAAAGATGGGAGACGCGTATGACTGACAAATTGAACGACCTGATCAAAAAGGCCGCGAAAATCCGTATGTCGGATGACGATAAGGAAGCACAGCGTCAGAGTTTTGCGTATGGCAACGCTCATATTGAGAATGACCGGGTCACCCGTGACATGATCGAAGCTGCGGCGAAGCGTATCTCGCGCGGATGAGCGAGGAACAACGCCACAGCGAAGCTGAGGAGCCGGCGCTTGTCGCGGATGAGGACGAACGCGCTCGCCTCGAAGCGGAGAACGCAGTCCGTCAGTTTGACCGCGTCTTGGACCTTATAGATGAGGTAGAACGTGACGGGCGGCCATTCCGCCTTAAAGTCTCAACGATCCAAGGCTTGCATCGGCTCGCTCTCGACGGCCTATCGCGATACGCAGGCAATTGGCGACCTGGCGGAGTGACGATCGGTCTAAGTAAGCATCTGCCGCCCGCTCAGCATCTTGTGCCCGGTTTGATGGAGGAACTCTGCGACTGGATCAACGATCGCTGGGAACTTGAAAACGCCCTGACGCTATGCGCGTATTCCATGTGGCGGCTCAATTGGATTCATCCCTTCGACGACGGAAACGGCAGAACTTCTCGAGCAGTGGCGTACTTAGTTCTATGCGCTAAGATGAAGTCCCGTTTGCCAGGAAGGCTAACTATCCCAGAGATCATATCGAACAGTAAGGCCCCATACTACAGCGCACTTGAAAGTATAGATGAGAGCTGCAAGGGTTCGCTTGATCTTTCCCCGCTTTCTGATTTACTTAGCGATTGTTTGGCCAAGCAACTCTCCGATGCATGGGAGGCTGCGACGCACAAAACGACGGAGTCGGATAACTCTCGCAAGTTTCACTAATTAGCGGACAGCTAAGGCTGCGTTTTTACCTGTAGTCTCAGTGCCCCGCCGCCAGCACCGGCGCCACCCCGCTCAGCGCCAGCTGATCGTTGATCGCCGCCATCAGCCGGTCGAGCCCCGCCTGGTCCTTCGCCTCGGCGCGCGCGACCAGCACGTCCTGCGTGTTCGAGGCGCGGAGCAGCCACCAGCCGTCCGGCGTCGTCACCCGTGCGCCGTCGGTGCGGTTCACCTCCGTGCCATCGGCCTCCAAGCGGGCGAGCACCTCGTCCACCACCGCGAATTTGCGGTCCTCGCTCGACTGGAAGCGCAGCTCCGGCGTGTTGACCATCGCGGGCATCGCATCCTTCAGCGCCGTCAGCGATCCGCCGAGCACGCGCACCGCGCGGATCAGGCGGACGGCGGCATATTGGGCGTCGTCGAAGCCGTAATAATCGTGCGCGAAGAAGATGTGGCCGCTCATCTCACCGGCCAGCGGCGCATTCGTCTCCTTCATCTTGGTCTTGATGAGGGAGTGGCCGGTCTTCCACATCAGCGGCGTGCCGCCCAGCTCGGCGATGCGATCGAACAGCGCCTGGCTCGCCTTCACGTCGGCGATGATCGTGGCGCCCGGCTCCGCGCGCAGCACCGGCTCGGCCAGGATGGCCAGCAGCTGGTCGCCCCACACCACCCGCCCCTGCCCGTCCACGGCGCCCAGCCGATCGCCGTCGCCATCGAAGGCAAGGCCGAAATCGAGCCCCTTCTCCACCACCAGCCGCTTCAGGTCGGCGAGGTTCCTCTCCTCGGTCGGGTCGGGATGGTGGTTCGGGAAGGTGCCGTCGATCTCGGTGTAGAGCGTGTGGTGCTCGCCCGGCAGCAGCTTGACGAGCTTCTCGATCACCTCGCCGGCGGCGCCGTTGCCGGCATCCCAGCCGATGCGGAACGCGCCGCCGGCATAGCCCTGCATCAGCCGGTCGACATAGAGGTCGATCACCTCGGCGGACGAGACGGCGCCCTCGCCGTCCTCCCAGTCGCCTTCCTCCGCCATGCGGGCGAGCGACTGGATGTCGGCGCCGAAGAACGGCCGATGCTGGAGGACCATCTTGAAGCCATTATACTCGGCCGGATTGTGGCTGCCGGTGATCTGGATGCCGCCATCCACCTCCAGCGTCGCCTCGGCATGGTAGAGCATCGGCGTGGGGCCGAGGCCGATGCGCACCACGTCCACCCCGCTCCGCGTCAGCCCCTCGATCAGCGCCGCTTCCAGCACCGGCGAGGAGACGCGGCCATCATAGCCCACCGCCACCCGCGTGCCGCCGGCCCGCCGCACATGGGTGGCGAAGCCGCGCCCGATCGCATGCGCATCCGCCGGCCCCAGGCTTTTGCCGACGATGCCGCGAACGTCATATTCGCGCAGCGAGGTCGGATCGAAGCGATGGGACATGTGGGGGGACGCGTCGATGGACATGCGGGCTCCTGTGTGGCTGGTGCCGAAACGAACTCGGCGCTCAAGACGCGCGGGGGCGGCTTCGGTTCAACTCGGCGAGCAGCACGTCGCGCGCGCCGTTCACCCGCCGGGCGAGCTCGGCCGAGCCGCCGGCATCGGGGTGGACGCGCTGGATCAGGCGGCGGTGGGCGGCGCGGATCATCGCGGCATCCGCCGCCGCCGGCAGCCCCAGCAGGCCGCGCGCCTCCTCGATCGGCATCGCCGCGGCGAAGGCGGGCCGGCGGCGCAGCCACTCGCGGCGGCCGAACCACAGCCAGCCGGCCGACCAGCCGGCGCCGACCAGCGCCGGCAGCCACTCGCCGCGCGTCATCAGCCTGATCGCGAGCAGGCCGGCGACGATCGCGGCGATATCGCCCCAGCCGAAGCGGCGCCAACGCCCCGTCCGCCAGGCCCAGATGCCGATCGACGCCGCGGCCAGCAGCAGCAGGCTCATCGGCGCGCCCCCGTCACCGGCCCGGCTTCATCCGGCGGCGGCGATCCGCTTGGCCGGCCAGTCGGGCAGCGCGAAGCTGGAGATCATCTCGCGCAACTCCTGCCGCGCGGCGACATGGGCGATGCCCGGCTCGCCGATGGCGGCGAGATCCAGCAGGGTCAGCCCCTTCGGGAACAGCTCGCGGAAGATCACGCGCTCGGACAGGCCCGGCACCACGCGGAAGCCGACGCGCTTGGAAAGCTCGCCCATCGCCTGCGCCACGCGCTTCATGTTGCGCGCCTCGATATGCTGCAGGCGGTTGCGCAGCACCACCCAGTCCACCGTGGCGCCGTCGCGCTTGCCGCGCTGCTTGCGCGCTTCCCACACGAGCTCGGCGTAGAAGCTCGGGCGGCGCACCTTGTACGTCTCGGCATCCACCTGGCCGATCAGGTCCAGGTCGATGAAGCTGTCGTTGATCGGGGTGACGAGCGTGTCGGCGCGGATGATCGCGGCACGCGCGTCGACATCGTCGCGGCCCGGCGTATCGACCACCACGATCTCCGCATCGGCCGCCATCGCGTCCAGCCGCACGTCGATCGGGATGCCCTTGGCGGGATCGAACGTGTCGAAGGCGGGCATCGGCAGATCGATGCCCAGGCGGCGCACCGTGGCCTGCCGGTTCTCCAGATAGCGGGCCAGCGTACGCTGCCGCGTGTCCATGTCCAGCGCCGCCACCCGGCGCCCGGCGGCGGCCAGCGCCACGGCGGTGTGAACGGCGCTCGTCGACTTGCCCGACCCGCCTTTTTCGTTGGCGAAAACAATGAAGTGCGGTGTTCCGGCGGTCATCTGGCCCTGCGCTTCGCCCCGTGGATCGAACGGTGATTCCGGCCTTGATTCCGGCCTCCGCGCCCCTCAAAGAACGCCTCCAGCGTCTATCGGAGGTGCCGCTCTCGTGCAAATCATTCGTGACCGGGCGGCCTTGCGCGCGGCCGTCCGGGGCTTGCGCGGGGACGGCGGAACCATCGCCCTGGTGCCCACGATGGGGGCGCTGCACGCCGGCCACATGGCCCTGATCGCGGAGGCGCGGCGGCGCACGCGGCACGTGGTCGCCTCGATCTTCGTCAATCCGATCCAGTTCGGCCCGAACGAGGATCTCGCCGCCTATCCGCGCCGCGAGGCGAGCGACGCGAAGATGCTGGACGAGGCCGGCTGCGACATGGTGTGGGCGCCCGACGTGGCCGAGATGTATCCGCCGGGCTTCGCCACCGCCATAACGGTGCGCGGCGTGAGCGACGGGCTGGACGGCGCCGCCCGCCCCGGCCATTTCGACGGGGTCGCGACCGTCGTCGGCAAGCTCCTCAACCAGGTCGCGCCCGATGTCGCGCTGTTCGGTGAGAAGGACTATCAGCAGCTCGCCGTCATCCGCCGGATGGTCGCCGATCTCGACATAGCGGTGGAGATCGTCGGCGTGCCGACGGAGCGCGACGACGATGGCCTCGCCCTCTCCTCGCGCAACGCCTATTTCGACCCGGCCCAGCGAATCGCCGCCCGCGCCATGCCCCGCGCGCTCGGCGAAGCGGCCGAATCGATCGCGCGCGGCGACTCGGTTTCCGCTGCTCTCGCGCTTGCCCGCAGGCGGCTGACGGAGGCCGGCTTCGCGCCCATCGACTATGTAACGGTGTGCGACGCCAAGACTTTAGTCGAAGTCGACGAGGTACGCGACGAGGCGAGACTTTTGGTGGCCGCACGGCTTGGCCCGGTTAGACTAATAGATAATCTGCGTCTGCTTCCGCGTTAACCACTTATAACCTGTTTCCCCGCGAAAATCGGGTCCGACACAACAGTCGAACACCGAAGTCGAATATCGATGCAACATGTGGGGCAAGCAGATGGCACACAGCCTTGAAGCCGCGGCATATCTGATCGAGAGCCGCCTCGCCGATGCGGTGCGCGGCGATATCGATGCCTATTACGATCTGGGCATCGCCTATTCGTCGGGCAGCGAGGGGATCGACGTCGATCTCGTCGAGGCGCACAAATGGTTCAATCTCGCGGCGGTCGGCGGCAACGTCGCCGGGCAGGCCTGCCGGGCCGAGATCGCGAGCGAGATGAGCGCGCGCGAGATCGCCCTTGCGCAACGTCAGGCGCGGGCGTGGCTCAGCATGGGCGTGCGCGGCGAAGCCTGATCTTCGCCGGCGATACCCGCGAACGCCGGCTCAGTCGCGCTTGAACGGGGCCATCTCGGCCAGCGCCTCGATGTCGCGCTCGATCGCGCGGCGCTCGGCGGCGAGATAGTCGGCCACCGCCTGGCGGAAGCCCGGATCCGGGATGAAGTGCGCCGACCATGTCGGCACCGGCACATAGCCGCGCGCCAGCTTGTGATCGCCCTGCGCGCCCGCCTCCACCCGGCCCAGCCCGCGCGCGATCGCCGCATCGATCGCCTGATAGTAGCAGAGCTCGAAGTGGAGGAACGGCACCTCCTCCGTCGCGCCCCAGTAGCGGCCGTAGAGCGTGTCCGCGCCGATCAGGTTCAGCGCGCCCGCGATCGGCCTGCCGCCGCGCAGCGCCAGCATCAGCAGCACCTTGTCCGCCATCCGCTCGCCCAGCAGCGAGAAGAAGGGGCGCGTCAGATAGGGCCGGCCCCATTTGCGCGCGCCGGTATCCTGATAGAAGGCCCAGAAGGCGTCCCAGTGCGCCTCGGTCAGGTCGCCGCCGGTCAGGTGGACGATCTCCAGCCCCTGCACCGCCGCCGCCCGCTCCTTGCGGATGGCCTTGCGCTTGCGCGAGGCGAGCGCGCCGAGAAAGTCATCGAACGTCGCATAGCCGTCATTCGCCCAGTGGAACTGGCGATCCTCGCGGATCAGCCAGCCCGCCGCCTCGAACAGCGGCACCTGCGCCGGCGCGACGAAGGTCGCGTGGGCGGAGGAGAGGTTGTGCTGCCGCACCACCGCCTCCGCGGCGCCGATCAGCGCCGGCGCCACCGCCGGATCGCGCGCCAGCAGGCGCGGACCGGGCACGGGGCTGAACGGCACCGCGATCTGCAGCTTCGGATAATATTGTCCGCCGGCCCGCGTCCACGCGTCCGCCCAGCCGTGATCGAACACATATTCGCCCTGGCTGTGGCTCTTGGCGTAGGCCGGCACCACGCCGGCCAGCTGGCCGCAGGCATCGTCGATCGCGATCGGCACCGGCTGCCAGCCGCGCCGCGCGGTGGCGCTGCCGGACTCCTCCAGCGCGGAGAGGAAGGCGTGGCTGACGAACGGATTGTCGCTGCCGGCGCACGCATCCCACTCGGCCGCATCGAACGACGCGATCCCGTCCACCATGCGGGCGACGATCCCGCTCACGTCCGCTCGTAGATCATCGCGTCGGCATGAGCGGCGGCGGTCGCCTCGGCGGCGGCGCCGCGCACCGTCCACGTCAGCACCGGCAGGCCGCGCCGCCGCGCCGTGGCGGCGAAGCGGCAGGGCAGATCGCGCACGTCATAGGCAAGGAAGTCCGGCCGCGCCCGCCAGAGCGCCAGCCGCCGCTCGATCCGCCCGCGCAGGCGCGGCTTGCCCTGCCCGCTCACCACCAGGCCGCGCGTTACGTGCGGGCCGTGGCGGGCGAACCAGCGCCCCACCTCCGGGTTGAACGACATCACCGCCACCGCCCCGCGATACCCCTCCAGCGACCGCCGCACGCTCATGCACAGCGGATGGGCCGCGCGGTGGCGGGCCTTAATCTCGATCAGGAGGGGAACGCGCCCGGCGACCAGCGTGAGCATCTCGCTGAGACGCGGCAGCGTCTCGCCGGTTCCCTCAAGCATGATCCGGTCCAGCGCCGCCGCCGTCCGGTCGGCCACGGCGCCGCTCTCGCCGGTGAGCCGATCGAGCCCGTCGTCGTGGAAGACGAAGGCCTCGCCGCCGCGCGCCGCCTGCACGTCGCACTCGATGCCGTGGCCCAGCGCGATCGCCGCGCGGAAGGCGGCGCGGCTGTTCTCGACGATCCCCGGCCCGTGCAGCCCGCGATGGGCGAAGGGCTGGCGGGAGAGGAAGGCGATCCGCCTGGGCGCGGGCGCCGGCGCGATCAGCCCGTCAAGCAGGGCGGACGGCGACGATCGCATCGACCTCGACCGCGGCGCCCAGCGGCAGCACCGGCACGCCGACGGCGCTGCGCGCGTGCCGCCCGGCATCGCCGAACACCGCGACCATCAGCTCCGACGCGCCGTTCGCCACCTTGGGCTGATCGGTGAAATGCGGATCGGAGGCGACGAACGCGCCCAGCTTCACGATGCGCTCGACCCGGTCGAGGCTGCCGCCCAGCGCCGCCCTGATCTGCGCGATCAGCATCACGCCGCACCGCTCCGCCGCCTGCCGGCCATGCTCCACATCGAAGTCCGCGCCGAGCCGCCCGGCGATCAGCGATCCGTCCTCGCGGAACGGCAGCTGGCCGGAGATATGCAGCATCCCGTTCACCTCCACCGCCGGCACGTAGGCGGCGACGGGCGCGGCGGGCGCGGGCAGCGTGATGCCGAGTTCGGCGAGGCGGGTTTCAGGCGCGTCGGTCATGCGCTCCTCTTCGGTCGGTAGAGGTGGGGCGTCAACCCGCCGCGTCCGTAGTGGCAGCGCCGGGCCGTCCTACCGCCCGTCGCGCCGCCCCAGCAACCGGAGGCGCAGGGCGTTCAGCTTGATGAAGCCCTCCGCGTCGCGCTGGTCGTAGGCGCCGGCATCGTCCTCGAAGGTGACGACCTTCTCCGAATAGAGGCTGTGCGGGCTTCGCCGGCCGATGATGTGGGCCGCGCCCTTGTACAGCTTCAGCCGCACCGTGCCCGTCACCTTGGCCTGGCTGTGGTCGATCGCCGCCTGCAGCATCTCGCGCTCGGGCGAGAACCAGAAGCCGTTGTAGATCAGCTCGGCATAGCGCGGCGCCAGCTCGTCCTTCAGGTGGGCGGCGCCGCGATCGAGCGTGATCTGCTCGATGCCGCGATGGGCGAGGTGCAGGATCGTGCCGCCCGGCGTCTCGTACATCCCGCGCGACTTCATGCCGACATAGCGGTTCTCGACGAGGTCGAGCCGGCCGATGCCGTGGGTGCGGCCGAGATCGTTGAGCCGTGCCAGCAGCGCCGCCGGCCCCAGCCCCTCGCCGTTCACCGCCACCGCGTCGCCGCGCTCGAAATCCACGGTGATGATCTCGGGCGTGTCCGGCGCATCCTCCGGGTTCAGCGTGCGCGAGTAGACATAGTCCGGCACCTCCTCCCACGGATCCTCCAGCACCTTGCCCTCGGACGAGGTGTGGAGGAGGTTCGCGTCGGTGGAGAAGGGCGATTCGCCGCGCTTGTCCTTGGGCACCGGGATCTGGTGCTTCTCGGCATATTCGATCAGCTTGGTGCGGCTGGCGAGATCCCACTCACGCCACGGCGCGATCACCTTGATGTCGGGCGCCAGCGCGTAATAGCCGAGCTCGAAGCGCACCTGGTCGTTTCCCTTGCCGGTCGCGCCGTGGCTCACCGCGTCGGCGCCCACCGCCCGCGCGATCTCGATCTGGCGCTTGGCGATCAGCGGCCGGGCGATCGACGTGCCGAGCAGGTACAGCCCCTCGTACAGCGCGTTCGCGCGCATCATCGGGAACACATAGTCGCGGACGAACTCGTCGCGCAGGTCGTCGATGAAGATATGCTCCGGCCTGATCCCCATCATCAGCGCCTTGGCGCGCGCCGGCTCCAGCTCCTCGCCCTGGCCCAGGTCGGCGGTGAAGGTCACGACCTCGCAGGCATAGGTCTCCTTCAGCCACTTCAGGATCACGCTGGTATCGAGCCCGCCCGAATAAGCGAGGACGACGCGATTGATCGATGGCGACGCGGTCTTCGGTTGCGACACGGGGCTGCTCCGGGCTGGGAAAGGCGGGGCGGCGATAGCGGCGGCGGCCCCGGCGGGCAAGCACGCCCCGCGCGACGGACGCCGCCCGATACATTTCAGCGGCGAAATCCCGCCGAAGCATCCGCCCGCCACATGCGGCGTCAAGCCCGGGATGCGGGCGTGTATCAGCAGGAGTGATCTTATGAGGACGTTCATCGTCGCCGCCGGCCTTGCCGCCACCCTCGCCGCGGCGCTGCCGGCGCTGGCCCAGCCCACCGCCGCGCCCGCCCCGCCCTCCGCCGGCGCGGACCATCGCGCCCGGCCGATGACGCGCGCGGACGTGCAGGCCAGGGTGCAGCAGCGCTTCGCCATGGTCGACGCCAACCGCGACGGCGTCGTCACCAGGGCGGAGTTCGACGCCGCCCGCACGAAGATGCAGGCAGAGCGCGAGGCCAAGCGCGGCCAGCGCCGGGCCGAGACGTTCGCCCGGCTCGACGCCAACAAGGACGGCCAGCTCTCCCAGACCGAGTTCGCCACGCGGCCCGATCGCGACGGGATGCGCGGGCAGCGCGGTCATGGCGGCGGCATGGGCATGCATCGCGGCGGCGGCCGGGGCGGCATGGGCGGTTGGGGCGGCTTCGGCGGCCCGAACGGAGACAGGCGCGCGGAAGGCTTCTTCGCCGCGATGGACGCGAACCGCGACGGCAAGGTGACTCTCGCCGAGGCGACCGCCAAGCCGCTCGCGATGTTCGACAAGGCCGACGCCAATCACGACGGCACCGTCACGCCGGAAGAGCGCCGCGCCGCATGGCAGGCGATGCGCGCAGAGTGGAAGGGCAAGCGCGGCTGACCCGGTCCTCGCCGGAGCGGAGGAACGGACGGCGAGCGATGGGCCATTCCGGCCTGCCCCAGCCCCATCCTGCGGATGGTTGAGGCGGGCGGCCCATTCCTCCCCGGCACGGGGAGGGGGACCATCCGCAGGATGGTGGAGGGGCGGGCGGCACGCGATCCCGTTTCGCCCGGCCGCCCATCCCTCCGCCACCCCTTCGCGGCGGTCCCCTCCCGATGCCGGGCAGGATTATCCTCTCGCGTGGAGCGCCCGTTCCGCGTCGGCCAGATAGTCCCGCGTGATCGGCAGGGTGCGGCGATCGCGGATATATTGGATCTGGTAGTTGCACATGCCGCCGTGCAGGAAGGCCGCGCGCGCGCCCGCCAGGTAGAAGGTCCACATGCGGTAGAAACGCTCGTCGTACAGCGCGACGATCGCCGCCCGCGCCGCCACCGTGCGATCATACCAGTGTTTCAGCGTGTAGGCGTAGTGCAGCCGCAGCGTCTCGATGTCGGCGGCGATCAGCTTCACGCTCTCGCTGGCGGCGACGATCTCGGACAGAGCGGGATTGTAGCCGCCGGGGAAGATATATTTGCTGGTGAAGGCGTCGGTCGTGCCCGGCCCGCCCATGCGGCCGATCGTGTGCAGCAGCATCACCCCGTCGTCCGCCAGCAGCGATCGGCATTTCAGGAAGAAGCGGCGATAATGCGGCGGGCCGACATGCTCGAACATGCCGACGGAGACGATCCGGTCGAACACGCCGGTCACGTCGCGATAGTCGATCAGCTCGAACCGGACGCGGTCGGAGACCCCGGCCTCCTCCGCCCGCCGCCGGGCCGTGCGCAGCTGCTCCTCGGACAGGGTGATGCCGAGCACGTCGACGTCCGCCACGCGGTTCAGGTACAGCGCCATGCCGCCCCAGCCGCAGCCGATATCCAGCACGCGCTGGCCGGGCTTCAGGGCCAGCTTGGCGGCGATGTGCGCCTTCTTGTCGGCCTGCGCCTGCTCCAGCGTGTTGGCCGGATCGGTGAAGTAGGCGCAGCTATACTGCCGGTCGGCATCGAGGAAGAGATCGTAGAGCCGGTCGCCGATATCATAGTGGTGGGCCACGTTGCGGCGGGATTTCGCGCCCCAGTTGAAGCGATCGAGCCGCGCCCGCGCATTGCCCCAGTGGCGCCGCAGCGGGTTGGGCGCGGCCAGGCTCGGCCCCGGCTTCTCCCACGCGCCGTTCGCCCGGATCAGATCGATCAGCCCGGCGATGTCGCCTTCCTCGATGATCAGTCGGCCGTCGATGAACGCCTCGGCCGCGCCCAGCCGGGGATGGCGGACGATGTCCAGCCCCACTCGCCGGTCCGCCAGCCGGATCGTCACCCGCGGTCGGCCCGGATCTGGCGTGCCGACATCATGCAACCTGCCCGCAGCGTCGATCACGCGCAGCTCGCCGCGCCGCACCAGCCTGCCCAGCATCCGGTCAATCGTCGCCATCACCCCCTCATCCGATCCTCTCGTCCCTCCGGTTCATAGCGCCTCGCGCGCCTACGAATAGGCCCGCGCGAAGAACATGGTCGTCGTGACCACGCTCACCGCCAGCGTGCCGAGCCGCACCGCTGGCGCCGGCAGCCGCTTGCCGACTATCGCGCCCAGCCAGCCGCCGATCAGCGCGCCCGCCAGCATCGGCAGGCAGGCCGCCCAGTCGACCAGCCCGCTCGCGACGAACAGGCCGGTCGCCGCGAGGTTCGCCACCGCCAGCATCAGCGTGCGCGGCGCCATCATCGCCTGCGGGCCGATGCCGGCGAGCAGCCCGTAGGCGGCCGTCATCATCAGCCCGACACCGCCGCCGAAATAGCCGCCATAGATGCCGAGCGCGACCTGCACGACGACCAGCGTGCGCGGGCCGATCGTCGCCCGCGCGTGCAGCCAGCGCGCCGCGCGCGGGCCGAAGGCGAGCAGCACGGTGGCGTAGAGCAGCAGCCACGGGATGACGACGTCGAAGGTGCGCGTGGGCGTCAGGATCAGCAGCAGGCTGCCGATCAGCCCGCCGGCGAAGGTGATCGCCGCCAGCCGCGCCACGGAGATCCCGCCGAGCGGCGCCAGCCCGGCGCGATAGGACCATGCGCTGGCGCCCGCCCCCGGCAGCAGCGCCACGTTGGAGGTCGCGTTGGCGGCGGTGCCCGGCAGGCCGATCGCGATCAGCGCCGGCAGGGTGGCGAAGGTGCCGCCGCCGGCCAGCGCGTTCATCGCCCCGCCGAGCAACCCCGCGC
The DNA here is from genome assembly GCF_009739515.1 of Sphingomonas profundi. Taxonomy (NCBI): domain Bacteria; kingdom Pseudomonadati; phylum Pseudomonadota; class Alphaproteobacteria; order Sphingomonadales; family Rhizorhabdaceae; genus Alterirhizorhabdus; species Alterirhizorhabdus profundi. The sequence goes on from NZ_CP046535.1 coordinate 3,196,620, forward strand.
CGGCCGCCAGCGCCAGCGCGACGGCATCAGCCAAGCGCCGCCTGCTTCGCCTCGGCGCGCCGGTCCAGCTCCGCCCGGCTGACCTTTTCGGCGGCGGACTTCAGCTGGCCGCACGCCGCCATGATGTCCCGCCCGCGCGGGGTGCGCACCGGCGCCGAGATGCCGGCCTTGAAGATGATGTCGGAGAAGCGGGCGATCCGCTCCGGCGTCGAACATTCGTAGGCCACGCCGGGCCACGGGTTGAACGGGATCAGGTTCACCTTGGCCGGCAGATCGTACCTGCGGATCAGGCGCACCAGCTCGCGCGCATCCTCGTCGCTGTCGTTCTTGTCGCGCAGCATGACATATTCGAAGGTGATGCGCCGCGCATTGTTGGCGCCCGGATAGTCGGCGCACGCCTGCAGCAGCTCCTCAATGCCGTATTTGCGGTTGATCGGCACGATCTCGTCGCGGATCTCCTTGGTCACGGCGTGGAGCGACACGGCGAGGTTCACGCCGATCTCCGCCCCCGCCCGCGCCATCATCGGCACCACGCCGGAGGTGGAGAGCGTGATGCGCCGCTTGGAGAGGGCGAGGCCGTCGCCATCCATCACCAGCTTCAATGCATCGCGCACATTGTCGAAATTATAGAGCGGCTCGCCCATGCCCATCATCACGATGTTGGTGAGCATCCGCCCCTCGGGCGTGGACGGCCACTCGCCCAGCGCGTCGCGCGCCAGCATCACCTGGCCCACGATCTCGCCGGCCGTCAGGTTGCGCACCAGCTTCATCGTGCCGGTGTGGCAGAAGCGGCAGTTCAGCGTGCAGCCCACCTGGCTGGAGACGCAGAGCGTGCCCCGGTCCGCATCGGGGATGAACACCATCTCGTAATCCTGCCCCCCCTGCCCGTCATTGGCGTCGGAGCGGAGCAGCCACTTGCGCGTGCCGTCGGTGGAGACCTGCGCTTCCACCACTTCCGGCCGCCCGACGACGAAGCGTTCGGCCAGCCACGGGTGCATGGCCTTGGCGATGTCGGTCATCAGCGCGAAGTCGGTCGTGCCGCGATTGTAGATCCAGTGCCACAGCTGCTTGGCGCGCAGCTTGGCCTGCTTCGCCTCCAGCCCCGCCGCCGCCAGCGCCTCGCGCAGCTGATCCCTGGTCAGGCCGAGCAGGTCGACGCGGCCGTCGGCGCGCGGCGGCAGGGCGCGCGGCACGGGTACGGGATCGATCCCGCCGGGTATCTGCATGGGGGCCTGGATGGGCGTGGGCGCGTTCATCGCGCGCACATAGTGGCAAACGCCCGATTCCGCTATCCCGCCCGTAGGCAGCCCAGCGCCGCCGCGTCGATCGCGCTCGCCGCGCCGCGCAGGCGGTAGGTGTCGGCGAAGGGGCGGCCGGCCAGGTCGATCGCCTCCAGGCTCATGCTGGACGCGCCGCGCATCGCCGCCACGATCGCGGCATCGCCGGGCGCGTCCGGCGCCCAGGCCTCCGCCTTGCCGGAGGCGAGCAGGAAGCGCCGCTCGCCGATGGTGAGATATACGGGCGTGCCGGCACGCTTGGCGGCGCTCAGCCGCACGTGCAGCTGCCCGCGCACCCGCAGCGTCGGCCAGGCGGAGACGGCGGCGAACGGCCGCCAGTCGCCCCGGCGGCCGCGACGCGCCGGCTCGGCGATGGCGAAGCAGCGCAGCGGCCGCGCATCGCGGAACGCCCCCCACCCCTCGAACACGCCGAGCGGATCGCGCGCCGCCGCCACCGCCGGCAGCGTGCAGAGCATGGCGGCGAGCAGCACCGGCGGCAGGATGCGGACAGGGCGGCGCATCCGCGCTCCATCGCGGCATCGCGGCGCGGATGCAACGGCCGCAAGCCAGCATTAACGTCTGGCACCACGCCCGCGCCGCGCTATAACGCCTGACCGCGCCCACGCGGGGGAAGCCGGGGACGACATGAAGGCGACGATCGAACGCGCGACACTCCTGAAAAGCCTCAGCCACGTGCAGTCCGTGGTCGAGCGGCGCAACACGATCCCGATCCTGTCCAACGTGCTGATCGAGGCATCGGCCGACGGCGCGCTGAAGCTGATGGCGACGGACCTCGACCTGCAGGTCGTCGATACCGTGGCGGCCGCGGTCGATCAGGCCGGCGCCACCACCGTCTCGGCCCACACCCTGTTCGATATCGCCCGCAAGCTGCCGGAAGGCAGCCAGGTGCAGATCAGCGCCGCAGACGGCAAGATGCAGATCGTCGCCGGCCGCGCGCGCTTCAATCTCTCCACTTTGCCGCGCGACGACTTCCCCGTGATCGCCGAGGGCGAGCTGCCGACCCGGTTCGAGCTGCCGGCCACCACCCTGAAGCAGATCATCGACAAGACCCGCTTCGCCATCTCCACGGAGGAGACGCGCTACTATCTGAACGGCATCTTCCTCCACGTCTCGGACGATGCGACGCCGGTGCTGAAGGCGGCCGCCACCGACGGCCACCGCCTCGCCCGCGTTACCGTGGCGCGGCCCGATGGCGCCGAGGGTATGCCGGACGTGATTGTGCCGCGCAAATGCGTGGGCGAGCTGCGCAAGCTGCTGGACGAGGTGGACGGCACGATCGAGGTGTCGCTCTCCTCCACCAAGATCCGCTTCGGCATGGGTGCGGCGATCCTCACCTCCAAGCTGATCGACGGCACCTTTCCCGATTATTCGCGCGTCATCCCCACGGGCAACGACAAGCTGCTGACGCTGGATCCGCGCAGCTTCATGCAGGGCGTCGACCGCGTCGCGACGATCGCCAGCGAGAAGACGCGCGCGGTGAAGATGGCGCTGGAGCGGGATCGCATCACCCTCTCCGTCACCAGCCCGGAGAACGGCACGGCTGCCGAGGAGGTGCCCGGCGCCTACACCGCCCAGCAGTTCGAAATCGGCTTCAACGCCCGCTACCTGATGGACATATTGGGCCAGATCGAGGGCGATCAGGTCGAGGTCCACCTTGCCGACGCGGCCGCGCCCACCCTGATCCGCGAGAATGACAAGGCGGCGGCACTCTACGTGCTGATGCCGATGCGGGTCTGAGGAGGAGAGACCATGGCCGCGCTGACCTACGCCACCGTCGGATCGAACCGGCTCGATGAGGCGAAGACCTTCTACGATGCGCTGCTCGGCCCGATCGGCATGACGGCGCTGTTCGAGCATCCGTCCGGCGGGCGGGTCTATGCGCAGGGCGGCACAATCGCCTTCGCGGTACTCGGCCCCTATGACGGCCAGCCCGCCACCGTGGGCAATGGTGGCATGGCCGGCTTCAGCTTCGACACGCCGGCCGAGGTGGACGCCTTCCACGCCCGCGCGCTCGAACTCGGCGGCACTGACGAGGGCGCGCCCGGCGAGCGCGGGCCCGGCTATTATTTCTCCTATTTCCGCGATCTGGACGGCAACAAGCTCTGCGCGTTCAAACTGGGGCGCTGAGGTCCATGGTGAGCAAATGCGCGTGCAATTGCTTACCGTTTTTGAGGGCGCTTTCCGCTTTTGCCTGATTGAGGCTCCGGTTCCAGTTCCGGCTCTCCTGCGTCGATTTGCTTAGCTTTGGTGAAGGCGTAAACCAAACCAACCAACGTCGCCGTTCCCAACACGGTGGCAGACTTGGTATCTCCGAGATAGGCAATGAAGCCGACCGCACACAGCAGACATATGACCGCCGTTATTGCAAGCCACTGACCACGGCCGCGAAAGACGAACTCTCTATCGATTATCGCCTTCTCACACTCGTGCCTGTGTGCCTGCTCCTTTTCCGCCATCGTGAAACATCTGTCAGCAGAGCCCGGGTGGACCCGTTCAAGATGCTCCATCTCCTCAGCCGATGGGATTGGCCCCGAATGAACTTTGCTCATCGTCCGGGTTAAAACCAAACGTGCATCACCCAATTTATCGGGCTTTAGCAGAGGTTTAAGTTTTTCGAGCGCAGCCTCCGTCGCTGCCGCTTCTGCTACAGCTACTTCGCGCCGTCCATTTAGATGATCAGGAGGTCTCGAGCTCATGCTTCATATCTCGAACTGACCGACGCACGTCGCCAGCCACTGCCCGCCAATCTGCAGCGATTGATCCACCACTACATTTCCGACGCGACAATGTCATCCGTTGTCCAATGTTTATACTGGCCGCGCCCTCCGCATAGAGGCGCAACTCAGAACGAGAGGTCCTGCCCATCTTGCGCATTATGCTCATTTGAATACCCTCAAGATAACGTGATGTGTGCCTTTGGCGAATGCCTGTGTCAACGAGCCGCCAGTACCAACGGTTGCTCCGGTTGTCCCAACCCTAGCGCAGTCCGCTCGTCAGATCATACAAACCTCTCGTGAAGCTGGGATTAAAGTTCAGCTTACGGTACGAGCAACGAGTAGGACAACCTCACCGGCCCGCCCCCGGCACCAGCGCCCGCATCTTCGTCGCCAGCGTCTCATAGGTGCTCGGCGCGTCCGGCAGGGTCACGCGGGCGGGCGGGATCGCCGCCGTCTCCACCGATCGCAGGGTGAAGCTGCCCTCGGACGAGAGCGGCGTGCCCAGGGCGAAGATCACCCGCGTCTCGGCGATCAGTTCGGCCGCGCCCGATCCCAGCAGCGGCGCGCCGGGGATCAGCGCCGCGTTCATGAACGCCTCCAGCGCGCGGCCGACCGGGCGGAGTGCCGGATCGTCGCTCGCCACCACCTCGATCGCGGCGTCGGGCTTCTCGTGGTCCAGCCCCGTCACGGCGTAGACGGTGCCCTGGCGGCCGGCGATCGCCCGGCTGCCGGTCGCCCGCGTCACGATCTTCGCCCTGGGCGCGCCCGGGCCGCCGCGGCCGAACGCGTCGCCGAAGATCGGGCCGCTCTGGGTCGCCCCCAGGGTCGTGTCGATGGCGCGGGCGAGATCCTCGGTGCGTGCCACCGTCTCCTCGCCGGGCCGGCCGCCGACCATGTAGAATTGCCCGCCTACCAGCAGGCCGTAATCCTCGGCCCCCGCCTCGCCGATGCGGGCGTCGCCGTTGTCGGCCACCTCCACCACCAACGGCGCCTCCTGCGCCCTGGCCACATAGGTGGCGCGCACGCCGGCCTGCGCCGGCACGGCGGCGATCGTGGCGAGGAGGATGGGCAGAATGCGGCGCATGGTCGTCTCCGGCAGGTCGCCGCCATCCTTAGGCGGCCCCGCGCCGGCGGCAAGTGTCGGCCGGGGCCGTCGCCGGGGCTGGCGCATCGCACCGGCGGCGCTAGACGCGGGGGATGGCCGTCACCCGCCTCGCCCTCACCGATTTCCGCTCCTACCCCACGGCCACGATCGAAGCCGCGCCCGGCCTGGTGGTGCTCACCGGCGAGAATGGCGCGGGCAAGACGAACGTGCTGGAGGCGCTCTCGCTGCTCGCGCCCGGCCGCGGCCTGCGCCAGGCGACCCTCGGCGAGATGGCGCGGGGCGGCGGGCCGGGCGGCTTCGCCGTCGCCGCCCGGCTCGCCTTGCCGGCCGGCGCGGTGGAGATCGGCACCGGCACGCTCGCCACCGCGCCCGAGCGGCGGCAGGTGCGGATCAACGGCGCGGCCAGCAGCGGCGGCGCGCTTGGCGAGTGGCTCTCGCTGCTGTGGCTCACGCCCGCGATGGACCGGCTGTTCGGCGAGGGAGCCAGCGGCCGGCGGCGCTTCCTCGACCGGCTCGTGCTGGCGCTGGAGCCGGGCCACGGCGTCCACGCCGCCCGCTACGAGGCGGCGATGCGCGCGCGCAACAAGCTGCTGGCCGAGCCGGAGGGGGCGGACGCCGCCTGGCTGGCGGCCTTGGAGGCGGGCATGGCCGAGCATGGCGCGGCGCTGGCCGGCGCGCGCGGCCGCACCGTCACGGCGCTCGCAACGCGATCGGCGGCGCAGCCGGCCGGGCCGTTCGCGCGCGCCGGCCTGTCGCTGGACGGCTGGCAGCCGGCGGCGGAGGCCGCGCCCGCCCTCGCGGCGGAGCTGCGCGGCGGCCGCGGGCGCGATGCCGCCGCCGGGCGCGCGCTCGCCGGGCCGCATCGCACGGACCTGCGCGTCACGCATCTGGACAAGGCGCAGCCGGCCGATCGCTGCTCCACCGGCGAGCAGAAGGCGCTGCTGCTGGGCCTGGTGCTCGCCCATGCCGATCTGGTGGCGGAGGGCGTCGGCCGGCGGCCGGTGCTGCTGCTGGACGAGGTCGCCGCCCATCTCGATCCGCACCGCCGCGCCGCGCTGTTCGATCGGCTGGCGGCGGCGGGCGGGCAGGTGTGGATGACGGGCACCGAGCCCGGCCTGTTCGCCGGCATCGGCGCGGGCGCCACCCGGCTTGCCGTGCGGAACGGCGTGGTCTCGGCCGCCTGACGCGCAGGCGGCCGAGCGGGGTCGTCAGGCGAAGGCGGGCGCCCGGCGGCTGCGGCGACGGATCACGCCGCCGATCATGCCCATGCCGCCGATCATCATCGCCCAGGTCGTCGGTTCCGGCACCACCGAGGTCAGGCTCACGCCGTCCAGCGCCGGGCCGTAGCCGGTGGCGTCGCTGGTGGCGAAGGTCAGCGTGGTGCTGCCCGTCCGGTCCGCGACGAAATTGTAGCTGCGCATCGACCAGCCCATCGCGGCGGTGGATGTCGTGCTGACGTCGAACGTCTCCGTCTTGGCGGTGTTGCCGCTGGCGCTCACGCTCAGCGTCTTCACCGCCGGGCTGCCGACGGGATTGCCGGCCAGCAGGTAGCTGACCGTATAGGCCTTGCCCGGCGTCGTATCGAACGTCTGGGAGAGGCTGCCGACCGAGCTGCCCGAGAGATCGATGCTGTAGCTGCCCGATCCGGGCTGCCAGTACCTGTGGATATAGTCCACGGTGCCGCCCACCGTCCAACCCGCGATGGCCGTCGATCCGCTGCCGAGCTCGGTGAACTGATCGGTCGTCGGCCCCACCTCGAAGTCGCCATTGCTGAACGTGGCGGCTTCGGCCATGCCGGGCACCGCCAGCAGCGCGACCGCGATCAATATCTTGCGCATCATTCTCTCCCCCACAAGGCCGTCGCGGCCGTCTGTCGACCGGCACGACTTATCCCGCCCGGGCCGCACGCGTAAAGGTGAAGCTGCGGTTAACACTATCCCGCTGAGGGACATTCGCGCGCCGCGGCCATTTCGCTTCCGTACCGCGGCCCCAATCCCTATATCCTCGCCATGGCAGAGACACCCCAGACGAACGATTACGGCGCGGACTCCATCAAGGTGCTGAAGGGGCTGGACGCGGTCCGCAAGCGCCCCGGAATGTATATCGGCGATACCGACGACGGCTCCGGCCTGCACCACATGGTGTTCGAGGTTTCGGACAATGCGATCGACGAGGCGCTCGCCGGCCACTGCGACCGGATCGAGATCACGCTGAACCCGGACGGCTCCGTCTCGGTCGAGGATAATGGCCGCGGCATCCCCACCGGCATCCACTCGGAGGAGGGCGTGTCCGCCGCCGAGGTCATCATGACCCAGCTGCACGCCGGCGGGAAGTTCGACAACACCAACGATTCCAACGCCTACAAGGTATCGGGCGGCCTGCACGGCGTCGGCGTATCGGTGGTCAACGCCCTGTCCGACACGCTCGATCTCACCATCTGGCGCGATGGCGAGGAGCATTACATGCAGTTCCGCCGCGGCGATGCGGTGGCGCCGCTGAAGGTGGTGGGCGCCGCTGGCGGCAAGAAGGGCACGCGCGTCACCTTCCTGCCCAGCGCCGAGACGTTCAAGATCACCGAGTTCGATTTCGACAAGCTGGAGCATCGCTACCGCGAGCTAGCCTTCCTCAACTCCGGCGTGCGCCTGTTCCTGATCGATGCGCGCCATGCCGAGCGCAGGCAGGTGGAGCTGTTCTACGAAGGGGGTATCGCCGCCTTCGTGAAATATCTCGATCGCGCCAAGACGCCGCTGATGCCGGAGCCGGTGGCCATCCACGGCCAGCGCGACGATGTCGGCATCGATGTCGCGCTGGAGTGGAACGACAGCTATTACGAGCAGGTCCTCGCCTTCACCAACAACATCCCGCAGCGGGATGGCGGCACCCACCTCGCCGCCTTCCGCGCGGCGCTCACCCGCACGATCAACAATTATGCGGAGAAGTCCGGCCTCCTGAAGAAGGAGAAGGTGACGCTGACCGGCGACGACATGCGCGAGGGGCTGACCGCGATCGTCTCGGTGAAGCTGCCCGATCCGAAGTTCAGCAGCCAGACGAAGGACAAGCTCGTCTCGTCCGAGGTTCGCCAGCCCTTGGAATCGCTGATGGCGGACAAGCTGGCCGAGTGGCTGGAGGAGAATCCGGCGCACGGCCGCTCGATCGTCCAGAAGGTGATCGACGCCGCCGCCGCGCGCGAGGCGGCAAAGAAGGCGCGGGAGCTCACCCGCCGCAAGGGGGTGATGGACATCGCCTCGCTGCCCGGCAAGCTGGCCGACTGCCAGGAGCGCGATCCCGCCAAGAGCGAGCTGTTCCTGGTCGAAGGCGATTCGGCCGGCGGCTCGGCCAAGCAGGGGCGCGATCGGCAGTATCAGGCCATCCTGCCGCTGAAGGGCAAGATCCTGAACGTGGAGCGCGCCCGCTTCGATCGCATGCTGTCCTCCAAGGAGGTCGGCACGCTGATCCAGGCGATGGGCACCGGCATCGGCCGCGACGATTTCAACATCGAGAAGCTGCGCTATCACAAGATCGTCATCATGACGGACGCCGACGTGGACGGCGCCCACATCCGCACCCTGCTGCTGACCTTCTTCTACCGCCAGATGCCGGAGATCATCACCGGCGGACACCTCTACATCGCCCAGCCGCCGCTCTACAAAGTCGCCAAGGGCCGTTCGGAGGTGTACCTCAAGGACAATGAGGCGCTCGAACGCTATCTCGTCGATGCCGGCGTCGGCCTGATGGTGCTGGAGGGCGCGGAGGGCACCCGCTCCGGCGCGGACCTGAAGTCGCTCGTCGATCATGCCCGGCGGATGCGCACGCTGATGGCCTATGTGCCGCGCCGCTACGATCCGGCGCTGGTGGAGGCGCTGGCGCTCACCGGCGCGCTCGATCCGGCGCTGGCCGATCGCGCGGGCGCGGCGCAAGCGGTGGCGGAATGGGCCGGCCGCGCCGATACGGAGGCCAGCTGGTCGGGCGACGCGACCGAGGACGGCGGCTATCATTTCCGCCGCATGTGGCGCGGCGTCGCCGATCACCACGTCATCGACGGCGCCTTCGTCGCCTCGGCGGAAGCGCGCAAGCTCCACAGCCTCGCCGCCGAGCAGGCGGAAAGCTATGCCCGGATCGCGCGGCTGGTGTCGCTGAAGGGCGCCGAGAAGCAGGCCGAGGGCGAGGACGAGCCCGTGCTCGACACGCGCGGCAAGCCGGTGACGCGCCCGTCCGAACTGCTCGACGCGATCCTCGCCGCCGGGCGCAAGGGCCTCGCCGTCTCGCGCTACAAGGGCCTCGGCGAGATGAACGCGGAGCAATTGTGGGAGACCACACTCGATCCCGCCAACCGCGCCATGCTGCAGGTCCATGTCGCCGACGCCAATATCGCGCACGAGACATTCGAGCGCCTGATGGGCGACGTGGTGGAGCCGCGGCGCGAGTTCATCCAGGAAAACGCCCTCTCGGTCGCCAATCTGGACGTGTAGCGCGCCGCGCCGATGATACGATCGTCATGCCGGACGGGTCCGGCATGACGATCGCGGGTCGGCCCCACCGCCGTGCAGTCAGGGCCACTACATCAGTGTGGTGACGTCAGTGTCCCAGGGCGGCGATGACGGCCCGCTGCTGCGGCGCGTCCAGCCGCGTCGCCAGCGCGCGGATCGCGCCGATGGCGCCCTTCTCGATCGCTGCGGGGGAGAGTTCGGGGGCGGGATCGCCGCCGTGGATGGCGATCCACAGCTGGATGATCCACGCGGGATCGTTGGCGTGGATGGCGGTGATCGGCTTCGGTCGGGTGGCCATGACGGGTCTCCGGTAGGTGCGCGACGCGCTCTCCGGATGGCCCGATTCGGGGCTGCGCGCTGTGCCCCCGATCACTCGCCCGCCAGGCGACGGCGTCAGGCGATCGCGTTCCAGGCGGTCGCGATCTCGCCCACCAGCTTGCGCGCCGCGTCGGACGCATCCTGGGCGTCCTCGCGCGCGGCGCGGATCAGCAGGCGCTTCACCTCGGCGTAGATCGTCACCAGCATGCGGGCGATGTCGCCGCCCTTCTCGAAATCGAGGCCAGCCTCCAGCCCGCCCACGATCGCCAGCGCCTTCGACTGGCTCTCGCCCCGCCGCACGATGTCGCCCACGCGGATCGCCTGTCCCATCGTCGCGATCGCGCCGAGCAGTTCCTCGTACAGGATCGCCACCAGCCGGTGCGGCGAGGCGCCTTCCACGCGCGTGGTGACGTCGATCTGGCGATACTGCGCACCGGCGCGGCCGTAGGTTCCGAATGGCTTGTACATGCGACCCCCTTCATGGCCGCGCCTGTCCGCGCCGCCATGATGTTTTCTGACTGATTGCTGTCTGCTACACCGATGATTACGGCGCGGCGGCCGCGCCCTTTAGTCGGCGTTGGTCCAGATCGCGATCTGCTGCTCGAGATAGCTCTGGGTCGCCTTGTAGGCGGCGACGCGCGTGTCCATCGTCCCGAAGGCGCTGGTCAGGCGCGTGCTGTAGGCCGTCACCCGCTCTTCCATCTTCACGCGATCGTCGGCGATCTGGCCGGTCTCCTTCTTCACCGCCGCCTGCGCGGTGGCGAGCGGGCCGTCGCTGCCGCGCAGCGCGTCGCGGATCGCCTTCAGCGCGCCGCCGATGCCGGCATCCACCGTGATCGTGGCGGCGGAGACGCTGCCGTCCACCCGCAGCACCAGCCCCGCCGCCGGCGACTTGGCCGATGCGATCAGGCTGTTGCCGGAGACGAGCGCCGGGAAGCCGGCGATCGTCGCGCCCAGCGGCGATGTCGTGATGTCCGTGACGGCATAGGTGCCGGGCGCCGTCTTGCCCGACAGGCTGGTGATGGCCACCAGCGGGCTGCTGCTCTTCTGCGCCGGGTTGAACAGCGCCTCGACGCCATCCGGATCGCGCGCCAGCATCGTTTCCAGCTTGGTCGTATCCAGGCTCAGCGTGCCGTCGCGATTGGTGCTGACGCCGATCTCGGCCAGCGTCTTCGGCCCGCCGTCGATCCCGCCCAGCGTGGTGGAGGTGAGCTTGGAGAGCTGGCGCTGCATCTCGCGGATGCTGAAATTGCCGCGCAGCGGGCCGCCGCCGGTGCCGTCCGCCGCCTTGGCCGCCGTCGCCTCGTCCAGGATCGACTTCAGCGAATTATAGGCGGTGACGAAATCGGTCACGGCGCCGGTGATGGCCGTGCCCGGCCGGCTCGCGCCCAGGGTCACGGTGGTGCCCTCGGCCGCCTTCTTCAGGTCCAGCTTCACGCCGGGCACCAGATCGGACACGCTGTTGGTGGGCCGCGTCACGGATACGCCGTCATAGACGATGATCGCGTCCTGCGGCGCCTGCGCCTGCGTCATCGCGTTCGTCGTCGCGTCCGCATCATAGGCGAAGCGACCGAGGCCGTCGGCCGGCGCAGTGGTCGTCATGCTGAACGCCTTGGCGGCGCCGGTCGCGCTCTTCACCACCAGCCGGCCGCCATTGCTGTCCTTCACCACGCTGGCGGCAAGGCCGGCGCCCGCCTCGTTGATCGCCTTGACCAGCCCGTCGAGCGAATCGTTACCGCTGCCGATGACGACGTCGAACGTGCCGCTCGCGGTGGTCAGCGTCAGCGTGCCCTGCCCGATCGCGCCGGCGGTGTCGGCGATGTTGGCGGAGACCAGCGTCTGCGCCTGCGCCAGCTGCCTGATCTCCAGCGTGGCGGAGAGCGCGCCCAGCCGCGCGCCGGGGATCGCGCTCGCCGCGACGATGCCCTCGTCGGACGAGCTCGGCTGGGTGAACAGGCTGCCGCCCGCCACGAGCGTGGCCAGCGAGGAGGAGAAGGCGTCTATGCCGCTCACCGCGTTGGCCAGCGCCGAGATCTTGGCGGTGTTGACCGTCTCGCGCTTGGCGATCGCCGCTTCCTTGGGATCCTTGACGGCGGCCGTCAGCTTCTCGACCAGAGCGGCCGTGTCCAGTCCCGAGCCGACGCCCAGCGATGATGCGATCGAGGTCATATATCCACCCTATCTTTCCAGGGTTAACGACCCGTCGCCGCAGGCCTTTAGCGCACCCTCATTCCACCTTGTGCCCGTCCTCGTCGAAGCGGGCGCCCTGCGGCACCTCCACGTCGGGCCGCTGCGGCATCGGCGCGCCCTCGGCCATGGCGTTGTCCAGGTTGAACACGAAGGCGATCACCGTCGCCACCGCCAGGTACAGGTCGTCGCGGATCACCTGGCCGGTGCGCGTCGTGAAGTAGAGCGCGCGGGCGAGCTGTGGGTAGCCGAGCATCGGCACGGCATGCTCGTCCGCCAGTTCGCGGATGGCGTCGGCCGTGGCGCCGCGGCCGCGCGCCACCACGATCGGCGCGGCATCGATGCCCACGCGGTAGCGCAGCGCCACGGCGAAGTGGGTCGGGTTGGTCAGCACTACCGTCGCCTCGGCCACGGCGCCGCGGGTGGAGTTCTTCAGCACCTCATGCTGGCGGCGGCGGATCTGCGCCTTCAGCTCGGGGCTGCCCTCGCTCTGCTTGTGCTCGTCCTTCACCTCCTGCTTCGTCATCCTCAGGCGGCTGCTGCGACGCATGATCTGCGCGGGGATGTCCACGCCGGCGATCAGCGCCAGCGCCAGCGCCATCACCAGCACCGCCAGCACGAAGGTCTGGCCCAGCTCGCCCAGCGCGGCGACCAGATCCTGCTGGCCCAAGGTCACCAGCCTGCCCGCCTCGTTCGACAGCAGCCACCAGCCGACGAGGCCGAGCAGCGCCACCTTCGCCAGCGACTTGCCCAACTCCAGCACGCCGTTGATGCCGAACATGCGGCCGAAGCCGGCGAGGGGGTTCAGCTTGGACGGCTTCGGCGCGATCGCCCCCCAGCGGAACCCCAGCGAGCCGAGGATCGCCGGCGTGCCGACCGCCGCCACCAGCGTGATCGCGAACAGCGAGGCGAGCGGGAAGGCGACGGCGGCGGCCAGCCGGTAGAACGCCTCCGCCGGATCGAACGCGCGTAGCGATGCCGCGTCGAAGCGCAGCCCGTCCGCCAGCATATTGCGCAGCGCGCCCAGCATCCACGGGCCGGCGAGCGCGATCCACGCCGCCCCGCCGAGCACCACCATCGCCGTGCCGAGCTCCTTGGACTGGAGGATGTCGCCCTTCTCGATGGCATCCCTGCGACGCTTCGGGGTCGCCTCCTCCGTCTTCTCGCCGCCCTCCCCCTCAGCCATGAGCGGGATCCCTCCCGGTCCCGAGCGCAGTCGAGGGACCGACAGCCCATGTCCCGAGCGAAGTCGAGGGACCAATCACCCATGTCCCGAGCGAAGTCGAGGGGCCGGCCGAGCGAAGCCGAGGCCCGCCGCGCCCACCCGTTCCCGGAGCGCGCCCGACAAGGCTCCTCGACTGCGCTCGGGGAAAGGAGGATAGGCAGGAGCCCATCACCCGCCGCCCGCGATCGTCTGCGCGTAGTCGAGCCCGCGCTGCAGCGCCGCGGTGATCGCGTCGGCCATCGTCGGCGCGCCGATCGCCAGCAGCACGATGCCGGCCAGGATCGTCGCCGGCAGGCCAACCGCGAACAGGTTCAGCGCCGGGGCGGAGCGCGCCAGCATCCCCATCACGATCTGGACGAGGATCATCGCGAAGCCCACCGGCAGGGCGATGGCGAGGCCGGCGGCGAACACCGTGCCGCCGAACATCGCCAGCCCGCGGATGCTCTCCGCCCCCAGCCAGCCCTGCCCCGGCGGCAGCGCCCGGTAGCTGTCGAAGATGATCGCGGCGAGCATCAGGTGCCCGCCCATCGCGAGGAACAGGAAGGTGCCGAGGATCGACAGCAACTGCCCCAGCGCCGGGCTGGAGGCGCCGCTCGCCGGATCGATCATGCCGGCGAAGCCCAAACCCATGGCGTTGCCGATCGTCTCGCCCGCCAGCAGCGCCGCGGAGAAGCCGATCTGCACGGCGAAACCGATGGCCAGGCCCGCCAGCACCTCCCCCGTCACCATCATCGCGCCGGCGATCGTCATCAGGCCGCCGTCCGGCATGGCGAACGGCACGGCGGCGGCGGCGGGGATGCCGACGGCCAGCGACACGATCAGGCGCAGCTGCACCGGCACGTAGGGCGCGCCGAACACGGGTGCTGCGAGGAAGGCCGCGCCCGGCCGCACCATCGCCAGCAGCCAGAGCCACAATTGCGCCTCGATCCCGACGAAGCCGTTGGGGAACATCGCGCCCAATCACCCCTCCCCGTCAGGGGAGGGGAAGGGCGAGGAACCGCTCACTGCATCAGATCCGGTATCCGCGCGAACATCTCGCGGGTGAAGTCGCCGATCAGCATCAGGATCGCGCCGCCGAAGATCGCCAGCGAGATGCCGACGATGATCAGCTTCGGCACGAAGCTCAGCGTCTGCTCGTTCACCGATGTCGCCGCCTGGATCATGCCGAGGATCACGCCGGCGGCGAGCGCGGGGATCAGGATCGGCGCGGAGGCCAGCGCCAGGATCCACAGCGCCTGCTGCGCCACGCCGACGAAGTAATCGCCGCCCATCAGGTCACGAAGCTGCCGGCGAGGGAGCCCATCGTCAACGCCCAGCCATCCACCAGCACGAACAGCAGCAGCTTGAACGGCATCGAGATGATCGCCGGTGACAGCATCACCATGCCCAGCGCCATCAGCGTGGAGGCCACCACCAGATCGATGATGAGGAACGGCAGGAAGATCAGGAACCCGATCTGGAACGCCGTCTTCAGCTCGCTCGTCACGAAGGAGGGCAGCAGGATGGAGAAGGGAATGTCAGCCGCCCGCGCGAACGGCGGCGCTTTCGCGAGATCGGAGAAGAGCTTCAGGTCCGTCTGCCGCGTCTGCTTGACCATGAAGGTGTGCAGCACCGCACCCGATCGCTGGATCGCCTCCTCGATGCCGATCGTGCCGGCGCCGTAGGGGGTGAAGGCGGTGGCGTTGATCTGGTCCACCGCCGGCCGCATGACGAACAGCGAGAGGAACAGCGCCAGGCCCACCAGCACCTGGTTCGGCGGCGTCTGCTGCAGGCCCAGCGCCTGCCGCAGGATCGAGAGGACGATGATGATGCGCGTGAAGCTCGTCATCATCAGCACCAGCGACGGCAGCACCGTCAGCAGGCTCATCAGCACGAGGATCTGGAGCGACAGCGACAGCGGCCGCCCGTCGCCGGAGATCGTGTTCAGCGCCTTGTCCAGCGCGCCGGTTGTCTGGGCGAGCGCCGGCTCGGCGAAGAGGAAAGCGAGAACGAGGGCGGTCACAAGAACCGCAATCCGCTTCCCCTGTGTCGAGCGCAGTCGAGACACAATCTCACCTTGTGTCGAGCCCGGTCGAGACACGTCCCGCAGCGCGCACGAGAGGCCGTCAGCCAGCTCGGCTACGCCCGGCCCGATCCCTCGACTGCGCTCGGGACGAGGGGGGCGCCTCTCACCCATCGATCACGTCGAGATCGTCGCTGACGAGCATGTCCACCTCGGACAGTTTCTCGATCCGCCCGCGTGACACGGCCAGCAGCAGCCTTTTGCCCTCGAACTCCACCACCGCCAATCGGCCGGTCGCGCCCATCGGGATCGCGTCGATCAGCCGCACCGCGCGCTCCCGCTGGCCGAGCGCCAGGCCCGGCTGCACCCGGCGCCACAGCCACAGGGCGCCGAAGGCCAGCCCCGCCACCAGCGGCAGCAGGATCACCAGCCGCAGGATGTAGGCGGTCATCATGCCGGCCGCCCCATCCGCCAAGCGCCCGCGGCCGGTGCACGCAGGCCCCGCGCGCTCATACCCCTCATGCCGATCGCCTCATGCCGGCTTGCTCATGCCCGGCGCTCCAGCCCGGCCAGCCGCGCGTCGGCTGCCACCACGTCCACCACGCGGATGCCGAAGCGGCCGTTGATCGTCACCACCTCGCCCTTCGCCACCAGCGTGCCGTTGACCAGGATGTCCAGCAGCTCGCTCGCCTGCCGGTCCAGCTCCACCACGCTCCCCTCCGACAGATCGAGCAGCTCGGACAGGCGGAGCGAGGTGCTGCCGACCTCCACCGACAGCCGCAGCGGAATATCCGCCAGCAGCTTGTAGTTGCGCGCAGCCGGCATCTCCGGCGTGTCGCCGTCGGCATCGATCATCATAGTACCCGTTCAACATGGTCGATCATCAGCGCCGCGCGCCCGTCCTGCTCGCCGATCGTGCCCGTCGCGATGCGGCGGTTGGCCACGATCAGCGGCACCTTGGGGTTCAGCGTGATGGGGATGACGTCGCCCGGCTTCAGCGCGACCAGCTGGGAGAGCGACAGCTCCGGCCGCGCCAGCACGGAACGGACCGGCAGGCGCACGGTCTCAAGCGCCTCGGCCAGCCGCATGCGCCACTCATGATCGCCGGCGGCGCCGCCCTCGTCATGCACCTTGGCGGCCAGCAGCGCCTCATAGGGGCGCAGCGCGCCGAGCGGGTAGAGGATCGTCAGCGTGGTGGCGTGGCCCTGCGCCGGGGTGACGGTGAAGCGTTGCAGCACCACCGCCTCGTCCGCCCGCACCAGGCTGGCATAGGCCGGGTTCGTCTCACGCGAGGCGAGCGTCGGCGTCAGCACCGTCACCTCGCTCCACACCTCCACCAGCGCCTCGACCACGCCGTCCGCCAGCCGGCCGAGCAGCCGCTCCTCGCTGGGCGTGAACTCGCGCCCCTTCGTCTTCGGCGGCGCCGCGCCGCCGCCGTAGAAGGCGTCGACCAGCCAGCCGACGAAGGCCGGCTCGATCACCAGCAGCACGCCCGATTTCAGCGGCCGCAGGCGGTAGAGGCTGAGGCTGGTGAACGGCGGCAGCGCGGCGCGCCACTCTTCGAAGCGCAGGGTCTCCAGCGGCTCGGCCGCCACCTGCGTGCGCGTGCGGGCGAACGGCTCCACCACGGCGCGCACGCGCTGCGCCATGCGCTCGCCCATCCGCTCCAGCCCGGCCAGCCGCGCCGTGGGGCGGAAGGCCTCGTTGCCCAGCGCGAAGGCGCGCGGCGTGCGATCGCCGACGGCGCCGGCGGTGCCCTCCAGCCCGGCCATCAGCGCCGATCGCTCCTCGTCCGATAGCGGTCCCTCGCCCGTCACGCGCCGCCCGTCACGATATGATGAAACTGGTGAAATACACGTCGTCGATCCCGCCGAACCCGGTCTTCTGCTTCAGCACATCGTTAATAGCGAGCTTAAGGTTTTTCTGGAGCATTTTCTTGCCCTCGGGCGTGGAAAGCGTGTCGGCCTGCTGGTCGGCGAGCGTCATCAGGATGGCCGAGCGGACCGGCATCTCATTGTCCTTCAGATTGTCGAGCACCTTCTGGTCGTAATAGGTCGATACGCCCAGGCCGATCTGGGCGAAGCCGTTGGTGTCCGTCAGGTTGGAGGTGAAGGTCTGCTCCAGCGGATAATAGGTCGCCTTGTAGATCTCGGCATCCACCGGCCCGTCGCCGTCGCCGCCATGCCCGCCCTTCACCGATGTCGGGCCATGCTCGCCCTCCTTCAGCACCAGCTTCGGCGCGTCCGGATCCTCCTTGGCCTCGTGGCCGCCCGATGCGCCCAGCTTGCCGCCGGCATACATGCCGGCCGCGCCGCCACCGCCCAGCAGCAGCAGGGCGCCGCCGCCGATCATCAGCAGCTTCTTCATCTTGCCGCCCTTCTTGGGCGGCGCGGGCGTCTTCGCGTCGTCGCTCATCGTTCACGTCCTCATGCGTAGCGCTCGGCACGGGCGGCGGAGCGATCCGCGATCCCGGCCGCAGCCGATCGTGGCGCGGCCGCTGCCGGCCGCTCGAAGAAGGAGGGCCGCTGGCCGCCGGATTGCTGCTGCTGCGCGAACGCGCCCGCGCCGCCGCCCTGGCCGAAGCTGCCCTGGCCGAAACCGCCCTGGCCGAAACCGTTCTGCCCCGCGCCGTTCTGGCCCGCCCCATTCTGGCCCGCCCCGTTCTGGCCGGAACCCGCCTGCGTCGGCTGGGCGGAAAGGTCCACGCGCGCGTCGGCGATGGTCATGCCCTGCGCCTTCGCCTCGGCGATCAGTGCCGGGCGGGCATCCGCGATCAGCGCGCGCGCCGCCTCCGTCTCGGCGGTGAAGCGCACGGTGGCCGTGTCGCCGCTGCGACCGATCTCCACCTGCAGCGCGCCGAGCCTCTCCGGATTGAGCTGGAACTTCATGCCGTGATCGCGATCGGCCGAGCGGACGATGTCGCGCGTCAGCCGATCGAGCCACGCGCCGTCATGCGCGACATCCAGGTGCCGCTGCACCGAGGCATCGGCCGCCGCCGCGCCCGTCAGGTCGCTCGCCGCCGCGCCCGGCACGCCGCCTTGGCCGTCGCGCGGGCCGTCCGCCACGGCGGCGGCGGCGATGGGCGGCATCGCGGCGGCCGGCTGGGCGACGGCGTCGGCCGGGCGGTCGCCGTCCGTCGCCTGTCGCCGCCTGCGCCGTCCCGGCCGGCAGGTCCGTCGTCGCCGCCGGCACGGTCTGCGGCGGCGGCGCGGGCTGGGGAACCTGCGGGCGGACGAACGCCACCGTCAGCGGCGCATCGCCGCGCAGCGGAAAGATCGCGTCGAGATCGATCCCGATCGCGGCCGAGACATCCGCCGCGGCGTCCGCCTCGCGCGGAACCGGCGCCGGGCGGGCGGCACGCCCCGCATCGGCGGCCGGGGCGGCAACCCGCGTGGTCGACGCGATCGTCGGCGCGCGATCGGCCGCGCCGGTGCCACCTGTGCGTGACGGCGCAGGTTCCACCGCGTCGGCCGGAGCGTCCGGGCGGGCATCGGAGACGATCTCCACGACCGGCGGCGGGTCAGCCGGAACCGGCGTCATCGGCGGCCGCGCGTCCATGCGAGGCACCGCCGAGACCATCGCCGCCGGCGATACCGGGGTCGGAGCCGCCTCCATCGACGCCGCCGGTCGCGCCGGCGTTAGCGACGCCGACACCGCGCCGATCGCGGACGGCGGCACGGATGCGACCGGAGCCGCCGTCTCGCCGGCGATCGGCAGCGGCGCGGCACTCTCAGGGGCGGCGAAGGCAAGCGGCGGAACGGCGCGGCCGGCGTTTGCCGGCACGGAGAGGCCCGTGACGGGGATGCCGGCTGGCGCGAAGGGGGTCAGCGCCGTCGCGGCGGCCAGGTCGGCGCGCGCGGTCGTCACGTCGGCCGCAGCCGGACGGCCGGAGGCGATGTCGCCGGGCCGCACAGGCGCCGGCGCGCGCGCGCGATCGGCGGGCGTCCGCGGCGATGGCGAACCCACCGACGGATCGGACGCGGCGACCTGCTCCGCCGGCAGCCGACCGGCGGGTGCGACGAAGCGCGTCGGCGCGGCGCGGTCCGTCCGCATCTCGACAGCGGCCGGCGCGGCGCCCGTACCTTCCGCACTGGAGCGATCCGGCAGGATTGGCGCAAGGATCGCCGGCGGCACGATCGCTACGGAAGGCGGTGGCGCGGCCGCATCATCGGCGTCGTCCGGCACGTCCCCATCGCCTTGCGGTGCGTCCTCGGAGGCGTCGGACGGGGCGGCATCCTCCGTGTCGGCAGGCGCTTCCGGCGGAAGCGGCACGGCGATCGCCACGGGTGCGGCGGCGGGCGCAATCGTCACAGGCGCGGGGGCGGCGGGCTCGGGCGGGGCCAGCGAGGCGAGCAGCGCGTCGAACGGCGCCGCGCCGGCGGGCAGCACCACCGCCGCCGGCACGTCCAAACCGCCCGGCGCCGGCGCCAGCAACGGGGAGAGCGCGGCGATCATGCGGGCGTTCCTCCCGCCTTGCGCCGGTGCGGCGTCGCCGTGCGCCGCTCGCGCCACTCGGCATAGGCCGCCTCGGCCCTCTCGCCCAGCTTCTCGGCGCTCTCCTGCCGCACCCGCGCCTCCAGCCGCATCGCGCCCAGCCGGTCGGCCGAGGCGCGGGCGTTGGCGATCGCGTCGGTCATGCCGTGCCGCGCCGCCTCCAGCCGCATCGAAAGCTCGCCCGCGTTGGAGAGGGCGGCGGCGAACACCGCGCCCGTCTCGGGCGTCAGGCTGCCGCGTAGCGCCACCAGGCGGGCGGCGCTCGTCTCCAAGGTGGCGACGCGCGTCTCCGCCTGCGCCGCCGCGGCGGACGCCTGCAGATGCTGCACGTTGCGGACGCGGACCAGCCGCTCGCGGCGCTTGAGCAATTGTTTCATTGCGCGAAACCTTGCGCCAGCATGGTTGAAGAATCGGTGAAATCGATGCGATCCTTCTGGCCCTGGCGGATGAAGTCGAGCACCTCGCCGCGCCGGCGGATCGCCTCGTCGATCACCGCATCGCTGCCCTCGCGATAGGCGCCCATCAGGATCAGGTCGCGATTCTCCTCGTAGACCGACCAGAGCCGGCGCAGCCTGGCCGCCGCGCGGGCATGCTCCGGCGTCACGATGTCCGCCATCACCCGGCTCAGCGACTTGCCCACGTCGATCGCCGGGAACACGCCCTGCTCCGCCAGCGATCGGGCGAGGATGATGTGGCCGTCCACGATCGCGCGGGCGGTGTCGACGATCGGATCGTCGGTGTCGTCGCCGTCCGCCAGCACGGTGTAGAGCGCGGTGATCGATCCGCCGGTGCGCTGGTCGGCGCCCGCCCGCTCGCACAGGCGCGGGATCAGGCCCAGCGCCGAGGGCGGATAGCCCTTCATCGTCGGCGGCTCGCCCAGCGAGAGGCCGATCTCGCGCTGGGCGTGCGCCACCCGCGTCAGGCTGTCGATCAGCAGCAGCACCTTCAGCCCCGCCTCGCGGAAATATTCGGCGATCGCCGTCGCCCGCATGGCGGCGCGCAGGCGCAGCAGCGGCGGGTGATCGGCCGGCACCGCCACCACCACGCTCTTCTGCCGCACCGGACCGGACAGCTTGGTGGCGAGGAAATCCGTCACCTCGCGGCTGCGCTCGCCGACGAGGCCGACGACGATCACGTCGGCCTCCGCGCCGGCGATCATCTGCCCCATCAGCACCGACTTGCCGACGCCCGAGCCGGCGCAGATCGCGATGCGCTGGCCGACGCCCGCCGTCAGCAGCGCGTTCACCGCGCGCACGCCCATGTCGAACGGCTCGGTCACGCGGCCGCGATCCAGCGGATTGCTCATACGGCCGGCCAGCGGCCAGCGGTGGCCGGCCGCGATCGGCCCCAGCCCGTCCAGCGGATTGCCCAGCGCGTCCATCACCCGGCCGAGCAGCTCCGGGCCGACCGTCACCGATCCGCCCGCCCCGTCCGGCTCCACGCGGGAGCCGGCGGCGTGCGGCGCGTCGTGATCCAGCGCCATCAGCAGGGTGCGCGGCCCGCGAAAGCCGACCACCTCGGCGCGCGCGCCGTGGCCGTTCGCGTCGATCACGCGGGCGGCGCTGCCGATCGGCTCGTTGAAGCCGGTCGCTTCCAGCATCAGACCGTCGAAGGCGACGAGCCTGCCGATGCGGCGCGGCCCCTGCGCGGCGACGTCGACGCCCTTCAGCATCGCCGCCGCCTTCGCGGCCAGCCGGCTCATCGCGGCACGCCCATGCGGTCGAGCGCCTGGCGCAATTTCTCCAGCCCCACGTCGGGGCCGTCCTCGATCCAGCCCTCGCCGCTCTCCAGCAGCACGGTGCCCTGCGCCAGACCCGCATCGGCCACCATCTCCACCGGGATGGCGGCGTTGCCCAGCCGGCGATGATCGTCCGGATGCAGCCGCATCCGGCTGGGCGCCGTATCCTCGGCGATCAGCGCCGCGGCGGCGTGGGCGCGATCCGCCAGCAGCGCGCCGTCGATCGAGACCTCGCCGACGATCTGGCGCACCAGCCGGTCCACCGTCTCGGCCAGCAGCTCGCCCAGCGCCATCGGCTCCTCCGGCTGCAGCACGCCCAGCGCCTCCACCAGCCGCAGCATCTCGGCCCGCTCGCCGGCGAGTTCCAGCTCTACCGTGCGGCGGCCTTCCTCGAACCCCTGGGCGAACGCCTCGGCCTCGATCAGCGACGGATCGATGACCGCTGCCTGATCCTCCTCGACCACCAGCGGCAGGTCGTCGTTCGTCGCCGGCGCGATCGACCACGGCGTGAACGGCTGGATCTCCGACCGATGGCTGAACGCGCAGATGCGCGCGGCGGCGGCGGCGCTGGCGTGGTTCCAGAGGTCAGACATAGTCGTCGCCCTTGCCGCCCAGCATGATCGTGCCTGCATCCGCCAGGCGGCGGGCCACGGCCAGCATCTCCTTCTGCGCATCCTGCACCTCGGCCAGGCGCATCGGCCCGCGCGCGGCGATATCGTCCTGGATCGACTGGGCGGCGCGGCTGGACATGCAGCCCAGCATCCGGTTGCGCAGCTTCTCCTCCGCCCCCTTCAGCGCGACGACGAGGATGTCGTTGTCCACGGTCCGCAGCAGCATGCCGAGGCCCTTCTCGTCGAGGTCGTTGAGGTTGTCGAAGACGAACATCTCGTCCTCGATCGTGCGGGCCAGCGTCTTGTCGATCTTGTTCAGCGACTTGATGATCCGCAGCTCCGCCGTCTGGCGCGTGCTGTTGACGATCTTGGCCGCCTCGCTGGCGCCGCCACGGCTGCTGGTGGAGCCGGAAGAGGCGCGCGTCACCTGCCGCAGCAGCACGCGCTCCAGATCCTCCAGCGCCTCGGACGTGACCGGACCGAGCGTCGCGACGCGGTAGATGATGTCGGCCTGCGCCTCCTCGTCCAGCAGCTGCAGCACATCGGCGGCGATCGGCGGATCGAGGTGGGCGAGCACCAGCGCCGCGATCTGCGGATGCTCGTGCTCGATCAGGGTGGCGATCGTGCGCGGGTCCATCCACTTCAGCGCGTCCAGCGCGGCGGTGCGCGTCGGCGGGGTGATGCGGGCGAGCACATTGTCCGCCCGGTCGGGGCCGAGCGCGCGGCTCATCATGCCGCGGATATGCTTGTCGGCGCCGAAGCCGATCGTCGTGCGCGCCCTGGCGCGATCGACGAACAGGTCCAGCACGCCGTTCACCTGCCGCTCGCTCACGTCGGCCACGCCGAACATCGCGCCGCCCAGCTGCTGCACCTCCTCGGGGTCAAGGCGGCTCAGCACGTCGGCGGCCTCCTCCTCCGACAGCAGCATCAGCAGGATCGCCGCCGCCTCGCAGCCACCGGGAACGGTGGCTTCGACGGTCTCGATATCGGCCATGGTCAGGCGTCTCCTTGGCGCGCGTCCGCGCGGATCAGGTCACGCACGACCAGGGCGGCGCGGGCCGGATCCTGTCGCACGAAGTTGCGGATCAGCTCGGCGCGGGCGGTGTAGCCGGGCGCCGCCTCGATCATCTCCAGGGTCACGGCGCCGCCCTCGCGGGCCTGATCGGTGATGGCGCTCGCCATGTCCTTGCCGATCGCGGCGCGAGCCTCTGCGGCGGCCTCCACCCGGGCGGTAGCGGCGGCGGCGCGGCGCTTCAGCAGCGGCCGGCCGATGCCGAACACCAGCAGCGCGGCGATCAGCAGGGCGGAGAGGTTGCGCGCCAGCAGGCCGACCCACGGCTTGTCCCACCATTTGCCGGCGTCCTCCGGCGCCACGTCGGCGAACTTGCGGGCGGAGAGCGCCACCACGTCGCCGCGCTGCTGGTCAAAGCCCACGGCGCCCTTGATCAGCGCCTCCAGCTGCGCCAGCTCGGCCGGCGTGCGCTTGCCCTTGGCGGGATCCTTCAGCGCCACCGCCACCGACAGGCGACGCACGGTGCCGACCGGGTTCTTGGTGACGGACACCTCGCGGCCCAGCTCGAAGGTGCGGTTATACTGCTCGGTCGTCTTCGCCGCCTCGCCGGTGGCGGCGGGCGCGCCCGGCGCGGTGGGGGTCGTCGTGCCGTTCGGCGCGGCGGCCACCTGGGCCGCCGGCGGCGCCTGGTTGCTCAGCGCGCCGGGGATGCCACCGACCGCGCCGGGGCCGTCCGGACCGCCGGTCTTGGTCCAGCCGCCGGTCTCGGCGCGCACCGCCGTGGCGTCCTTCGGATAGCTCTCGCGCGTGGCCTGCACCTCGGCGAAATCCAGGTCGGCATGCACTTCTGCGGTGAAGTTGCCCTCGCCCAGCAGCGGCGTCAGCAGCTTGCGCAGGCCCTCCTGGTAGCGCGCCTCCATCTTCGCCTGGATCGCGATCTGGCGCTCGCTGGCGTCGCTCGCCGGATCGCCGCCATCGCGCGACAGCAGCTGCCCGGTCTGGTCGACGATCGAGACGGCGTCGGGCGCCAGGCCAGGCACGGAGGATGCGACGAGGTGCTGCATCGCCGCCACCTGTGCGTCGCTCAGAGATCGGCCGCCCATCAGGGTCAGCATCACCGATGCCGCCGGCTGCGATCGATCGCGCAGGAACACGCTCGGCTGCTCCATCGCCAGGTGGACGCGCGCCTTCTGGACGGCGTCGATCTGCTCGATCGTGCGGGCGAGGTCCATCTCGCGCGCGCCGCGCAGCCGCTCGCCCTCCACCGCGCGCGAGGCGCCGAGCGGCAGGGAGGAGATCATCGCATCGCCGTCCGGCGCGCTCTTGGGCAGGCCGGCCTGGGCCAGCATCATTTTGGCCCGGTAGAAATCGTCGTCGGCCACCGTCAGCGTGCCGGTGGCGCGATCGATCGTGTACTTGATGCCCGCGCCGGTCAGCGATTCCGCCACCGCCGCCTTGTCGGCATCGGCGAGGCCGCGGAACAGATCGCGCTGCGGCGGCTGGCTGAACAGGAACCAGGCGAGCGCGGCCACGCCCAGCAGGGCGATCAGCCCCACCATCGGCAGGCTTTTGGCGACGGCCGGCTGGGCGGTGAACGCCCGCACCCGGCTGAGGATGGCGCCCGCGCCGCCGGAGGCGGGGCTGGGGATCAGCGCGCGGCCGGGGGCGGCGGCGTCGGCGGTGGCGATCAGGTCCGCCATGTCAGACCGGCATGCTCATGATATCCTTGTACGCAGACAAGAGCTTGTTCCTCACCTGAAGCGTCGCCTGGAAGCCGACCGAGGCCTGCTCGCGCGAGAGCATCACGGCGGCGATGTCCGTCGTCTCGCCCTTCTCGTACGCCTCGGACGCGGCGCCCGCCTGCGATTGCAGCGCGTTCACCTCGCTCAAGGCGCCGCGCAGCGCCTGGGTGAAGTCGGCCTTCGGCGCGTCCGCCGGGGTCGGCGCGGCGACGGGAGCGGCGATGGCGGAGCCGGCCGCCTTCTGCAGCGCGCTGTTCTGCTGGAGGATGGCGTTGCGCATCGCCAGCAGGCTGGAAGGATTGATCGTGTTCATGCGGTGCTATCCGGTCAGGCGGCGGCGCGCATGTCGGCCAGGCGGTAGCGCAGGGTGCGCTCGCTGATGCCCAGCCGCTCGGCGGCGCGCAGGCGATGGCCGCCGGTCGCGGCCAGCGCGTCCTCGATCGCGCGCGCCTGCATCGATTTGGCGATGTCGGAGAGGCGGGTCGCCGGCGGCGCGGTATCGTTGGCCACCGGCTGCGCGGCCGCCACCATCGCCATGGCCACCGTCGGCGCGACCGGCTCGGCCGTGTCGATCGTCAGGTCGCCAGCCTCGATACGGTCGCCCTCGCGCAGCAGCAGCGCGCGCTGGAGCACATTCTCCAGCTCGCGCACGTTGCCCGGCCAGCGATGCGCCATCAGCACCTCCAGCGCCTCCGCCGTCGGCCAGGCCACCGCCTCGCCGTTGGCGGTGTGGCGCAGGATCAGGGCGGCGGTGATCGCGCGGATGTCCAGCCGCCGCGCGCCCAGCGGGCGCAAGGTCAGCGGCATCACGTTGAGCCGCCAGTAGAGATCGGCGCGGAAGCGGCCCTCGGCCACCTCCACCGCCAGGTCGCGGTTGCCGGCGGCGATCACGCGCACGTTCACCGGGATCGGCCTGGTCGCGCCCACCGGCAGCACCTCCCGCTCCTGCAGCGCGCGCAGCAGCTTGGCCTGCAGCGCCAGCGGCAGCTCGGCCACCTCGTCGAGCAGCAGGCTGCCGCCCTCGGCGGCGCGGAACAGGCCCTCGCTCGCGCCGGCGGCGCCGGTGAAGCTGCCCTTCTGGTGGCCGAACAGCATCGCCTCCAGCATCGTCTCGGGCAGCGCGGCGCAGTTCACCGCGACGAACGGCTTGTCCCGCCGCGGACTCGTCGCGTGGATGAAGCGGGCGACGCCCTCCTTGCCGGTGCCGGTCTCGCCCAGCACCAGCGCGGTCGCGTCGCTGCCGGCGATCTTGGCGGCGAGCGACAGGAAGCGGGCGCTGTCCGGCTCGCCGCAGGCCGGGCGATCGGCCGGGCGCACCAGCTCCGCGATCAGCGCGTGGCCGAACGCCATGTCGGCGAGGCCGAAGGCGATCCGCGCCGGCTGGCCGTCGGCGGCGCGGGCGATCGTCGGCGCGCCGTCGCGCAGGTCGATCAGCACGTCGCGGTGGGTGGCGCAGGCGATCTCGGAGGCATGCAGCACGCGGACGTCGCCCCGCTCGCGGGCGGCGTCGCCGGCGATCACGGCGCAGCGCAGGCCGATGCCGGCCAGCCACGCGGCGAGCGCCGGATCGCTGGCGGCGGCAATGTGCGAGATCGCGATCGTCGTCATGTGCGTACCCCATTGTCTCGCGGTCCGAAAACCGCTGGTTGGGCGTAAATCCGCAAGGGGCGTGCCAGGAAAAGGCAGTGGCGGATTTCCGCGGGCAAAGCTTATCAAGCAGTTAACGCCGCGCATGCGCTACGCGCGCGCGAGCCCGCGTGGCACCCGTGCGCAACGCGCGCGTCAAGAATCCGACAGGGGATCGTCGGCAAACCGACGCGTCGGAAATGGCCGCGAAAATCCGGTTTAAGCTTCGGCCGCCGTCGCCGTTACCTGGATCGTGGCTGCTGCGGACCGAACCCGCTGGCCCTCATTTTTCCAGCGGGAAGGAAAGACCAGTGACCGTCATCAACACCAACTCCGCCGCTCTCCGCGCGCAGAACGCCTCGCGCAACGCCAGCATGGACATGAGCCAGGCGATGGAGCGCCTGTCGTCGGGCAAGCGCATCAACTCCGCCAAGGACGACGCCGCCGGCCTCGCCGTGGCGACGCGCATGACCTCCGACATCCGCGGCCTGACCGTCGCCATCCGCAACGCGAACGACGGCATCTCGCTGGCGCAGACGGCGGAGAGCGCGATGGGCGACGTGACCAACATCCTGCAGCGGATGCGCGAGCTTGGCGTGCAGTCGGCCAACGGCACCATCTCCGACAGCGACCGCTCGAACCTGCAGATCGAGGTGGCGCAGTTGAAGGACCAGATCGGCAACATCGCGACCCGCAGCACCTTCAACAACATCTCGATCGTCGCCGGCGACTCCACCGCGACCGCCAACACCAACGGCACCACCGCCGCCAAGTCGTTCACGCTGCAGACGGGCGTGAAGGCGAGCGAGACGGTCTCCTTCTCGGTGATCTCGCTGAAGGCCGCCGATCTGGGCGCCGATCCGGCCGCCACCGCGGCGACGGTGAACGCCGGCTCCGCCACCGCGCCGACCCGCGTGAGCGACCTCGATCTCTCGACCGCCGCCAACTCCACCGCCGCGCTCGCCGTGATCGATCGCGCGCTGACGCAGGTGACGGCCGGCCGCGCGAACCTGGGCGCCGTGCAGAACCGCCTCGACGCGACGGTCGACAACCTGACCTCCACCTCGACGAACCTGACCGACGCCCGCTCGCGCATCGAGGATGCCGACTTCTCGGTCGAGACGACCGCGCTCGCCAAGTCGCAGATCCTCAGCCAGGCGGCCACCGCCATGCTGGCCCAGGCCAATCAGAGCCAGCAGGGTGTCCTGAGCTTGCTCCGCTAACCGAACGGGACTGGTCCTCCCATAGCGGGGCATGAGAGCCCCCGGCGCACCACCCCCGCGCCGGGGGCTCGCCTCGTTGCCGATGCGGCGCGCGGCGCGGCGGCGACTGACTCTATAGTACCGGCTCTATATAAGGCGCCGCAGCACGCTCTGCTCGCCGCGCCGCCGGCGCAGCAGCCGCTCCTGCCGCCGCCAGTAGGTGAGCGCCGCCGTGAAGGACGTCGCGCCCACCGCCAGCACGATAAGCGACAGCGGCAGATAGGCGATCGGCCGCAACCACAGCGTCGCCGGCCGCCACTCGCTCACGCTCGCCAGGGTCGGCCAGCGGCGGCGCGCGAGCCACACGATCGCCTCGCCCATCAGCACCAGCGGCGACGACAGGGCGAGGAACCCCGTCGCGATCGTCAGCCAGTTGCCGATCCGGCACCGCGCCTCGATCCGCTCCATGTCCATCCGCCGCCTCGTCCGCCGTCCTGCGGGCATGCCATAGCGTCGATCCGCCCGCGCGCAAATGCGCACGAGCGGGCGTGGGTTCGCGGCTGGCGTGGACGCGCGGTGTTGGCGCTTACCGTGTCTATCCGGTCAGCGACGCGGGGTTGGCGCGGGCCGGAGCCGGCGCTCAGCGCCACTCCTTTAGAGAAAGGCGCAGCTTGTCCAGCGCAGCCTTCTTGATCTGGCAGACGCGCGCCGCGCCGACACCCAGCGTCTGGCCGATCTCCTCCAGGTTCATCTCCTCGACGAAGTAGAGCTGGAGCACCATCTTCTCGCGCTCCGGCAGGTCGCCGATGCGCTCGGCCAGGGCGGCGCTCAGCTCGCCCCGCTCGATGCTCACGTCCACCCGCTCCTCCACGTCGGCGAACCACATCGACTGGTCGGAATAGACCTCGTCGAGCGAATCGTGGTGGACGCTCTCGGTGGTGTCGACCAGCTCGCGATAGGCGGCCGGCTCCAGCCCCATGGCCTTTGCCATCTCGCTCTCGCTCGCGGCGCGGCCCAGGCTGTTCTCCAGCTTGGCGCGGGCGGCGTTCATCGCCTTGCGCTTGCCCATCGCCGATCGGCAGATCGTCGCGTGGCGGCGCAGGTGATCGATCATCGCGCCGCGGATCCGCATCGAGGCGTAGGTGGCGAAGGCGTGGCCGCGATCCTCGTAGCCGCCGGCCGCCTCCACCAGCGCCACCATGCCGATCTGCACCAGATCCTCGATATCGAGGGCGGTGGAGACGCGGCCGTGCACGTGCCACGCGATGCGCCGCACCAGCGGCATGTGGGCGCGGGCGAGATCCGCCGGCGACGTCCTGTCGGGCCGGCGCTTGTAGGTGGCGGGTGCCTCCTGAGCGTCAGTCAACCCCATTGCTATGCTCCAGTCCGAAGAAGCGGGAACCGCCGGGGCACGGCGGCATGTCGATGGTCTCAAACGCGTGGGCCAGCCGCAGCACGGCGGCCGACGCACGGGATTCCGGATAGGCGGCAAGGCAGGGCCGCTTGCGCATGATCGCCATGCGCATATGCTCGTCGCGCGGCAGCGAGCCCAGATAGTCGAGCTCGGACGGCAGGAAGCGCGACGCCACGTCGTGGAAGCGGCCGAACAGGTCGCGTCCGGAAACCTCGCTGTCCACCATGTTGGCGATCACCGATATCCGCGTGCAGCCATGGTCCAGCGCCAGCAGCTTCACCGTCGCATAGGCGTTCATGAAGGCGGTCGGCTCGCCCGTCAGCACCAGCAGGATGCGATCGGACATGGCGAGCAGCCGCATCGTCTGCGGCTGGATGCCGGCCGGCGGATCGACGATCAGATAGTCGAGCACGTCCGCGTGGCGGCGGAAGCCCTCCGCCAGCCGGCGGCGATCGGGCTTGGCGAGATCGGCGGCGGTGGTCGATCCGCTCGCGCCCGGCACCAGCAGCACGCCGTCCTCGGTCGGCGTGATCGCCGCGTCCAGCGGCACGCGCGCGTTCATCACGTCCTCGATCGTCGTCGGCGCGTTCACGCCGAACATGATCGCGGCGTCGGCCAGGCCGAAGTCGCAGTCGACCAGCATCGTCCGCCGGCCGGCGCGCGCCAGCGCCACCGCCAGGTTCACCGCGACGGCCGTCTTGCCGACGCCGCCCTTGCCGCTGGCCGTCACCAGCACGCGCGCCTTGCGCTCCGCCCCGGTCACGAGGTCATCTCCGCCCGGTGCGTCACCTGCGCCGCGCCGGCGCCACCGACGACGGCGACCACCTCGACCGGCTTGCCGTCCGGTATCTCCAGGAAGGAGAGCACCGGCGCTTCCGGCAGATGTGGCCGCAGCAGGCGGGCGAGCGGCCGGCGGGCCAGCGGCGAGGTGACGATGCCGAACGCCTGCGCGGCGCCCACCAGCGGCTCGGCCGCGCTGGTTACGGCGGCGACGATGCGGTTGGCAAGCGCCGGCTCGAACGGATGGGTCGCGTTCGGCCCGGCGCGCACGGCCTGCGCCAGCATCGCCTCCAGCCCCGCATCCAGCGTGATCACGGGCAGCGGCATCTTCACCGGCACCAGGCTCTGCACGATGATCGCGCCGATGCGCACGCGCACCGCCTCCACCAGCTGCACCGGATCGGCGCTCTCGCGCGCGGCCTCCACCATCGCCTCGGCGATGCGGCGGAAGTCCTTCAGCGGCACCCGCTCGGCCAGCAGCGCGCGGCACAGGCCGGCGATGTGCGCCAGGCTCAGCGGCGCGGGCGTGAGGCCGGCGACCAGCTGCGGCGCGCTCTCCTTCAGCGCGTCGAGCAGCTTCTGCGCCTCGTCCATGCCGAACAGGTCGGCGGCGGCGGCGGCGATGATCTGGTTCAGCTGCGTCGCGATCACGGTCGGCGGATCGACGACGGTGTAGCCGGCGATCACCGCCTCGGTGCGCCTGGCCGGATCGATCCACACCGCCTCCAGCCCGAAGCTCGGATCGCGCACGGCGCGGCCCTCCACCGTGCCCTCCAGCGCGCCGCTGTCGAGCGCGAGCAGGCTCTCCGGCCACGCCTCGTCCTCGGCCATCACGACGCCGGACACGGTGATGCGGTAGGTGTTGGCGCCGAGCGCGAGATTGTCGCGCACCCGCACCATCGGCACGACGAAGCCCAGCTCGCGGCTGAGCTGGCGGCGGATGCCGGTGATCCGCGCCATCAGCGGCGCGCCCTTGCGCTCGTCCACCATGCCGATCAGGCCGTAGCCCAGCTCCAGCCCGATCGCGGCGCCGTCGGACACCTCGTCCCAGCCGATCGCGGAGGATGGCGCCGCCGTCTTGTCCTCGACGGCGACCGGCTCGGCCACGACGGCCACGGCGCGCAGCTTCCAGGCGAGCAGGCCGGCGACGCCGGCGGCGGGCAGGATGATGAGGTGCGGCATGCCCGGCAGCAGGCCCAGGAAGCCCAGGATCGCCGCCACCGGCGTCCACGCCCGGGCGGAGGCGAACTGGCTGGTGATCTGGCCCGACAGGTCGAGCGGCGAGGAGACGCGGGTGACGATCGCGGCGGCGGCGATCGAGAGCACCAGCGCGGGCACCTGCGCCACCAGGGCGTCGCCGATCGCCAGCTGGATGTAGGTGGAGGCGGCGTCCGCCATCGACAGACCGTGGCTGACCACGCCGAGGATCAGGCCGCCCAGCACGTTGATGACCAGGATCAGCACGCCGGCGACGGCATCGCCCTTCACGAACTTGGAGGCGCCGTCCATCGATCCGTAGAAATCGGCTTCGGTGGCCACCTCCTGGCGGCGCTGCTTGGCGTCCTCCGGGGTCATCAGGCCGGCGTTCAGATCGGCGTCGATCGCCATCTGCTTGCCGGGCATCGCATCCAGCGTGAAGCGCGCCGACACTTCCGAAACGCGGCCCGCACCCTTGGTGATGACGACGAGGTTTATGACCATGATGATCGCGAACACGAAGATGCCGACCGCATAGTCGCCGCCAATCAGGAAGTGGCCGAACGCCTCGATCACATGGCCGGCGGCCTCCGGCCCCTCATGCCCGTCCACCAGCACGACCCGGGTGGAGGCGACGTTGAGCGACAGGCGCAGCAGCGTGGCGAACAGCAGCACGGTGGGGAAGGCGGAGAAATCGAGCGGCTTGGTGGCGTTCAGCGCCACCATCAGCACGGCCAGCGAGATCATGATGTTCAGGATGAAGCCGATGTCCAGCACCAGCGACGGCACCGGCACGACCATGAGGCCGACGAGCATCAGCGTG
The DNA here is from genome assembly GCF_009739515.1 of Sphingomonas profundi. Lineage (NCBI taxonomy): Bacteria > Pseudomonadati > Pseudomonadota > Alphaproteobacteria > Sphingomonadales > Rhizorhabdaceae > Alterirhizorhabdus > Alterirhizorhabdus profundi. The sequence continues at coordinate 3,228,598 of NZ_CP046535.1, forward strand.
GCGAGCGGCAGGATCGCCCCGCGACCCGCGCTCAGCCACAGCTTCCGGTTGATCGCAGGCGTGGCCACCGCTCAGGCTCCCGCCTGGGGGTGGAGACGATCGCCGGCCGTCGGAAACATGACACCTCCCTGTTGGACGGGAGGGTTCAAAGCAATCGGCGTGCCAGTTCCGCTAGCGATCTCGACGCCGCCGTGGCGCCACGTGCCGCCTTTTACCGCGTCCGCGCGATCAGGCGACCATCAGGCCGTTGCGGCCATAGGCGTGGGCGCCGCGGGCATTGCCACCGATGGCGGTCAGCCGCTCGATCTGCCGCCGCGTGCGATCCGCCAGATAGACGGTGCGGATGCGCGCGGCCTCGGCCAGTTGCAGCGCGTGCGTCACGCGGATCACCACGTCGGGCGTGTCGCGCCAGCCGGCGACACCCTTCAGGCCGTCGATGGCGTCGGCGAAGCCGATCAGCGACTGCTCGATCGCGGCGGCCTCGTCGCCGTCCAGCGCGGAGATCAGGGCCTGCTCGCTCGCGATCAGGCGTTCCAGCACGATCACGCTCATCCGCGCGGCAGTATGTCGATGTCGATCATCCGGCTGGCGATCGCCTGGATGTCGAGATTGTAGCTGCCGTTGGCGATCGCCGCGCGCACCTTGGCCACCTTGTCGGTATCCACCGGCGGGCCGGCGCGCGCGATGTCGGCGGCCGGGTTCGGCGCCACCTCGGTCGCTGCCGGGCGCTGCTGCTTCTGCTCGACGGCAGCGGTCTTCTGAACCCCCTGCGGTTGGGTGGAAACCACCTTTCCCGTCCCCGTCGGTCCGATGCTGTTGATCATCTTTCCATCCTTCGCGCTACACGCGTCCCATTCGCTCATAGCCTTTAACGGCAGGATCGAGGATCATTTAAATCCGGGCAGACGAACCGTCGCGGCATCGACGACTTCGGCCATGATCGGCGGTTTTCTGGGGTCTCCGCGCACGCGGATGCGGTCGCCCGGGGCGCCGTCCTGCTCGGCGATCACCTGGCTGCTCACGGAAAATCCGGGCTCTCCGGCGATCAGGTCGACGGGATCGCCGCGCCGGATCACCGGGGCGGCGCGCGCGAGCGACGGCGGCGGCGCGGCGTTGCCGGTTGCCGGCAGGATTTTGCCGCCCGTTCCGCCGCGCACCAGCGGCACGCGGATGCGCCAGCCGATCTCGGCGCAGCGCAGCGCCACCGCGCCCAGCGCCGGCGGATCGATCGCCACGTCGGACGGGCAGGCGGCAAGTTTCAGCCGCCGGTCCAGCGGCACGGTGGGGCCGCCCGGCTGGCCGATGTCGGCGCCCAGCGCGATCACCAGCCTCCGCTCCAGCGCGTCGAGATTCTGGAGGCCGGCCGCCAGCGCGGGGGCCGGCAGCAGCAGCAGCGCGGCGAGCGGCAGGTGTCGGGAAAGCGTCTTCACGGGCGGACCTCTATAGATTCGCGCGTGACCCGCAAGAAGCGCGCCAACCGTGGTCGCTCAGCCGTTCGGCGTCGCGGTGATGCGGAGGGTCTGCCCGGCGGCGTGGCGATCGCCGCCCATCGCGGGGATGGAGATGGTCAGCTGCCGCTCGCTCACGCCGCCGGCGCGCACGGCGCGGCCCACGGCGGCGGCGCGGGCGGCGGCCAGCTCCCAGCCGTCCAGCCGCGCGGTCGCCGGATCGATGCCGTCGCTCACGATGAGCACGGCCGATCGCCGCGCCGCCGCCTCGCGCCCCAGCCGCGCCAGCCAGCCGGCGGCGGCGGGCGTCAGCACCGCCTCGCCCGGCTGGAACAGCGCGGTCGCCTTATAGTCGGTGCGCGCGGCGGCGGCGGCGGTGGCGCCGTCGCCGAACGCGGCGCGCATCCCCTGCGCCACGCGGCGGGGATCGCCCTTCTGCGCGTGCAGGATCACGAAGAAACCGAGCAGCAGCAGGCAGAGATCGGCGAAGCTCAGCGCCCAGCGCGGCGCGCGGGCGGCGCTCATGCCGCATCCTGCAGCACGGGCCGCAGCGGCGGGCGGATGGCGGCCGGCGACGCCAGCTCGGCGCGGGCGAGCCGCTCCAGCCGGTCGAGCGCGCGCGTCTGCCACGCGCGCTCCGCCTCGGCCAGCCGCTCCAGCCGCGCGGCGATCGGCCCGGCGATCGCGCCGGAGAGGATCACGCCGTACAGCGTCGTCAGCATCGCCAGCGCCATCGCCGGGCCGATCGCCGCGGCATCGTCCATCGCGGAGAACATGCCGATCAGGCCCACGATGGTGCCGATCATGCCCATCGCCGGCCCGGCATCGGCCATCGCCCGCCAGAAACCGGCGGCGGCATCGTGGCGGCGGCGGCGGCCCTCCAGCTCGTCCCTGGCCCACAGCGCGAAGGCATCGGCGCTGGCGGCGTCGGAGAGCTGGAAGGCGGCCCGCTTGAGGAATCGGCCGGCCGTCTCGACCCGGTCGGCGCAGGCGATGCCGCGCACCTGGGCCAGCGCCTCGATCGCGTTGACCGCGCGCACGGCGGCCTGGGCGTCGGCATCGGGATCGGCCCGCAGCATGGGGCCGAGCGCGGCGAACGCGCGGGAGACGTCGTCGCGGGTGGATCGCGCGATCGCCGCCAGCAGCGATCCGCCGCCGACGATCGCCAGCGACACGGGATCGATGAAGTGCGCGAGCTGGCCGATGGCGTCCATGCGTAAACCCCCGTTGCCGGCACCCGGCAATTCCTTGCCGCCCCCGGCAAGAGTCTGCCGGCTGGCCCCGGCGACGCCTGCCAGGGCCGCGGAAATCCGCGGATCCCGGCACTTGGCACGGCCTTTGCTGAAAAGGCTGCGGGCGCTGTCATGCAGGATAACGGCAGCGGCGCGACGATCTTTAGCGGACGGGACGAAGACATGAGCGGCGTGGCGGATCAACTCTTCGGGATGCACGGCAACGCGCTGGCCCTGCGCAGCCAGCGTCTCGCCCTCCTCGCCTCCAACATCGCGAACGCGGCGACGCCCGGCTACAAGGCGCGCGACATCGACTTCGCCAAGGCGCTGGACGCCGCCAACCAGGGCTCGACGGTGGACAAGGCCGCCGGCGACGCGCTCGGCTATCGCGTGCCGCTCGAACCCTCGCTCGACGGCAACACGGTGGAGCTCTCCACCGAGCAGACGATCTTCGCGGAGAATGCGGTGCAGTACCGCACCACCCTCTCCTTCCTCGAAGGTCGCATCAACACCGTCATGCAAGCGCTGAAGGGAGAATAAGCGCCATGTCCGGCCCCATGTCGGTGTTCGATATCGCCGGCCGCGCCATGTCGGCGCAGCTCGTGCGGCTGAACACCACCGCCTCCAACCTCGCCAATGCCGGCTCCGTCTCGGGCACCGAAGCGGGCGCCTTCCGCGCGATGAAGCCGGTCTTCGGCGTCGTCACCGATCAGCCGGGCGTCGCCACGGTGAAGGTCGATCGCATCGATACCAGCCAGGTCGCCCCCACCAAGCGCCACGATCCGGCGCATCCGCTGGCCGACAAGGACGGCAACGTCTGGGAGGCCAGCGTCGATAGCGCCGCGGAGATGGTCGAGATGATCGAGACATCGCGCCAGTACCAGAACAACGTCCAGGTTCTGCAGACGGCGAAGACGCTCACCCTGGACACGCTGAGGCTCGGCAAATGACCGTCACGAACAACACCGCCACGCTCGCGCTGCCGGGCACCACCACAGTCGGCACGGCCACCGTCAAGAGCGCCAAGAGCAGCACGCTCGACCAGCAGGCGTTCCTGAAGCTGATGACCACCCAGCTGAAGACGCAGGATCCGTTCGCCCCCGTCGACAGCACCCAGATGGTGGCGCAGATGGCGCAATTCTCGTCCGTCGCCGGCATCTCGGAGATGAACACCAGCCTCAAGGCGATCGCCAGCGACATCGCCGGATCGCGCGTGGGCGATGCCGCCAGCTGGATCGGCCGCTCGGCGCTGGTCGCCTCCGATACCGCGACGCCGCTGAACGACGGCTTCTACGCCGGAGAGGTCAGCCTGCCGTCGGCCGCCGGCAACGTGGGCGTCAGCCTGATCGACGCCAACGGCAACACGGTGAAGGAGATCGCGCTCGGCGCGCAGGCCGCCGGCAGCGTTCCCTTCTCGTGGGACGGCAAGGCGGCGGACGGCAGCGTCGCCGCCACCGGCCCGCTCAAGGTGGTCGTCACCGCCGCCGGCAAGGATGGCCTGGTCCGCGCCACCACCTCCACGTGGGCCGGCATCTCGGCCGTGCAGTCGCCGGCCGGCGGCGCCACCCGGCTCGTCACCCCCCTCGGCCTCATCGCTCCCGCCGACGCCCAGCGCCTCGGCTGACCCCACCCCCAGCGTTCACCCAGGAGTTCGTTGCCATGTCCTTCTACACCTCGCTCTCCGGCCTCAAGGCGGCCCAGACCGATCTGTCCGTCATCTCGAACAACGTCGCCAACGTCAGCTCCACCGGCTTCAAGAAGAGCCGCGCGGACTTCGGCGATCTCGTCTCCTCCTCGGCGCTCCAGTCCTCCAACGTGGCGGGCCAGGGTGCGCGGCTGAAATCGATCAACCAGCAGTTCGGCCAGGGCGGCTTCACCTCGTCGGAGCGCGCGCTCGATCTCGCGATCAGCGGCCAGGGCTTCTTCGTGACCAGCGGCGCGCAGACCGGCGGCGAGATCAGCTACACCCGCAACGGCGCCTTCGGCGTGGATGCGGAACGCTACGTCACCGATTCGCGCGGCAACTATCTCCAGGTGCTGCCGGTGGACAGCAGCGGCGGCGTCACCGCCACCGGCCTCGCCGCCACGCAGAGCCTGCAGGTGCCGCTCACCTCGGGCGACGCCAAGGCGACGACCAAGCTCGACCTGAAGATCCAGCTGCCGACCGCGGCCGACCTGCCGGCCAACCGCGCAGTCTATCAGAGCCCGAACAGCTACTCGTTCGATCGCTACGATCCGAACAGCTACAATTACTCGCAGCAGACGACGGTGTACGACGCCAGCGGCGCCGCCCAGCCCGCCACGATCTACTATACCCGCACGTCCGCGCCCGGCGATACCGGCACCGACAGCACGTGGGAGGCCCGCCTGTTCATCGGCAACACCGAGGCGAGCGCCAGCCAGACCAACGGCGTCGGCACCGTGCCGCCGGAGCCGCTGACCCTCACCTTCGGCGCGGACGGCGTGCTGACCGCGCCGACCGGCCCGGTCAGCTTCGGCGGCGCGCTGCCGTCCGGCGCCAGCGCGCCGATCTCGCTCACGCTGGATTACGGCGCCGAGAGCAAGCAGACCGCCGGCACCTTCAACGTCGCCTCGCTGACGCAGGACGGCCATGAGGCGGGCCAGCTCAGCAACGTGTCGGTCGGCCTCGACGGGCTCGTCTCGGCGACCTACTCGAACGGCACCAGCCAGAAGCTCGGCAAGGTCGTGATCGCCAATTTCGCCAACCCCGCCGGCCTGCGCCAGATGGGCGACGCGAGCTGGGGCGCGAGCGGCGACAGCGGCGACCCGATCGTGGGCGAGGCGTCCACCGGCGGCGCCGGCGTGATCCAGTCGGGCGCGCTGGAGCAGGCGAACGTCGACATAACGGAGGAGCTGGTCGCGCTGATCGCGGCGCAGCGCAACTTCCAGGCGAACGCCAAGGCGATCGAGACCGCCAACACCCTCACCCAGACGATCATCCAGACCAACTGATCGGGCTGACCGGCAAGACACTGGCAGGACATAAGGCATGGACCGGCTGATCCACACCGCCCTCTCCGCCATGCGCGGCGCGATGGCACGGCAGGCGACGACGGCGAACAACCTCGCCAACGCCAACACCGCGGGCTTCCGCGCCGAGATGGCGAACGTGCGGCCGCTGTGGATCACCGGCGAGGGCTTCGGCAGCCGCGCGCCGGCATCCGAGGAAGTCACCGCCGCCGACATGACCGCCGGCAGCGTCACCGCCACCGGCCGCGACCTGGACGTCGCGATCCACGGCGACGGCCTGCTCGGCGTCCAGTCCGACGACGGCGAGGAAGCCTATACCCGGCGCGGCGACCTCTCCGTCTCCGACAGCGGCCTGCTCGTCACCGGCGACGGCCACCCCGTGCTCGGCGACAGCGGGCCGATCACCCTGCCGCCCTATGACAAGATCACGATCGCCGACGATGGCGCCATCTCGATCGTGCCGCAGGGCGCCGATCCCGCCGCCGAGCCCCAGCTCGTCGACCGGCTGAAGATCGCCTCGCCGGCCGGATCGCGCATCGTCAAGGCGCTGGACGGCCTGTTCCGCGTGGAGGGCGGCGGCACCCTGCCGTCCGATCCCTCCGCCAAGGTGACGTCGGGCAGCATCGAGGGCTCGAACGTCAACACCAGCCAGGCGCTGGTCGACATGATCGACGCCAGCCGCTCGTGGGATACGCAGGTGCGCCTGCTGACCACCGCCAAGGATCTCGACAGCGCCTCGGCCGATCTGATGCGCCTGCCGGACTGATTGGCACGCACCTTGCTGCAATAGCCGCATCCAAACCGCGAAAGCTGAAGCCACCATGACGAACGCCGCCCTCCACGTCGCCCGCACCGGCCTCGATGCGCAGAACGAGCGCATGCGCGTGATCGCGAACAACCTCGCGAACGTGAACACCACCGGCTTCAAGCGCGATCGCGCGAGCTTCGAGACGCTCGCCTATCAGGCGATGCAGTCGCCGGGCGCGCCCTCCAGCGGCGACAACAAATATGCCACCGGCCTGTCGCTCGGCTCGGGCGTCCACATCGCCGCCACCGAGCGGATCGACACGCAGGGCACGCTGCAGACGACCGACAACGCGCTCGATCTCGCGATCGAGGGCAACGGCTTCTTCCAGGTGCAGATGCCGGACGGATCGACCGGCTACACCCGCGCCGGCAACTTCACCCTCTCGGCCGAGGGCACCGTCGTCACGTCGGACGGCAAGCCGCTGATCCCGCAGATCCAGGTGCCGGAAGGCGCCACCAAGGTGACGATCGGCGCGGACGGCACCGTCTCGGCGGTCGCCGCCGGCGCGACCGAGGCGACCGAGCTCGGCAAGATCGAGACGGCGCGCTTCGCCAACCCGATCGGGCTGGAGGCGATCGGCAACAACGTGCTGAAGGAGACCGCCGCCAGCGGCGCGCCGCAGGTGGGCGAGGCCGGCCTCGATGGTCGCGGCAGCATCCGCCAGGGCAGCCTCGAAGGCTCCAACGTCAACGTCGTCGAGGAACTCGTCGACATGATCGAGACGCAGCGCGCCTACGAGGTCAACTCGAAGATGATCAAGGCGACCGACGAGATGCTGCAATATGTCAACCAGCAGATGTGAGGCGGCCGGTGCGTAACCCCGATCCCCTGCGCATCCTGGTGGCGATCGCGATGGCCGGCGCCGTGGCCGTCTCGCTCCACGCGCCGCCGGCCGAGGCGCGCCGGCGCGAGCCGAAGCCGGACTTCACGCCGGCCTATGCCGAACCCGCGCAGCCGGTGATCGCCGACGGCGCGATCTTCCACGCGGTCAACGGCTACGCCCCGCTCACCAGCGGCCAGCGCGCCGCCTCGGTCGGCGACGTGCTGACGATCCTGCTGGTCGAGCGCACCCAGGCGAGCAAGAGCAGCACCGCCTCCACCGATCGCAACGGCAATATCGGCATCAAGCCGCCCACCACCGGTCCGCTCTCGCTGTTCGACGCCAGCGACGCGGCCGTCGGCGCCACCAGCACCTTCGCCGGCAAGGGCGCCGCCGCCCAGTCGAACAACCTCTCGGGCGAGATCAGCGTGACGGTGCAGGCGGTCTATCCGAACGGCACGATGCTGGTGCGCGGGCAGAAGCTGCTGACGCTCAACCGCGGCGACGAGAACATCCAGCTCTCCGGCATCGTCCGCGCCGCCGACATCAGCCCGGACAATCGCGTGCTCTCCACCCGCGTCGCCGATGCCCGCATCGCCTATGCCGGCAAGGGCGACGTGGCGCGCGCCTCCAAGCCCGGCTGGCTCAGCCACTTCTTCTCCATCCTCAGCCCGTTCTGAGGGTGACGCCCCGCCGCCGCTCCGCCCGCCCCTTTCCGCCAGGATATTCGATGATCCGCCACGTCGCCCTGCTCGCCTCCGTCCTGCTCGGATCACTGTTCGCAGCACCCGCCTCGGCCGAGCGGATCAAGGATCTCGGCACGTTCCAGGGCGTGCGCTCCAACCAGCTGACCGGCTACGGCCTCGTCATCGGCCTGGCCGGTACGGGCGACGACAGCCTCGATTACGCCACTCTCGGCATGAAGGGCGCCGTCTCCCGCTTCGGGCTGAACCTGCCGGCCGGCGTCAACCCGGCGCTGAAGAACGCCGCCGCCGTGATGGTGACGGCCGATCTGCCGGCCTTCGCCAAGCCCGGCCAGAAGCTGGACATCACCGTGTCGGCGATCGGCAAGGCCAAGTCGCTGCGCGGCGGCACGCTGGTGATGATGCCGCTGAACGGCGCGGACGGGCAGATCTACGCGATGGCGCAGGGCAACCTCGCGGTCGGCGGCCTCGGCATCGACGCGGCCGACGGATCGAAGCTCACCGTCAACATCCCCACCTCCGGCCGCATCCCCGGCGGCGCCACGGTGGAGCGCGCGGTGGACGCGGGCTTCGCCTCCTCCCCCACGCTGCTGTTCAACCTCGCCGAGGCGGATCTGACGACCGTCGGCCGCGTGGCGAACGCGATCAACCTGTCGGTGGGCGCCGGCCGCGCCCATGTCGTCGATGCCGTCTCCGTCGCCATCACGGCGCCTGCCGGTGCCGAGAACCGCACCCTGCTGATGGCGCAGATCGAGAATCTGCCGGTCGATCCGGCCGATGCCCCCGCCCGCGTGATCGTCAACGCCCGCACCGGCACCGTCGTCATCAACGGCGCCGTCCGCATCGCCCCCGCCGCCGTCACCCACGGCAAGCTGACCGTGAAGGTGGACGAGAAGCCGACGATCGTTCAGCCCGCCCCCTTCTCCAACGGCCGCACCGCCGTGGAGCCGAACAGCAACATCGCGGTGGAGGAGGAGCGTCGGCCGATGTTCAACTTCCGCCCGGGCGCCAGCCTGGCCGACATCGTCAAGGCGGTGAACGCCATCGGCGCGTCGCCCGCCGATCTGGTCGCCATCCTGGAGGCGCTGAAGCAGGCCGGCGCGATGAAGGCCGATCTGGTGATCCTGTGACGACCGGCCCGATCCTGCCGCCCGCCGCTACGCGCGCAGCCGCCGCCACGGCCGCCAATCCGGCCGAGCGCGCGCAGATGCAGAAGGTCGCCAAGCAGTTCGAGGCGGTGTTCCTACGCCAGATGATGGGTTCGATGCGCCAGGCCGATCTGGCCGAGGGCGTGTTCGATTCCAGCGCCACCGGCCAGTTCCGCGACATGGCCGACGCCAAGACGGCGGAGAGCATGGCCGAGACCGGCGGCTTCGGCATCGCCGAACTGCTGATGCGGCAGTACGACAAGGCACATGATGACAAGACGCGCGGGGGAAATGCGACGGACGGGAGTAAAGTCGTAACCACGCCTGCCGTAGACTCGGGCACATGACCGACCTTCTCAGCATCGGCGCCTCCGGCATCTCGGCCTATCGATCGGCCCTGTCAGTCGTCGGCGACAATGTCGCCAACGCCGAGACGGACGGCTATTCGCGCCGCACGATCACCCTCACCCAGTCGATCGCGTCGTTCGGCTCCGATCCGCTGTCGATCAACCGCGCGACGGCCGGCGGGATCACGCAGGGGACGGTGGTGCGCGCGTGGGACGATTTCCGCGCCAGCGAATCGCGCGTCTCCCAGGCCGATGCCGGCAGCGCCGAGACGCGCACGCGCTGGCTGAGCAACATCGAGACGGCGCTGGACGACGGCGAGACCGGCGCCGGCGTGGCGCTGACCGCCTTCTACACCAGCGCCGAGAAACTGTCCGCCGATCCCGGCGGCACCTCCCCCCGCGGCGGCTTCATGAGCGCACTCGGCGAGGCGGCGGCGACGATCCGCACCAGCGCCGATGCGCTCTCCCGCGCGGCGCAGGGCATCTCCGCCGAAGCCGGCGAGGCGACGCGCGCGCTCGACACCAGCCTCCAGTCGCTCGCCCGCGTCAACGAGGCGATGAAGCGGGCGGCGCCCGGCTCGGCTGCGGCCACCAACCTGGCGGACACGCGCGACCAGCTGCTCGACGACATCTCGAAGAAGGTCGGCATCGACGTGTCGCTCAGTCCGCGCGGCGCGGCCACGGTGACGCTCGCCGGCAGCAGCGACGTGACGCTCGTCGACGGCAACGCCGCCGCCGAGGTCTCGCTGCGCACCGCCACCGACGGCCGCCTGTCGCTCAGCCTCACGCTGCGCGGCGAGCTGAAGGCCGTGCAGCCGACCGGCGGCACCCTGGCCGGGCTGATCGACGTCGCCGCCACCACCGCCGGCCGGCGCGCCGATCTCGATGCCATCGCGCAGGATTTCGCGAAGTCGGTCAACGATTTCCAGGCGCGCGGCCGCACCCCCGCAGGCACCGCCGGCGCGAACCTGCTGGTGGCGGACGCCGGCGCCGCGGGCCTGCGGCTCCTCACCGACAACGGCTCGGCGATCGCCGCTGCCTCCACCGACGGCGTCGCCAACGGCAATCTCGCCAGCCTGCAGGCCAGCCGCGAGGGCGGCGCCGAGACGCGCCTGGCCGCCATCGTCACCGCCCACGCACTCGTCGTCTCCTCGGCCAAGTCGGAGGCTGCCGCCGCCACCACCCGCCGCGACAACGCCTTCGCCGCGCGCGACGAGGTCGGCGGCGTCGATCTGGATCGCGAGGCGGCGGAGCTGCTGCGCTACCAGCAGGCCTATTCCGGATCGGCCAAGCTGATCCAGATCGCCCGCGAGACGTTGCAAGACGTCCTCAACCTGTTCTGAGGAAGCCTCGATGATCGGCGCCACCCGCTTCCGCCTCACCGCGGAGATCAACCGCCAGAGCAGGCTCGCCAGCGACATCGCGCGGGCGCAGAGCGACATTTCCAGCGAGAAGCGCCTCCGCACCGCCTCCGACGATCCGAGCGCGTCCGCCCGCGTCGCCGACATCCGCCGCAAGCAGGCGAACGAGACGGCCTGGGCATCGAACGTGGACACCGCCGCCGCCGTCGCGACCAACGCCGATACCACGCTGAAGCTGGTTTCCACCGGCCTCGATCGCGCGCGCGAGCTGGTGCTCGCCGGCAGCTCGGCCGGCGCCAGCGCCAACGATCGCGCCTCCTACGCGGCCGAACTGCGCGGCATCGTCGGCGATCTGGCCGGCTATTCGGCGCAGACCGACTCGCGCGGCCTGCCCATCTTCCCGGACGATACGCCGCTCGCGATCCCGATCGGACGCGGCATATCGGTGGCGGCCACCGTCTCCCGCGCGGATGCGTTCGGCAACGTCGCCACCGCCGATGGCACGCGCGACCTCGCCTCGATCCTCACCGCCGCCGCCGATGCCATCGCCGCACCGGACGGCGCCGCCCGCACCGCCGCCCTCGCCACGTCGGTGCGGGACATCGCGGCGGCCACCAGCCACGTCGCCGATATCCATGCCGATCAGGGCCGCCGCGCCGCCCAGCTCGATACCGCGCGCGATCGCCTGGCCGATTCGGCGGTGACGCTGGAGGACGAGCGCGGCGCGCTGGAAGGCACCGACATCACCGCGACTGTCGCCCGCCTCCAAGCCAAGCTGACGACCCTGGAAGCCGCCCAGGCCGCCTTCGCCCGCATCAGCAAGCAGACCCTGTTCGACGTTCTGGGCTGAGGCCGTCGCTTACCCCGCCGAACGGCGGCACGGCCGACGCCGCGCGCCCTTCAGCGATCGCGGCGACCGCACGCGCCCTGGTGCTTAAAGTGGCAGCGGCCCTCACCTTAATTCCCCGGCAAGCATAAACCCCGCCGCCCCGCGCCGTTACCATGTTCGGGGCGCCACCACGGGCCAGTTGGCGATGCCGCCCCGCCTTGGACCTTCATGGGGGTATTGAGATGTTTGCTGCGATCGGTCTCGTCGTGCTGCTCGGCATGGTGTTCGGCGGCTTCGCCATCACCGGCGGCGATCTGGAGCCGGTGCTGCACGCCATCCCGCACGAGATGCTCATCATCGGCGGCGCCGCCATCGGCGCCGTCGTCGCCGGCAACTCGATGAAGGAGATCAAGCAGTTCGCCGGCGGCTTCGCCAAGGTGTTCAAGGGGCCGACCTACAAGAAGAAGGACTTCCTCGACGTCATCTTCCTCGTCAGCTCGCTGATGAAGATGCTGCGCACCGATGGCCCCGTCGCGCTGGAGGCGCATGTCGAGGATCCGAAATCCTCAACCGTGTTCGCCGAATATCCGAAGCTGCTGAAGGACAGCGCGCTCGTCCACCTCATCACCGATACGCTGCGGCTCGTCGTCGTCTCCTCGGGCACGCTCGATCCGATGGCGGTGGAGGACGTGATGGACAATTCGCTGAAGACCCACCACCACGATGCCATCCGCCCGGCGGACATGCTGCAGAACATGGCCGATGCGCTGCCCGCGCTGGGCATCGTCGCGGCCGTGCTCGGCGTGGTGAAGACGATGGGCTCGATCGACCAGCCGCCCGCCATCCTCGGCGCGATGATCGGCTCGGCGCTGGTCGGCACCTTCCTCGGCATCCTGCTCGCCTACGGCATCTTCGGCCCGTTCGCCGGCCGCTGCCGCCAGGTGATCGAGAGCGACGCGGCGATCTACCAGGTCGTCAAGCAGATCATCATCGCCAGTCTCAACGGCCACCCGCTGCCGCTGGTGATCGAGGCCGCCCGCTCCGGCATCAGCCACTCGAACCAGCCGGCCTTCGCCGACGTGTTCGACGGCATGCGCGGCCGCTGATCCGATGGCGAGCAAGGCGGCCGCCCCGGCCAAGCGGGGCAAGAACGAGCCGGAACCCCGGCCCATCATCGTCAAGAAGATCATCGCGGAAGCGCATGGCGGCCACCATGGCGGCGCCTGGAAGGTGGCCTATGCCGATTTCGTGACGGCGATGATGGCCTTCTTCCTGCTGATGTGGATCCTGGGCGCCACCACCGAGAAGCAGCGCAAGGGCATCGCCGACTATTTCGCGCCCACCCTGGTCGAGATGAAGCAGAAGAGCGCCGGCTCGAACGGCCCGTTCGGCGGCGATTCGATCATGGCCAAGGACAATTACCCCCACAAGGCGGCGCAGACCGGCACCAAGACCCTCACCATCCCCAAGGATGCGACGGGCGGCGAGAAGGAGGCGGAAGGCGCCAAGCAGAAGGACCGCGTCCGCTTCGTGGCGGTGAAGGCCAAGATCGTCGAGGCGATGCGGAAGGACAAGGGCCTCGCCCGCTTCCTCAAGAACGTGCGCTTCACCGACACGCGTGAGGGGCTGCGCATCGATCTGGTCGACCAGTCCGATTTCGCGATGTTCGGCGTGGGCGGCACCGGCCTGCTGCCGGATGCGCGCCGGCTGATGGGCGAGGTGGCCAAGGTGATCGCGGCCGTGCCCAACGACGTGATCGTGCGCGGCCACACCGATGCGCTGCCCTATGCGGCGGGCCGATCGACCAACAACTGGTCGCTTTCCAGCGCCCGGGCGGAGGCGACGCGCGCCGGCCTGGCCGATGCCGGCGTGCCCGCCGCCCGCTTCGCCCGGATCGAGGGCGTCGCCGATCGCGAGCCTTACGTGCCCGGCGACATCTACGATCCCCGCAACCGCCGCATGTCGATCACGCTGAAGTGGAGCGGACCCGATGCGGGCGCCAGCGAGGGTGCCGGCGAGGCGGCGACCCCGCATGCGGACGTGCCGCCGTTCGCCAGGGAGGCAAGCGCGGAGCCCCGTCCGGCGCACTGATCCGCCCGGCAGAACGGGATCAGCGCCGCCGGCGGGGCGTTGGGGCGATCGCATGGTTCATCATGAGGTCGCCCCGATGCGTTTCGCTCTTTCCCTCGCCGCCGTCGCGACGCTCGCCGGCAGCGCCGTCGCCGCGCCCCCCGCCCCGAACTGGACGAAGGGCAGGCCGATCGAGATCAGCATCAGCAACGATCGCTTCACGCCATCGACGATCACGCTGCGGCGCGGTGCTCAATACATCCTGCGCATCCACAACCGATCGGATCGCAAGCACAACTTCTCCGCGCCGCACTTCTTCACGGAAGCCCGCGTGTCGCCGCGCGACTCGGGCTGGGTGACGGACGACAAGGTGGATCTGGCGGCCGGCCGGAGCGCCACGCTGCACATCGTCGCCCCGGACACGCCGCATGCGGAATATGCGTTCCGCAGCACCAACCTGCTGGACGCGGCCGCGAATATGAAGGGCCGCATCGTGGTGCGTTAGGCCACCCGCCTACTCCCGCGCCGCGCGCAGCGCCGCGCCGGCGGCGAAGGGGGCGCCGGCCACCAGCAGCAGCGAGGCGGCGGCCAGCAGCTTCAGCGCGCCGGCGCCCTGCCCGCCCAGCGCGCCCGCGCCGAAGATCAGGATCGGCACCGCCAGCGGCAGCATCACCAGCCCCGCCAGCGCCCCCGCCCCGCGCAGGCCCAGGGTCAGCGCACTCGTCGTCAGCGCCAGTGCGGCGAGGCCGGGCGTGCCGATGGCGAGGCCGGCCTCCAGCCGCAGCAGCGTGCCGCCGTCCAGCTTCAGCAGGGCCGCCGCCGGCAGCGCCGCCACCATCAGCGGCGGCCCGAAGCTCAGCCAGTGCGCCGCCAGCTTCGCCGCCGCCACCGATTCCTCGGGCGTGCCGCGCACGGCGAACTGATCGAGCACGCCCGCCTCGGCATCGGGCGCGATCAGCCGGTCGACCGGCAGCAGCGCCGCCAGCAGCGCCGCCATCCACAGCGCGCCGCCGCCGGCCTTCGCCAGCAGCGCGCCATCCGGCCCCACCGCGAACGGAAACAGGGTGGCGACGAGCAGGAAGAAGATCAGCGGCAGCGCGCCGCCGCCGCCCTCGAAGGCGCGGCGCAGGTCGCGCCACAGGATCAGCGCCAGGATCCTCATGCCAGCGCGATCGGCCGCGCGTCGGACAGGCCAAGCGGCTGGTGCGTCGCCGCCACGATGATGCCGCCGGTCGCCCGGTGCGCCGCCATCGCCGCCGCCAGCCGATCGAGCGAGGCGCGATCCAGCCCGTTGCCCGGCTCGTCCAGCAGCCAGATGCGGGCCGCCCCGGCGATCACCCGCGCCAGGGTGGCGCGCCGGGCCTGTCCGGTCGAGAGCATCCGCACCGGCACCTCGGCGATGGCGGCCAGGTCCACCGCCGCCAGCGCCGCGTCCACCGCCGCGATCGGCCGCCCATCGATCGCCGCCCAGTGGCCCAGCGCCGCGCGCAGTGACAGGTTGCGGTCGAGCGCGTGCGTTTCGTTCGCCAGCGCCACGCCGCCCGCCCGCGCGACGCGCCCGGCCGCCGGGGTCAGCAGCCCCGCCGCCAGCCGCAGCAGGCTCGATTTGCCGACGCCGTTCGGCCCCGTCACCAGCGCCGCCTCGCCGGCGGCCAGGGCGAAGCTCACCCCCTCGAACAGCAGCCGCTGCCCGCGCAGGCACGCCACCCGCTCGAACGCCAGCGCCGCCCCGCTCACGCGGCGGCCTCCTCCAGCGCATGCATGTCCGCGTCGGACAGGCCGAAATGGTGGCCCACCTCGTGGATCAGCACATGCGCCACCAGCGCCTCCAGCGCGACGCCGGTCTCCGCCCACTCGTCGATCAGCGGGCGGCGGTAGAGGTGGATCATGTCGGGCATGGCGCCATGATCCATCACCGATTTCTCGCCAACCGGCCGCCCGGTGTAGAGGCCGGTCAGCTCGAAGGCATCCTCGAACCCCATCTCGGCCAGCACGTCCTCGTCGGCGAACTCCTCGACGCGCAGCACGATCTCGCCCAGATGCGCGCGGAAGGCGGCGGGCAGCCGCGCCAGCGTGGCGCGCGCCAGCCGCTCGATCGTCGCGGCGTCGGGGGCGAAGGTTTCGGCCACTCCATTCGTCCTTCCAGAGCGGTCGCAAGGCAGGTGGAATCACCTGCCGCTCCGACAACCGCGGCAAACAACCGACCGGAGCGGTTCCACACAGGTGGAAACCGCTCTAGGGTCCGGCGCCATGCTGTAGGCATAGCGGACCAACGACGCCAGCGACGGACGATGCGATGATCGAAGCCCTGACCGAGGAGGAGCGCGCCGACGCGCTGGATGGCCTGGAGGACTGGGACTATGACGATGCGCGCGACGCGATCGCCCGCCGCTTCGTCTTCGCCGACTTTCCCGAAGCCTTCTCGTTCATGACGCGGGTGGCGCTGCTGGCCGAGAAGATGGACCATCATCCCGAGTGGACCAACGTGTGGAACCGCGTCGACATCGTGCTCACCACCCACGATGCCGGCGGCCTCTCCACCCGCGACATCGTGCTGGCCGAAGCCATCGACGCGCTGGCCGGGTGAGCGGTCCGGCCGTCCGCTTCGAGGGTGTGGCGAAGCATTATGGCGGTGTGGCCGCAGTGGCGGGCGTCTCCGCCGAGGTCGCCGGCGGCAGCTTCGTGGCGCTGGTCGGCGCGTCGGGATCGGGCAAGTCCACCCTGCTGAAGACAGTCAACCGGCTGGTGGAGCCCGATGCCGGCCGCGTGACGATCGACGGCGAGGATGTCGCCGCCGGCGCCGCCCCGGCGCTGAGACGGCGGATCGGCTACGCCTTCCAGCATGTCGGCCTGTTCCCGCACATGAGCGTGGCGGAGAATATCGCGATCGTGCCGCGCCTGGCCGGCGGCCCGCCGGCGGACGTGGCGGCGCTGCTCGATCAGGTCGGCCTCGCCGCCGATCACGCGCGGCGCATGCCGGCGCAGCTCTCCGGCGGGCAGCGGCAGCGCGTCGGCGTGGCACGGGCGCTGGCCGGCGGCGCCACGCTGATGCTGCTGGACGAGCCGTTCGGTGCGCTCGATCCGGTCACGCGCGACCGGCTGTGCGAGACGTACCGCGCATTGCACGACCGGCTCGGCCTCACCACCCTGATGGTGACGCACGACATGGCCGAGGCGCTGCTGATGGCCGATCGCATCCTGGTGATGGCGCGTGGCGCGCTCGTCGCCGATGCGCTGCCAGCGGCCATGCTGGCGGGCACGGCCGGCGCCGAGGCCGCCGCCCTGGTGGACGTGCCCCGCCGCCAGGCCGAGCGGCTGCGGGCTCTGGCCGAGTGAGCCGCCCCGCGATCGCGCGCCGCCCCGCCGGTGGTGTCGTTCCCCCGCCCCGATCCCCCCGTCATCCCGGACTTGATCCGGGATCCATGGACGGCGGTGCGCGGACGACACCCGGCGCTGGCTCACGACACCCGGACCCGACATATCCAGTCGCTCGGACGCTGCCCTGTGCGGATCGAGCTACGGGCCTCCGCCTGTGCCGCAGCGACGGGGAGGTGGCGGATGGTTGCGAGTGTCCGGCCAGCTTCTCGGGTGCGCCTTGTCCGTGGATCCCGGCTTTCGCCGGGACGACCTTAGGGGGTGCGGCGAGTGTGGCCTGCCCCGCCGCGATGCGAGGCCGGCCGTGATCCCCGCCGCCTACGCCGATGCGGTCGGCCAGCTGCCCGCCTTGTTCGCCGCGCACGTGCTGCTCTCGTCGGCGGCGCTGGCCGCGGCGCTGGCAGTCGGGCTGCCGCTCGCGCTCGCCGCCGCGCGGCGGCCGCGGCTGCGGCAGGTCTCGCTCGGCATCGCCAGCCTCGTCCAGACGATCCCCGGCCTCGCCTTGCTGGCCCTGTTCTACCCGCTGCTGCTCGGCCTGTCGGCGCTGGTCGGCGGCGGCATACCGGCGCTCGGCTTCCTGCCATCGCTGCTGGCGCTGGCGCTCTACGCGCTGCTGCCGATCCTGCGGAACACGATCGCCGGCCTGTCCGCCATCGATCCGGCGGTGATCGAGGCGGCCGACGGCGTCGGCATGACGCCGCGGCAGAGGCTGCGGCTGGTCGAGATACCGCTCGCCGCGCCCGTCGCCATGGCCGGCATCCGCACAGCCGCCGTCTGGACGATCGGCGCGGCGACGCTCGCCACCACCGTCGGCCAGCCGAGCCTCGGCAACCTCATCTTCGCCGGCTTGCAGACGGAGACGATCGCGCTCGTCGTCTCCGGCTGCCTCGCCGCCGCCGCACTCGCGCTGCTGGTGGATGCGCTGCTCGGCCTGGCCGAGAACGGCATCGCCACGCGGCGGCGCTGGCGCGTCGTGCTGCCGCTGGCGGTGCTCGGCCTGGGCGTCGGCGCCGCCGCCCTGCCCGCGCTCGCACCCCGTCGGGCCGAGGTGGTGATCGGCGCGAAGAACTTCTCCGAGCAGTATATCCTCGCCCGGCTGATCGGCCACCGGCTGGAAGCGGCCGGCTATGCGGTGCGCTACAAGGAGGGGCTCGGCTCGGTGGTCGCCTACCGCGCGCTCACCGGAGGGGACATCGACGTCTACGTCGATTATTCGGGCACCTTGTGGACGACGCTGATGGCGCGCGCCGACACGCCGCCGCGCGGGCCGATGATCGCCGGCATCGCCGCCTGGATGCGGGCGGGCGCCGGCACCCGTCTGGTCGGCCCGCTCGGCTTCGAGAATGCCTATGCGCTGGCGATGGGCGAGCGCGCGGCGGCCGACGCGGGGGTCCGCTCGATCGCCGATCTCGCCGCCGTCGCGCCGCGGCTGCGGCTTGCCGCCGATCTCGAATTCCTCGACCGGCCGGAGTGGCGGGCGGTGCGCGACGCCTATCGCCTGCGCTTCGCCGAGACGCGCGCCTACAGCCCCACCTTCATGTACCGCGCGCTCGCCTCCGGCCGGGCGGACGTGATCGCCGCCTTCTCGTCCGACGGCCGCATCGCGGCGGACCGGCTGACGGTGCTCGCCGATCCCCGCCACGCCCTGCCCGGCTATGACGCGCTGCTGCTGGCCAGCCCGGCCCGCGCCCGCGACGCCCGTTTCATCGCCGCGCTGCGCCCGCTGATCGGCGCGATCCCGGTGACGGCGATGCGCGAGGCGAACTACATGGTCGATCGCGAGACGGGCAAGTCGACGCCGGACGACGCCGCACGCTGGCTGGATAGCCGGATCGCGCGCCGGGAAGCGACGCCCTGACCCGCGCCGCCGCGACGATCGCGAGATCGCTTCCCGGCGCACCGGCCCCTTCTTCCCATGTGTCGAGCGAAGTCGAGACACGCTCGGCCGTCGCGCGCGAACGAGAACGGCCGCCCCTCGACTTCGCTCGGGGTAAGGAGCCGGACGGGGATGCATGAAAGGGCGCGCCGCCAGGTGGCCCCCCGCCCCGACCTTCGCCGCATGTGCCTGATCCACCCGCCGCAAGCATCCCGGCCAAGCCCTCGACCAACGTCTACCTGCATCGTCGCGTCGCGCCTGCTGCGACAAGCTTTCGTTAACCCGTCGCGCGCATGGTCCGTTTCGAACCATATCGAGGATAGCGGGTGCAGACGTCGCGGATCGGCAACGGCAGGGCAGCGGAGGATCGCGCATCCGTCCGCCTCGCCATCGCCGATGCGGCGCAGCGCACCGGCGCCAGCTTCTCCTACCTGTTCAACCAGGCGCGCAGCGAGAGCGGGCTCAACCCCAACGCCAAGGCGGGCAACTCCTCCGCCACCGGCCTCTACCAGTTCATCGATCAGAGCTGGCTGGGCGTGCTGAAGCAGCATGGCGCCGAGCATGGCTATGGCTGGGCGGCCGACGCCATCAAGGCGCGGCCGGGCGGCGGCTACACCGTCTCCGATCCGGATGCGAAGGCCGCCATCAACGCGCTGCGCCGCGATCCCACCGCCTCCGCCCTGATGGCCGGCGAATATGCGCAGGACAATGCCGCCGGCCTGCAGAGCGCGCTCGGCCGTGAGGCGAACGCGACCGACCTCTATTTCGGTCACTTCCTCGGCCTCGCCGGCGCCAAGAAGTTCCTGCGGGCGGCCGCCGCCAGCCCGGATGCGCCCGCCGCGTCGATCTTCCCGCGCGAGGCGGCGGCGAACCGCGGCCTGTTCTACACCAGGTCCGGCGCACCCCGCAGCTTTGCCGATCTGTACGCGCTGATGGGCCGCAAGATCGAGGGGCCGGTGGATACCGACGCCGTGACCGCGCCGATCCGGATGGCGAGCCTCGCCGCCTCCATCTCCCCCACCAGCACCCCGCTCAGCGACGCGCCGCCCTCCGACGTCAAGCTGGTGGACCTGCCCGCCTCGACATCCCGCCAGGCGCCCTCCGACGTGATGCTGGCGCTGAACCGCCAGAGCGACGGCGCCAGCGTGCTGCGCCCGAGCCCGCGGAACGCGATGCTCGCCTACATGATGGTGTCGGCCCCCACTGACGTGTGACGCCGCGTCATCCCGCCAGCATGACGGCGGCCGCCGCGATGAGGCCGGCGACGCTGGGGTAGAAGGTCAGGCCGAAGCCGAGCGCCCGGCCCGTGGCACCGCGCCGATACCCTGCCCAGAACAGCAGCCGGCCGATGGCGAACAGGCCGGCCATAGTCCAGACGAGCGGCTCGGGCCGGGCGAACGTGGCGGCCACGATCATGTGGGCGCAGACCGCCGGCACCACCTGCTCGAGCGTGTTTTGCAGGATCGCGCCCGCCCGTCGAACCTCGTCCGATCCCGCCTCGCCAGCGCTGCCGGCGATGTCGCGTTCGGACAGGAAGCGCAGCCGCGCGACGTTCGCGATCGTCGCCGCCAGCCAGCCGATCACGAGCAGATCGGCGCGCAAGGCGGACCGGAGGCGCAGGGCGAACGGCACCTGAGCGGCGCCCCGATCGAGCGTCGCGGCGAGGCCGAGCGCGACGATCGTGATGCCCAGCGCGATAGCCATCGCCACCGCCACGCCGCGCTGCTCGCGCCTGAAGCTCCGCATCGCCATGATGCCCCGCCCTTATCCGATCGCGGTCCGATCGCCGGCTACGTCTCGTCCCGCACCCACCGCGCGAAGATCGCCGTCGGCAGCAGCAGCCCGCGCGCTTCCTCGCGCACCGCCATCTCGCCCGCTTCCACCCGGCCGCCAAGCTCGGCGGTCGCCTGCCGCAGCAGCTCCGCGATCGCCAGCGCCGACATGCGCACCGCATACACCGTCAGCACCAGATATTTCGAGTTCGCGTCCAGCAGGTTGCGGCAGTGGGCGATCAGGCCGGGCAGATGCTCCTCCAGCCTCCACACCTCGCCGTCCGGCCCGCGCCCGAACTTCGGCGGATCGAGCAGGATGCCGTCGTAGCGCCGCTGCCGCCGCACCTCGCGCGCGGCGAACTTCACCGCATCGTCCACCATCCAGCGGATCGGGCGATCGGCCATGTCGCTAAGAAACGCATTCTCCTTGCCCGCCTCGACCGACTTCTTGGACGCATCGACATGGGTGATCCGCGCGCCCTTCGCCGCCAACGCCAGGCTGCCGACACCGGTATAGCCGAACAGGTTCAGCACCTCGTCGCCTTCGCCGGTCCGCTCGCGCATCCACTCCCACTGCGGCGCCATGTCGGGAAAGAAAGCGAGGTGGCGGAACGGCGTGTTCTGGGCGAGGAAGCGCGCCTCCTCCCAGCGCAGGTGCCAGCCGCCGCGCGGCACATCGCGCGAGAGGTGCCACTTGCCGCCGCCATCCTCGTCCGATGCGGCGATGAAGTCGCCATCGGCCTGCCAGTCGGCCCGCGCCGGCGGCCACATCGCCTGCGGTTCCGGCCGGATGAAGCTGAAGCGGCCGAACCGCTCCCACTTGCGGCCGTGGCCGCTGTCGATCAGGCCGTAATCGGCCCATGGCTCGGTGACGAGGGTGGTCAGCTGCACGGCCCGCCGCGCCTCAGGCGGCCTTGGCGAGCTTGCCGCCGACGGTCGCCAGCGCCTCGCCGCCGGCCAGCGCCGCCTGCCCCGCCGCCCGCGCCTGGGCGAGCGTGACGGCGTCGATCTGCGCCACGGTCTCGGCCGGCGGCACGATACGGCCGTGGATCTGGATCTGCCGGGCGAGATGGTCGCAGCGCGCGCCCACCCCTTCCAGCCCCATCAGCAGCCCGGCGCGGGCCTGCGCCTTCGCCCGCGTCAGCTCCGCCTCGCTCAGCGTCTCGGCGGTGCGGGCCAGGATGTCGCGGGTCAGCGCCAGCGCCTCGGCCGCCTGCGGGCGGGCGGCCGCGCAGTAGACGCCGAACAACCCGGTCTCGGCATAGCTCTGCGTCCAGGCGTAGATGCTGTAGGCGAGCCCGCGCTCCTCGCGCAGCTGCTGGAACAGCCGGGAGGACATGCCGCCCCCCGCCGCCGCCGCGTAGAGCGAGAGGGCGAACACGTCCGGATGCGCGTGGCCCAGCCCTGGAAACGCCAGCGCCACGTGCAGCTGATCGAACCTGCGCCGGTCGTGATGCCTGCCGCCGCCGAACCGCCCGGCCTGATCGCCCGGCGGCGCCCCCGCCGCCATGTCGCCGAAACGATCCTCGGCCAGCCGCAGCAGCGCATCCTCGTCCACCTTGCCGGCCGCCGCCAGCACCAGCCGGGCCGGGCGGTAGCGCGTCGTCGTCCAGTCGCGCAGCGCCGCCACGTCGATCGCGGCGATCGTCCCCTCCGCGCCGAGCACCGGCCGCCCCAGGCTCTGGCCGGGAAAGGCGGCGGATTGCAGGTGATCGAAGATGATGTCGTCCGGCGTGTCGCGTGCCTCGCCAAGTTCGGCCAGCACCACGCCCTTCTCGCGCTCCAGCTCGTCGGCATCCAGGTGCGGGCGGCGCACCAGATCGGCGATCATCTCCACGCCCAGCGGCAGATCGGGCGCGAGCAGGCGGGCGTGGAACACGGTATGGTCACGCGCCGTCCACGCATTCAGCGATCCGCCGACATCCTCGATATCCTCGGCGATGGCCTTGGCGTCGCGCGGACCGGCGCCCTTGAACAGCATATGCTCGACCATGTGGGCGAGGCCGGAGAGGTCCTGCGGCTCCGATCGCGCGCCCACATCGGCATAGAGGCCCACGGAGAGCGTCTCGACCCCGGCCATCGGCTCCACCGCCACGGTGAGGCCGTTGGCGAGGCGATGCAGCCGCGCCGTCATGCGGGAATGGCCACCCGCTCCGCCGGCACCGCCCGCGCGGCGACATAGTTCTCGATCGCGGCCAGATCGGCTGGCAGCGAGGCGAAACGCTCCTCCCGCTCGAACAGGCCGCCGATCCGCGCCGGCAGCACCGGCCGCTGGCCGGTCGCCCGCTCAACCGCATCGCGGAACTTGGCCGGGTGTGCCGTCGCCAGGGTGACGATCGGGATCACGTCCGGCAATTCGGCGGCCCGCGCGGCGGCCAGGCCGATCGCGGTGTGCGGATCGATCAGCATGCACGCCGTCTGCGAGGCGGAGCGCATCGCCAGCGCCATCGCATCGGGATCGATCCGCGCGCTGGTGAACAGGCCGGCCGCCTCCTCGCGCATCGCCGGCGCGATCGCCAGCGATCGGCTCGCCTCGAACCCCGTCATCGTCGCGGCGAGCGCGGCGCCGTCGCGGCCGTGCAGATCGAACAGCAGCCGCTCGAAATTGCTGCTGACCTGGATGTCCATCGAGGGTGCGGCCGTGGGCGTCACCGTGCCGACCGAATAGTCGCCGGCCGAGAGTGCGCGGTGCAGGATGTCGTTCACGTTGGTCGCCACGATCAGCCGGGCGACCGGCAGGCCCATCCGCTGCGCGACGTAGCCCGCGAACACGTCGCCGAAATTGCCCGTCGGCACCGAGAAGGCGACCGGCCGTTCGGGCGCGCCCAGGCGCACGGCGGCGTAGAAGTAATAGACCACCTGCGCCATCAGCCGTGCCCAGTTGATCGAATTGACGGCGGACAGGGCGAAGCGGCCGGCGAAACCGCGATCGGCGAACATCGCCTTCACCAGCGCCTGCGCATCGTCGAAGCTGCCGTCGATGGCGATGTTGTGCACGTTGGGCGCCAACACCGTCGTCATCTGGCGACGCTGCACGTCGGAGACGCGGCCGGCCGGGTGGAGCATGAAGATGTCCACCTTCGCGCGGCCCGCCAGCGCGTCGATCGCGGCGGAGCCGGTGTCGCCGGATGTCGCGCCGACCACCGTCAAATGCGTGTCGCGGCCGGCCAGGAACCGCTCGAACAGCAGGCCCAGCAGCTGCAGCGCGACGTCCTTGAAGGCCAGGGTCGGGCCGTGGAACAGCTCGAGCAGCCAGTTGCGCCCATCCAGCTGCACCAGCGGGGTGACGGCGGCATGATCGAAGCGGCCATAGGCCTCGGTGCACAGCGCGCGCAGCTCGTCTTGCGTCAGCGCGTCGCCGACGAACGGGGCCATCACCCGCACGGCCGTCTCGACATAGGAGAGGCCGGCCAGATCGGCGATCTCGGCCGCCGTGAAGGACGGCCACCGCTCGGGCACGTAGAGCCCGCCATCGGCGGCGAGGCCGGCGAGGGTGACGTTCTCGAAGTCGAGCGCGGGGGCGTTGCCGCGGGTGCTGATGTAGCGCATGACCGGCGGGCCTTATACGGCGCCGGGGCCAGCGGCAACCGAATCCCGGCGGCGGCTCACTTGGGCGGCCGGCCGATCCATCGCTGGCGCAGCGCCACGGCGTAGACGGCCAGCGCCACGATCGCGAACAGGAACCACTGCACGGCATAGGCGCGATGGTTGTTCGGGATGTTCTCGGGCGAAGGGCGCGCGCTCGGCGCCAGCCCCGGCGCGGGCGTCTCCGCCACCAGCAGCAGGATATGGTCGCGATCGCTGTCGATGACGCCGGAGACGCGGCCGCCGCGCGCGCCGGCCGGCGCCGCGAAATCGCGCGACCAGCCGAAATCGACCAGCATCCCCGGCCCTTCCGCGCCGGTGCGGCACAGCGCCAGGTGCCGCCAGCCGGGCTCGCCGGCGCGGTTGCTGCCGGCGCGCGCGCTCCATGCCGTCGGTTGCAGGCACATGGCGGACGCGCGACGGAACAGCAGGCTGCCGTCCGTCGGCGGCACGGCGGGAAAGGCGATCGGCGGCCGCCCGGCGGCGGTCGCATATTGCGCCAGCAACGCCTCCTTCCAGTGCGCGCGGCGGATCTGCCACACGCCCAGCGCCACCATCAGGGCGACGGCGAGCCCGACGATCAGCGTCGGCCACAGCGGCAGGCGGCGCATCATGCGGGCGGCGGCGTCAGGCGTTGCCGACGCACCAGGGATCGGGCCGGTGATCGACCGGCGGCCCGGCCTGGCCATGCGCGGGGAAGCGCGCCTTGAAGGTGAAGGCCTGCGGCGTCGGGCCGTAGCGATCGAGCCGCCACAGTCGCGCCAGCCCGTCCTCGATCGTGGGGATGGTGCCGGCCGGGATCCACCAGAGCGCCTGATAGGCCCCCTCGAACCGCTCGAACCAGGCGCGGCGCCGCGCCATCCACGGCGTGTGGGCGCTGCGATAGACGAAGTCGAACAGCGCATCGGCGTCGGTCCACACCGACATGTTGATCGCGAACTGCGGATCGGCGGTGGGCCGCAGGGCGATGGCCCCCTCGCCGCTGTCGTCGGCCAGCCGCCAGACGAAGCCCGGCGCGGCATCGGCCAGCGCATTCACCGCCGCCAGCGCGGAAACGAACTCGGCGACCCTTGGATCGTCGGGCGGTGCGACGAGCCGCCCGACATTGACCTGCGCGAGATGCCAGTCCCCCGTGATGGATCGGCCGCGATCCACCGTCAGCCGGCGTGGATCGGCGCGCCCCAGCCGCCCCAGACGTAGATGGAGACGAACAGGAACAGCCACACCACGTCGACGAAGTGCCAGTACCAGGCCGCCGCCTCGAAGCCGAAATGCTGCTTCGGCGTGAAGTCGCCCTTGTAGGTGCGGATCAGGCAGACGATCAGGAAGATCGTGCCAATCAGCACGTGGAAGCCGTGGAACCCGGTCGCCATGAAGAAGGAGGCGCCGTAGTTGATGCCCTTGAAGGCGAACGGCGCGTGGATATACTCATAGGCCTGAATGCACGAGAACAGCAGGCCCAGGCCGATCGTGAGCCACAGGCCGGTCTTCAGCCCCTTGCGATCGCCGTGCAGCAGCGCGTGATGCGCCCAGGTGACGGTGGTGCCCGAGCAGAGCAGGATCATCGTGTTCAGCAGCGGAAAGGCGAACGGATCGATCACCTCGATGCCCTTGGGCGGCCAGGTACCGCCGACCGCCTCCACCGTGGAGGGGAACAGTGAGAAATCGAAGAAGGCCCAGAACCAGCCGACGAAGAACATCACCTCGGATGCGATGAACAGGATCATGCCGTAGCGCAGGTGCAGCGCGACGACGGGCGTGTGATCGCCGTGGTGCGCCTCGCGGATCACGTCGGACCACCAGCCGAACATCGTGCCGAGCACGCCGGCCACGCCCGCGAAGAACACGAATCCGCCGAAATGCACCGAATGCATCCACATGATCGCGCCGGCCGCCATCACCAGCGCCGACATCGAGCCGACGAACGGCCACGGGCTGGGTGGCAGGATGTGATAATCGTGGTTCTTCGCGCCGGCCATATGGTGCCCCTGATATGCCTGTCTTTGTCCCGACCCTTAACCGGCCGTCTTGTCCGAATCCACCGGGAAGAAGGTGTAGCTGAGGGTGATTTCGCTGATGTCGTTCGCGTCCGGATCGTCGATCAGCTTGGGATCGACATAGTAGATCACCGGCATGCGGATCGATTCGCCGGGCTTCAGCGTCTGCTGGGTGAAGCAGAAGCACTGGATCTTGGTGAAATATTTCCCCGCCTGCTCCGGCGTCACGTTGAAGCTGGCATGGCCGGTGATCGGCCGGTCGCTCTCGTTGGTGGCGTTGAAGAAGGCCATCTCGCGCGCGCCCACCGCCACCCGCTCCACCCGCTGCTCGGGCTCGAACGTCCACGGCATCGCGGGCGCTACGTTGGCGTCGAAGCGCACGTTGATGATCTTGCCGACGACGGCGCCCGGCGCGTCCTTGCCTTCCGCGCGCTGGGTGGTGCCGCCGAAGCCGGTCGCCTGGCAGAACATGCGGTAGAGCGGCACGCTGGCATAGCCGAGCCCCACCATCGCCAGCGCTACGGCGAGCATCACGAGGCCGACGCGCTTGTTGCGATCGGCGAGGCTGCGGGCTGCGGGCGCCGCCATCAGCTCATCTTCGCGATGGAGATGGCGTAGAACAGCACCACCAGCGCGCCCAGCACCAGCGCCATCGCGATCGATCGGCTGCGCTGGCGCCGGCGGATCTCGGCGACGTCGTCGAACGGCGGCTTGGTCATGCGATGATCCCGCTGAAGGCCCAATGGTCGGCGACGAGCGCGCCGAACACGAGGAAGAGGTAGAGGATCGAGAAGGCGAACAGCCGCCGCTCCGCCTTCATCGCCGCCTGATCCGTCTCGCGGCTGACGGCCACGCGCACGGCGAGCGCCACGAAGACGAGGCTCAGCGCACCGGCGACGGTGCCGTACAGCGCACCCGCCAGCCCTAAAGCGTAAGGGGCGATCGCCACCGCCGCCATCGGCAGGCTGTAGAGCAGCACCTGCGCCCGGGTGGCGCGCCGCCCGGCGACCACCGGCAGCATCGGCACGCCGGCATTGGCGTAATCAGTGTTCACGAACAGAGCGAGCGACCAGAAATGCGGCGGCGTCCAGAGGAAGACGAGGGCGAACAGCAGCACCGGCAGCACATCCACCCGCCCGGTCGCGGCGGCCCAGCCGATCAGCGCCGGGAAGGCGCCGGCCGCACCGCCGATGACGATGTTCTGCGACGTCCGCCGCTTCAGCCACACGGTGTAGACCAGCACGTAGAACAGGATGGAGGCGAGCAGGATCGCCGCGGCGAGCAGGTTCACCGCCAGCCCCATCAGCAGCACCGAGAAGCTGGCGAGGCCGACGCCGAAGTGCAGGGCGGACTGCCGATCCATCCGCCCCGCCGGCAGCGGCCGGCCGGCGGTGCGCCGCATCATGGCGTCGATATCCGCCTCATACCACTGGTTTAGCGCGCCGGCCGCGCCCGCGCCCAGCGCGATGCACAATATGGCGGTGAAGGCCAGCACCGGGTGGATCGATGCGGGCGCCGCCAGCAGCCCGCACAGGCCGGTGAACACCACCAGCGTCATCACGCGCGGCTTGGTCAGCGCCAGGAAATCGCGCCACTCGGCCGGCAGGCCGGCGGCGGCGCCCGGGCCGCGCATCTCGCTGAGGGTGCCTGTCGTCATCATGGTCCCGATCCGCACACGCCGCTCGCCGAACCCGGCGGCGACCCGAAACGCGGGCGGCCCGGACGCTGCCCGAGGGCGATCGTCCGGACCGGCCGCGATACTCCTGCCCGCCCCGCTTAGTCGATCCGCGGCAGCGTCTCGAACTGGTGGTAGGGCGGCGGGCTGGAGAGCGTCCACTCCAGCGTCGTCGCACCCTCGCCCCACGGGCTGTTGCCCACCCGCTTGCCGGCGAACAGCGAGTAGAAGATGTTGACGAAGAACACCACCATGCTGGCAGCCATGATCATGTAACCGATCGTGGCGAGGTGGTTATACTCGCGGAACGCATCCGGATAATCGGGGATGCGGCGCGGCATGCCGTCCAGACCCAGGAAGTGCATCGGGAAGAACAGCACGTTCACGCCGACGAAGAACATCCAGAAATGGATCTGCCCCAGCAACTCGTTATACTGGCGGCCCCACATCTTGGCGAACCAGTAGTAGAAGCCGGCGAACAGCGAGAACACGGCGCCCAGCGACAGCACGTAGTGGAAGTGCGCCACTACATAATAGGTGTCGTGCATGTAGTTGTCGACGCCGCCATTGGCGAGCACCACGCCCGTCACGCCGCCCACGGTGAACATGAAGATGAAGCCGATCGCCCACAGCATCGGCGTGGGGAAACGCAGCGATCCGCCCCACATCGTCGCGATCCAGGAGAAGATCTTGATGCCGGTGGGCACCGCGATCACCATCGTGGCGGCGGTGAAGTACATCTTCGTGTTCACGTCCAGGCCGGTCGTGAACATGTGGTGCGCCCACACGATGAAGCCCACCACGCCGATCGCCACCATGGCATAGGCCATGCCGAGATAGCCGAAGATCGGCTTGCGGCTGAAGGTGGAGATGATGTGGCTGACCATGCCGAAGCCCGGCAGGATCATAATGTAGACCTCGGGGTGGCCGAAGAACCAGAACAGATGCTGGTAGAGGATCGGATCGCCACCGCCGGCCGGATCGAAGAAGGTCGTGCCGAAGTTGCGGTCCGTCAGAAGCATGGTGATCGCGGCCGCGAGCACGGGCAGCGCCAGCAGCAGCAGGAAGGCGGTGATCAGCACCGACCAGGCGAACAGCGGCATCTTGTGCAGGGTCATGCCCGGCGCGCGCATGTTGAAGATGGTCGTGATGAAGTTGATCGCGCCCAGGATCGACGAAGCGCCCGCCAGGTGCAGCGCCAGGATCGCCATGTCCACCGAGGGCCCAGGCTCGCCATAGGTGGAGAGCGGCGCATAGACCGTCCAGCCGGTGCCGGCGCCGCCGACGAAGGCGGAGCCGAGCAGCAGCGTGAAGGCCGGCACGATCAGCCAGAAGCTGATGTTGTTCATGCGCGGGAAGGCCATGTCCGGCGCGCCGATCATGATCGGCACGAACCAGTTGCCGAAGCCGCCGATCATCGCCGGCATCACCATGAAGAACACCATGATGAGGCCGTGGGCGGTGATCAGCACGTTCCAGAAGTGCAGCGATGCGTCGCCCGACGCGCCGGACCAGGCCTCCAGATACTGGATGCCCGGCTCGGCCAGCTCGGCACGCATCAGGCCGGAGATCGCGCCGCCGATGATGCCCGCGATAATCGCGAAGATCAGGTAGAGCGTGCCGATGTCCTTGTGGTTCGTCGACATGAACCAGCGGGCGAAGAAGGCCGGCTTGTGATCGGCGTCATGATGATGCTCATGCGCGTGATCGGCCTGGAAGTGGCTGGCCGAAGCCGTCGTATCGGTCATGGCTGGGAACCCTGGTTCGCGGTCGCTGCTTGCGAGGTGACGGCGGGCTTGCCGCCCGTCGCGGGAATGGCCGGGGCCGGCGTCGCCAGTCCGGGCGCGGCGGGGGCCGCCGGGCCGGCGGTGGCGGGTGACGCGGGCGAGGTGGCGTCCGGATTGGCGGCCGGGCGCGCGCCCGGCATCGTGCCGCCCTTGGAGGCGACCCACGCGGCGAACTGCTCGCGCGAGACGACGTCGACGGCGATCGGCATGAAGCCGTGGCGCGCGCCGCACAGTTCCGAGCACTGGCCGTAGTAGACGCCGGGGCGATCGGCCTTGAACCACGTCTCGTTCAGGCGGCCGGGCACCGCGTCCATCTTGGTCCAGAAGGCGGGCACCGCGAACGAGTGGATCACGTCGTTGGAGGTGACGATCAGCTTCACCACGGCGCCCACCGGCACCACCATCCGCTCGTCAACCGCCAGCAGGCGGGGGCCGTCCTCCGGCTTGCGGACATCTTCCTTCAGCATGTTCGAGACGAGCTCGAAATCGCCGTTATCGGGATATTGGTAGGTCCAGTACCACTGGTTGCCGATCACCTTCACCGTCAGGTCCGCCTTGGGCGGGGCATATTGCTTGGCGAGCAGCTGGATCGAGGGCACCGCGATCACCAGCAGGATCAGCACCGGCGCCAGGGTCCAGACGATCTCGATCAGCGTGTTGTGCGAGGTCTTGGAGGGGACCGGGTTGGCGGCGGCGCGGTAGCGGAAGACCACCCACACCAGCAGCGCCAGCACGAAGATGCAGATGATGGTGATGATCGGCATCAGCACCACGTTGTGGAACCACTGCGCATCCTCGCCGATGGTCGTCACCTGTGGCTGGATCTTGAAGCCGCCCTCGATCGGCTGGCCCATGTCCGGCGTCGGCGCGATCTTGGGATAGGCGGCCACGGTCGGCGCCTTGGCCGCTTCCTTGGCGTCGGGCGTGGCGGAGGTGGCGCCCGGCGTGGGCGCCGCGGTCGGCGAAACGGGGGTGGTGGCCGCCTCCGGCGTCGTCACCGCCGGCACCGGCGATGGGGCCGGGGCCGCCTGGGCCAGCGCGGCGGCCGGCGCGCCCACCAGCGCCAGAGCCATCATGATCGTTTTCAACGTCTTCATCGTACCCCCGTAAGTGCCTCTCGCGGCACTGTCCCATACCGACCGGGCATCCATATCCGCGGGCTTATAGGCGCGCCCCGGCCATGCCTCAAGCTCCATGCCAGATGAATTTCTGCGCGGTTGAAGCCGTGCCTGCGCCGGCCTATCTGGCGGCATTCGGACAACCGGCGGGGACGAGCATGACGGACGAGGAGGTGCTGGCCGAGTTCCGCGCGGCGGAAGCGCTGCTGGAAGGCCATTTCATCCTCTCCTCGGGCCTGCGCAGTCCGCGCTACCTGCAGTGCGCGCGCGTGCTGATGAACCCCGCCCGCGCCGCCCGGCTGGCCGGCGAACTGGCGCTGCGCATACCGGACAAAGTGAAGATCCGCCTCGGCGCCGTCGTCTCCCCGGCCATGGGCGGGGTGATCGCCGGGCACGAGATGGGCCGCGCGCTGGGTCTCGACGCGATGTTCGTCGAGCGGCCGGCCGGCACGTTCGAGCTGCGCCGCGGCTTCCGCCTGCCCAAGGGGCAGACGGTGCTGCTGATGGAGGATGTCGTCACCACCGGCCTCAGCTCGCGCGAGGCGATCGCGGCGGTGGAGGCGGCGGGCGGCACCGTGATCGCGGCCGCGGCGCTCGTCGATCGCTCCAACGGCAAGGCCGATCTCGGCGTGCCCTTCTACCCGCTGATCCGGCTGGAGGTGCCGAGCTACCCGGCCGATGCGCTGCCGCCCGAGCTGGCGGCCATCCCGGCGATGAAGCCCGGCAGCCGGCTCGCCCAAGCCGGGGCATGATCCGGCGGGCGCTGCTGGGTGCCGCGATCACGGCGGTCGCCGCCGCGCCCGCCCCGGCCGTGCACGCCCAGGCAGCCCCCGTTCATGCCGCGCCCGACGCCGCCCGGCTGGACGGGATCGTCGCCGCCGCCGGCTTCAGCGGCGTCGCCCTCGTCGGCCAGGGGGAGGGGATCGCCTGGCAGCGCAGCGTGGGGGAGGCGAGCCCCGGCGTGCCGCACGCCGCCGAGTCGGTCTGGCGCCTGGCCTCGGTGACGAAGCAGCTCACCGCGCTGATCGTGATGCAGGAGGTCGCCGCCGGCCGACTCGATCTCGACGCGCCGATGGCGACGCTCTGGCCCGGCTGGCCGGCGCCTGATGCCGCCACGATCACGCCGCGCCTGCTGCTGACCCACGACAGCGGCCTCGCCGACCCGGCCGAGAGCAGGCCGGACAAGGACGGCATCCCGGAATTCTACCGCCGCGTCGGCCCCGCCGCCGATCCCGCCCGCTCCGCCGCCGATTTCTGCGCCCGTTCCCCGCGCGCCAGGGCGGGCAGCGGCTATCATTACGACAATTGCGACTTCATCGTGCTCGGCGGCCTGCTCGAACGGCTCACCGGCACGCCCTTCGCGGCCTTGCTGCAGCAGCGGATCGCGCAGCCGCTGGGCCTCGCCAGCCTCGGCCTGTTCCGCTTCGATGCGACGCCCGCGCGGCACGTGCGCGGCACCGTCGGCGGCCGGGCGGAGCCGGCGCTGAACCTCGGCACCTACGGCGCCGCCGGCTCCGCCTACATCTCCCCGCGCGATCTGTGGGCGTTCGATCGCGCGCTGATGGAGAATCGCCTGCTCGATCGCATCCAGACGCGGGCGATGTGGGCGGGCGATCCCGCGCTCGGCTTCGCCGCCTTCGGCGCGTGGAGCTACGCCACCCGCCTGGCCGGCTGCCCTGACACGGTGGACCTGATCGAGCGGCGCGGCATGATCGGCGGCGTGCAGATCCGCAACTTCCTGAACCCCGCCCGCCGTGCCGCCGTGATCCTGTTCACCAACACGGCCGAATTCGATTTCGGCGAGGTGGGCGAAGGCCGCGGCTTCGCCTATGACATGCTCTCCGCCGCCTTCTGCCCGGCGCCATAGGGGATCCCGCCTGCCCATGACCGGCCGCCTCCGCCTCGGCGTCAACATCGATCATGTCGCCACCATCCGCAACGCGCGCGGCGGCCCCCATCCCGATCCGGTGCGCGCGGCGCAGGCGGCGGCCGCGGCGGGCGCGGACGGCATCACCGCCCACCTGCGCGAGGATCGCCGCCACATCACCGACACCGACATCGACCGGCTGACGGCGGAGATCGCCCTGCCGCTGAACCTGGAGATGGCGGCCACGCCGGAGATGCTGGCGATCGCCTGCCGCCACCGCCCGCACGCCGCCTGCATCGTGCCGGAACGGCGCGAGGAGCGCACGACCGAGGGTGGGCTCAACGCCGCCGGGCAGATCGATTCGCTGCGCCCGATCGTGGCGCGGCTGAGCGAGGCCGGCATCCGCGTGAGCCTGTTCATCGAGCCGGCGCCAGAGCAGATCGAGGCGGCGATTAGGCTCGCCGCGCCGGTGGTGGAGTTCCACACCGGCCGCTACGCCCATGCCGACGGTGAGGCGCGCGCCGCCGAGCTGCGCCGCATCGCCGATGCCGCCGCGCTGGCGACGAAGAACGGCATCGAGCCGCACGCCGGCCACGGCCTGACCTACGACAATGTCGCCGCCGTCGCCGCCATCCCGCAGCTGGCGGAGCTCAACATCGGCCACTTCCTGATCGGCGAGGCGATCTTCACCGGGCTCGATGCGAGCGTGCGCCGGATGCGCGAACTGATGGACGAGGCACGGTGAGCGGCCACGTCCCGTTCCTCCCCGGCACGGGGAAGGGGACCATCCGCAGGATGGTGGAGGGGGAGCGCGGCGACGCGACTTCCTTCGATATGGCGCGACGCCACACGCCCCCTCCACCACGCCGGGCGCGGTTCCCCTCCCCGTGCCGGGGCGGATCCGCGTCATGATCGTCGGCATCGGCTCCGATCTCTGCAACATCGCGCGGATCCAGGGTTCGCTCGATCGCTTCGGCGAGCGGTTCGTCGCCCGCGTCTTCACCGCCACGGAACGCGCGAAGGCGGAGCGCCGCACGCTCACCCGCGCCGCCACCTACGCCAAGCGCTTCGCCGCGAAAGAGGCATTCTCCAAGGCCGTCGGCACCGGCTTCCGCGCGGGCGTGTTCATGAAGGACATCGGCGTCGTCAACGCACCCTCCGGCGCCCCCACCCTCGCCCTCTCCGGCGGGGCGAAGGCGCGGCTTGACGCGCTGACGCCGCCGGGCCACGCGGTGGACATCCATCTCACCCTGACAGACGATCATCCCTGGGCGCAGGCGTTCGTCATCCTCTACGCGCGTCCCATCGAGGAGAAGATCGCGTGAGCGATCGCGAACGGATCATGAGCACCGAACCCCCGGCCCCGCCGCCCGCCCCCGCAGATGCCCCGGCCGGCACCCCGCCCGCCGAGAAGAAGGGCACGGACTGGTGGGGCGAGATCAAGGGCGTGTTCTGGCTGGTGCTGGCGGTGCTCGCCTTCCACAGCTTCGTCGCCAAGCCCTTCTACATCCCGTCCGAATCGATGATGCCCACGCTCATCAAGGGCGATCGACTGGTCGTCACCAAATTCCCCTACGGCTGGTCCTACGTCTCGCCCAGCATCACCCGCATCCCCGGCCCGATCGGGCTGGAGCTGGGTCGCATCTTCGGCCAGCCCGATTATCTGTCGATCCCGTTCATCCCCGGCCGCCTGCTGGGCCATACGCCGCAGCGCGGCGACATCGTGATCGTCAAGCCGCGCGACCAATATACCGACTATATCAAGCGCGTGATCGGCCTGCCGGGCGACACGATCTCGCTGAAGGACGGCACCGTCTCGATCAACGGCGTGCCGGTGAAGCGACAGTTCCTCGCCCCCGCGATGATCCCGGTGGACGCCAACGTGCCGTGCGATACCGACATGGTCGCGCCGCTGCGCGTCACCGGGCCGGACGGCAAGCTCTACTGCCAGATGCCGCTGGTGCGGGAGACGCTGCCGAACGGCGTCAGCTACAACACCATCGATCTCGGCGACATTCCGCCGGTGGACGACATGGCGCCGGTGAAGGTGCCGGCCGGCCACCTGTTCCTGATGGGCGACAATCGCGACCAGTCCGCCGACAGCCGCGTGTCGATGGAGAATCACGGGCTCGGCGGCCCGATGCCGATCGAGAATATCGGCGGGCGGGCCGAATTCATCACCTTCTCGCTCGATGGCACTTCCAGCCTGTTCAATCCGTTGAGCTGGTTCACCGCCATGCGCGGCAGCCGCGCCGGCACCAGCCTGCGGCCCGAGCATGTGAAGTAAGCGAGGCATCATGAGCACAGCCGTCGAGCCGAGAGCGCCCGAGGAACCGGGTCCGACGGATTTCAGCAATCCGCTGACCCGTCACGAGCTGCGCCGCGCGGCGGTGTGGATCGGCCTGGCCGTGGCGGTCGTGCTGCTGTGGGCGCTGTCGCAGCCGCTGCTGCTGATCGTCGGCGGCCTCGTGTTCGCCTCGATGCTGGATGGCGGCACCCGCCTGCTCGGCCGCATCCTGCCGATCGGCCGCGGCTTCCGCCTCGCGATCGTCTGCCTCTCGGTCCTCGCCTTCCTCATCTGGACCTTCTACTTCGCCGGCTCGCAGCTCGCCTCCCAAGCCGAGACGCTGCGGGCGGTGGTGATGAGCCAGCTCAACCGCCTGCTCAGCTGGGGGACGAGCATGGGCCTCGTGCCGCCCGGCGGCGTCGGCGGCGGCGGCGCGGAGATCGCCAAGCAGCTGATGGGATCGCTCGGCCAGGTGACGGCGGCGGTGGGCACCGCGCTCGGCGCCGTCTCCAGCCTCGCCATGATCGTCGTGATCGGCGTGTTCATCGCGATAGAGCCGCGCCTCTACGAGCGTGGCATCGCCTGGATGCTGCCGATGGGCAAGCGTTCCGCTTTCTACCAGACCTCGGCGCGGATGGGGCGCACGCTGCGGCTGCTGATGGCCGGCCGCCTACTCGGCATGGCGGTGGAGGGTGTCGGCACCGGCGTGATGCTGGCGATCGCCGGCGTGCCGATGGCGGCGCTGCTCGGCATCCTCACCGGCCTGCTCGCCTTCCTGCCGAACATCGGCGCGATCGTCTCCGGCGTGCTGATCGTGCTGGTCGGCTTCTCGGCCGGCTTCGATACGGGCATCTGGGCGATCGTCATCTACTGCGTCGTGCAGGTGGTGGACGGCTATCTGATCGTGCCGATGGTGGCCAAGCGCTCGGTCGATCTCGCGCCGGCGCTGGTGCTAGGCGCGCAGATCCTGTTCGGCGCGCTGTTCGGCATCCTGGGCCTGGCGCTCGCCGATCCGATGGTGGCGATGATCAAGGTGCTGCTGGAAGAACGATCGGACAATGCGGCGGAGGATGCCGCCAGGTCCTGAACAGGCCGGCGCGGCAGGGACGCTTGCGGCAGGTGCCGTAGAGGATGGCCGCACGATGCGAGGCGGCCGGTACATGCCGGCCGCTGCCCTTCGCACACATACTATGTTGCAGAGGGGACGGCAGGGTCGTGACCAGGTCCGCACGACCGCCGGACATGGTGAGGATACCCAGTCACGCGAAAGGGCCGCCGGTGCATCCACCGGCGGCCCTTTCGCATGACCGGTAGGGGCGCAGACTACTGCCCGGGCATGCCGCCATGCGGCGAACCGCCCATGCCACCCATGCCACCCATTCCCATGCCGCCCATGCCCATCGCGTTGCGCGGCATGATCGCCTGAAGATCGACGTCGAACACCAGCAGGGCGTTCGGCGGGATCACGCCGTCGCCGGCGCCCTGCGGGCCGTAGCCGAGCTCCGGCGGGATCCAGAAGCGGTACTTCGCGCCCTGGTTCATCAGCTGCAGCCCCTCGACCCAGCCGGGGATCAGGCCGCCGACCGGCAGCGTCGCCGGGCCGCCGTGGCGGGCGCTGGCGTCGAACGTCTGGCCGTTCGCCAGCTTGCCGTCATAATCGACCAGCACCACGTCCTGCGCCGTCGCGCGCGGGCCGGATCCCTCGCGGATCACCTGATATTGCAGGCCCGACGGCGTCGTCTTCACGTCCGACCGCTTGGCGTTCCGCGCCAGGAACTCGGCCGGCGGCGTCGCCATCGCCACCTGCGCGGCCGTGGTGTGCCAGGCGAGGCCGACGCCCGCCGCCGCCAGCAGGCCGATGCCCACCCACAGCTTGGTCAGCGATCCCTTGGCGATCGGGCGCAGGGGCACGGCGGTGACGGTCGACATGGAAGGCGGCTCGCTTCAACGGAGTGGCGGTTGCGATGATCCTGCCCGCTGCCGGGCGGTCAGGCAAGCTTACCGGACGCCGTCACGCTCCATCCGCTTGCGCTCCAGCTTGCGGGCGCGGCGGATCGCGGCGGCACGCTCGCGCGCGCGCTTCTCCGAGGGCTTCTCATAGTGACGGCGCAGCTTCATCTCGCGATAGACGCCCTCGCGCTGCAGCTTCTTCTTGAGCGCGCGGAGGGCTTGATCGACATTGTTGTCGCGGACGAGAATCTGCATAGGAAAGTCAATCTCCGGTCACATCCGTGCGCCGAGGCCGCACGCAATAGGATCCGTCGCGGGGCGTAACCCGCGGCGCAAGGCGGTGCCCCTACCAGCGCACCCGCGATTCTTCAACCGGAAAAGGGCGGCGGCGCCGGGTTGGCGCGGCCCAGGAAGCGGCCATAGGCCCAGCCGATGCCGATCAGCGCCAAGCCCAGGCCCAGGAAGGAGAGCGCGCGCAATATGCCCTGCAGCGCGGCCGCATCGACGAGGAACACCTTCAGCGACACCAGAGTGAGCAGGCCGAGGCCGGCGATCCGCATCGTCCGGTCGCCGCCCCGCGCGCCCCAGCCCAGCAGGGCCAGCGCCACCGCCAGCGCCGCCACCGAATAGCCGTAGAACTCCGCGCGGGAGACGGCGCCGTAGGCCGGCACGTCGCCGTGGAACAGCTGCCGCACCAGCAGCAGCGCCCCGCCGAGCGCCACCGCCACCAGCGCCGCGAGCATGCCGTTGCGCGCCGCTCCCTCCTCGCGCCGCCAAGCCAGCGCCAGCCACGCCACGGCCAGGCCGAAGTGCAGCGCCAGCAGGTTGGCGATCGGCCACGCGCCGACGGACTGGGCGACGAACGCCGGGTTCAGCAGCAGCAGATCGAACCACAGGATCCGCGCCAGGCCGAGCAGGACAAGCCCGCGCCCGACGACGGCCGATCGCGCCGCCACGACCGCGCCCGCCGCCAGCAGCGCCTGGGTGAGGATCGCCCGCTCCAGGAAGCCGCGGGCGACGAACGCCGCCTCGCTGCCGATCGCCAGCGGCCGCTTGGCCAGCACGTAGAGGCCGGCGATCGCGCCCGTAGCGGCGGCGGTCGCGATCGCCCGCCGCGCCCGCTCGCCGCCACAGCGCCACGCCGCCGCGGCCAGCACGCTGGCGGGCAGCAGCAGCACGCGCACCGCCACCCCCGGCGCGGGCAGATCGGGCAGCAGCACGTGCGCCCCGCCCAGCGATCGCGCCAGCGCCGCGATCGTGCCCGGCGCCAGCGCGGCCATCGCCAGCCACGCGACGCCGGCCGCCATCGCGGACTGCACCGCCAGCCCGCCGTCGCCGGTGCGCCGGCCCGCCTCCGCCAGCGCCAGCGCAATCGCCGCCAGCGCCAGCGGCACGATCGTTTCGGGCAGGAGATCGGCGGTGGCGGCGGCCGCCAGCAGCGATGCCGTCGCGGTGGCGATCTGCAGCGTGCGATCGAACGGCGCCACGGCCCGCCCCGCCCCGCGCGATCGCCAGGCGAGATGCAGCGGCGCCAGCGCCAGCAGCAGCGCCAGCAGGCCCCAGCCGCCGTCCGCCAGCAGGGCGCCGCGATCCAGCCGCATCAGCGCGAACGGCGCCAGCAGCGCCACGCCGCCGATCGCCGCCCAGCCCCAGCCGTCGCCTGCCCGCCGGCCTAGCGCGTGGCCGGCGCCGCCGAACAGCAGCGCGATGCCGATCGCGCCCGGTATCGCGTGCTGCGGCCCGCCGGCCCCCGTCGCCGAGGCCAGCGCCGCTAGCGACAGGCCCAGCGCCCCCGCCACCAGCCCGGTGAGCCGCGCATCGCGCCACGCCAGCACGATCGCCCCGGCCGAGAGCGCGAGGTAGAGGCCCCACCCCTCGATGCCGAAGCCCGACGCGGGGATCAGCCCGGCCAGCTCGACGAGGCCCAGCGCCACCGGCGCCCCGCGCAGCAGCGCCGCCCGCGCCGGCGACGCCGCCGTGGCCGATGCCGGCAGCGCGAGCGCCGAGGCGGCGGCGAAGGCGAGGACGAACAGCCCGGCGGCAAGGCTGGCGCCGTCCGCGATCAGCGCCAGCAGCCACAGGAAGCTGCCGCCCGAGGTCGCCACCGCCAGCCACATCCAGTTGCGGCGGATCGCCAGCGCGAACAGCCCGGCGGAAAGCAGGCCGAGATAGGCGAGCAGCGGCACCACCGCATCGCCGCCCGTCGCCAGCAGCGGCGCGGCGAAACCGCCGATCAGGCCCATGATCGCGGTCGGCGGCCCGCGCCGCAGCGCCAGCACCAGCGCCGCCGCCGTCACCAGCACCGTCAGCACGAAGGCGGGCACCGCGCCGATCAGGCCGTATATCGCGCTGCCCAGATAGGCGGCGGCGTAGAGGCTGGCGATGCCGGCACCGGCCAGCGCCTGCGCCACCCGCTCGTCCTCCGCCACGATGCGCCAGCGGCCGGCGCCCTCCGACGCGGCGATCAGGCCCACGCCGAACAGCAGCGCCAGCCCCACGCGCACCGGCGGCGCCAGCAGCCCGGCATCGATCGCCAGCGCCACCAGATAGAAGCCGGCGATCGCCAGCGCAGCACCACCCACCCAGATCGGCAGGCGCCCGCCGACGATCTGCTC
This sequence comes from Sphingomonas profundi, assembly GCF_009739515.1. Classification (NCBI taxonomy): domain Bacteria; kingdom Pseudomonadati; phylum Pseudomonadota; class Alphaproteobacteria; order Sphingomonadales; family Rhizorhabdaceae; genus Alterirhizorhabdus; species Alterirhizorhabdus profundi. The sequence continues at coordinate 3,268,260 of NZ_CP046535.1, forward strand.
GAACCCGACGCCGGCGAGGCGCGCGGCCAGCGGCTCGCGCGGCGGCCGCGGCGGAGCGGCCTGCCTGCGCGGCGCCGCGGGCTCCGCCATCTCCGGCACGGGCGCGGTGACGGGCGGCACGTGATGCGCCGGCTCGGCGATGGGCGCAGGCGGCAGGACGCGCTCCGCCGCCACCTGTGTCGCGGGCGGCGACGTCGCCGCCATGATCGCCCGCAGCGATCGCACCTCCGCCGCCAGCGCGTCTATTCGCCGCGCCTGCCGCCGGTGCGCGATCAAGCCGGCCACCGCCAGCGCGATCAGCAGCGCCAGCATCAGCCCGGGCATCCCCGCTCGACAGCGCGCGGCATCGGGTGGATGAAGCGGATCGCCAGGCGGAGCATGGCGCAGAGCATAAAGCAGGAGACGGATATGGCCACGGCTATCGAAACGTCACGATCCGGGCAGGCGATCGGTGCGGAGGAGTGGGCCGCGCGGCAGCAGCTGGCCGCCTGCTACCGCGTGTTCGATCATCTCGGCTGGGTGGAGATGATCTACAACCACATCACCCTGGCCGTGCCGGGCGAGCCGGAGGCGTTCCTCATCAACCCTTTCGGCCTGCACTTCAGCGAGGTGACGGCATCGAACCTCGTGAAGGTCGATCTGGCGGGCAATCTGCTGGCCCCGTCGGAGTGGGGCGTCAACCTCGCCGGCTTCGTCCAGCACGCCGCCTTTCACGCGCACGTGCCGGATGCGCAGTGCGTGATGCACACCCACACCACCGCCGGCATGGCCGTGGCCTGCCTGGAGGACGGGCTGTCGATCACCAATTTCTACGCCGGCCAGCTCGCCGGCAAGGTCGCCTATCATGATTTCGAGGGCATCACCGTGCGCGCGGACGAGGCGCCGCGGCTGATCGCCAGCCTTGGCCGGCGGCGGCTGATGATCCTGCGCAATCACGGCCTGCTGGCGATGGGATCGACCGTGCCGGAGGCGTTCCTGCGGATGTGGGCGTTGCAGCGCGCCTGCGAGATCCAGATGGCGGCGGCGCCGATGGGCGGCCTGCGCGAGATCCCGGCGGAAGTGCTCGCCGTGCACCAGCGCGATGCGGGCAAGCTCGGGAAACCCGGCGGCGCCGGCGAGGCCGACTTCGCGGCGATGGTGCGGCTGGTCGATCGCAAGGATCGCAGCTGGCGCGACTGAGCGCGGCGGCGGACTGCCCGAGACGCAGGAAGGGGCGGACCGGCCGTGCCGATCCGCCCCTTCCCCGGTGCAGGTTCCCCGGTGCAGGTTCCCCCGTCAGGCGTCGACGGGCGCGGTCTCGCCGCGCGGGCGGCGGGTGCGGCGGCGGGGCCGCTCCTCGCCATCGGCCGGTGTTTCAGCGGAGAGGGACGGCGGCAGCCGGTCCATCTCGATCCGCTCGTCGGCGCCGCCTTCCGCGGCGACCGGCTCGAGCGGAGCGGCCACCTTGCGCGGGCGGCCGCGCGGGCGACGCTCGGCCGCCGGCGGCGTGTCGAGCGGCAGTTCGGCAGGCACGTCGGCGGCGGCGAGGGGCGCGGCGGCGGCGGGCGCGGCGATCACCGGCGGCGTCGGCTCGGCGGCGACAGGCCGAGCCTCGACGGCTTCCTCCGTGCCGCGCTGCTGGCCGTCGCGCCGCTCGTTCAGGCCACGGCGGGCGCGCGGCGGGCGCGGCTCTCGGCCGTCGGCTGCCTCACGGGGGGCCTGCTCGCGCGGCGCCTGATCCCGCGAAGCCTGATCGCGAAGGGCATGGTCACGGGCGGCCTGCTCGCGGGGCGCCTGCTCGCGGCTGTCACGCTGCTCGCGGCCGTCGCGCTGCTCGCGATTGCCGTCGCGGGCCTCGCGCGGCTGGCGATATTCGCGGCTCTCGTCGCCGCGCTCCTGCCGGTCGCGATTGCCGCCGCGACCGTTCTCGGCGCGATACTCGTCACCGCGACCGGCCTCGGCGCGATTGCCGTCCGGGCGATTGCCGTCGCTGCGGCTCGCGTCGCCGCGATTGCCGTCGGAACGATTGCCGTCGCGATAGCCCTCGCGACTGTCGGCGCGGTTGCCGTCCCGCTCGCCGCCGCGCTCCTGGCTCCAGTCTTGCCCGCGCTGCGGCTGCTGCCGCTCGGCCGGGCGATCGTCGAAGCGGTCGTCGCCGTTCATCTCGGCGAAGTCGCCGTCATCCTCGTCGCCCTGCCCGTCGGCCTGGCCGTCGAACCGCTCGCGGCGCTGCTGCTGCTCGTCGAAGCGGGAACGCGTCTCGCTCAGCACGCGGAAATAATGATCGGCGAACTGAAGATAATATTCGGTCATCACGCGATCGCCCTGCATCTGGGCATCGCGGGCGAGGGTCTTGTACTTCTCGTGGAGCTGGCTGGCATTGCCGCGCGCCCGATTGTCCAGCCGGCTGCCCCGATCGGGGGCGCCGCCCGCGCCGTTCGGACGCGGGGCCCCGCCGGTCCGACCACGACGTCGACCGTTCTGACGATTGTTGATCAACTTTTCGCTGCCTTCGTCACTGGTGGTTTCTGCTCACCACTGCCTGTCCGGGCCCGTCCCGGACGAATGCTGCCTGTCCGGGCACTTCCCGGACGAATACTGGCCGCCCGGGCACTTACCGGACGAATGCTGGCGCCCGGTCCCGCCCCGGACGGATGCCACATCGCCGAGGTCCGCCCCCGAATATCCTCGCGACCCACCGTCATGGAACGCGATCCTGCGCGGATCCCGCCCCATGCGCATCATCACGCCGGCGCACGATCCGCGATGCGGTCCGGCGCGTCCACCTCTCGCACGCCACCTGCTCGGCAGCGCAGCCATTGGGGATCGGCTAGAAGGCTCGGCAACGCCGCTCTGCTCGCAAGAGCCTTTATCCTGCGCGCCATTTAGGCATGGCTCTGTCAAAATCCAAGCGGTATTTGGCTAAAGCCGTACCGGATACACAATAATACAGCGATCGTGCCCGGCCAGATCGCGGCGCACCCGCGCGGGCAATCCCTCCGCCCGCAGCAACGCCGTTACCGCGACGGCCTGCGCATGACCGATCTCGATCGCGGCGATGCCGCCGGGCGCGATCTGGCCGCCGATCAGCGGCGCGATCCGGCGATAATCGTCGAGGCCGTCGGCGCCGGCGAACAGTGCGGAAGCCGGCTCGAAGTCGCGCACCTCGGGCGGCAGCGTGTCTCCGGTGGCGACGTAGGGCGGGTTGCAGAGGATGAGATCGTGCGCCCCGCCCGTCCCGGTCCATCCGCCGGACAGGATCCGCGCCCGCCCCGTCATGCCGAGGCGTCGCACATTGCCGCGCGCCACCTTGATCGCGGTATCGGAGGCATCGATGCCGATGCCGGTCGCCTCCGGCCACTGATCGAGCGCGGCCAGCAGCAGTGCGCCCGATCCGGTGCCGAGATCCAGGATGGTGCGCGGGCCGGACGTGCCGGCGAAATGCTCCACCGCCGCCTCGATCAGGGTCTCGCTGTCCGCGCGCGGCACCAGCACGCCGGGGCCGACGGCCAGGTCGATCGTCCAGAAGGCGCGCGTGCCGGTGATGTAGGCGATCGGCTCGTGCCGCAGCCGGCGGGCCAGCAGGGTGGCGAACCCCGGCGGAACCGCCCCGTCGTGCCGCCCGAGCAGCAGCGCCTCGCGCGGGATGCCAAGCGCGTGCGCCATCAGCAGTTCGGCATCCAGGCGCGGCGTCTGCGTGACGGGCGAGAGTGCCGCGGCGGCATCGCGCAGCGCGAGCGCGATCGCGTTCATCCGCTGTCCGGCCGCGTCGTCACCCGTCGAGATTGGCCAGCCGTGCCGCCTCGTCCTCGGCGATCAGCGCGGTGACGACCTCGTCCAGGCCCGGCCCCTCCAGTATCTCGGGCAGGCGGTGCAGTGTCAGGTTGATGCGGTGATCGGTGACGCGCCCCTGCGGGAAATTGTAGGTGCGGATCCGTTCCGACCGATCGCCCGAGCCGACCATCGACCGGCGGGCGCCGGCGCGGGCGCTGTCCAGCCGCTCCCGCTCCTGCTCGTACAGCCGGGTGCGCAGCACCTTCAGCGCCTTCGCCTTGTTCTTGTGCTGCGATTTCTCGTCCTGCTGGATCACCACCAGGCCGCTCGGCAGATGGGTGATGCGCACCGCGCTGTCGGTGGTGTTGACGGACTGGCCGCCGGGGCCGGACGAGCGGTAGACGTCGATCCGCAGATCCTTGTCGTCGATCTGGATGTCCACGTCCTCGGCCTCCGGCAGCACCGCCACGGTGGCGGCGGAGGTGTGGATGCGCCCGCCGCTCTCGGTGGCCGGCACGCGCTGCACGCGATGGACGCCGCTCTCGAACTTCAGCCGGGCGAACACGCCCGTGCCCGTCACCGAGGCGATGACCTCCTTGTAGCCGCCCAGATCGGCGGCGCTGGCGGAGATCGGCTCCACCTTCCAGCCGCGATCCTCGGCGTAGCGCTGGTACATGCGGAACAGGTCGCCGGCGAACAGGGCGGCCTCGTCGCCGCCGGTGCCGGCGCGGATCTCCAGCATGGCCGGCTTCGCATCCGCCGCATCGCGCGGCAGCAGCGCCAGGGCAAGGCCGCGCTCGGCCACCGCCAGCGCGGCGCCGTTCTCGTGCAGCTCCTCGGAGGCCATCTGGCGCAGCTCCTCGTCGCCATCCTCCGTCATGTGGCGCAGCGAATCGGCCTCCTGCCGCAGCCGCCGCACCTCGCCCGCCGCCTGGGCCACCGGCTCCAGCTCGGCATATTCCTTCGACAGCGCGACGAAGCGTTCGGCCGCCAGGTCGCCGCGCGCCATCTCGCTCTGCAGTTCGTCGCGCCGCGCCTCGATCTGGCGGATGCGCGCCAGCGGGATGCTCGCCATCAGTGCGCCACCACCGCCGCCGCCAGCGCATCCAGCCGCACCCACTGCTGGCTGCCGTTGGCGAGATCCTTGAGGCCCACCTCGCCGCTCGCCAGCTCGTCGTCGCCGATGATCGCGGCGTAGCGCGCGCCGGTCGCGTCCGCCTTGTGCAGCCGCTTCTTCATGTTGCCCTTGTAGGCCATGTCGGCGGCGATGCCCTGGCGCCGCAGGTCCGCCAGCAGGCGCATTGCCGCCGCCTCGGCCGCCGCCCCCATCGGCACCAGCGCCACCGTCACATGCTCGGGCGCCGGCGGATCGATCAGCATCGCCAGCCGCTCGATCCCGGCCGCCCAGCCCACCGCCGGCGTGTGCGGCCCGCCAAGCGCCTCGATCAGCCCGTCATAGCGCCCGCCGCCCAGCACGGTGCCCTGCGCGCCGAGCCGGTCGGTCACGAACTCGAAGGCGGTGTGGCGGTAGTAATCGAGCCCGCGCACCAGCCGGGCGTCGCGCGTCCAGGCGACGCCCGCCGCCTCCAGCCCGCCCGTCACCCGCTCGAAGAAGGCGCCGGCCTCGGCCGACATGTGCGCGTCGATCGACGGCGCGGCATCCGCCACCGGCCGGTCGCGCGGATCCTTGCTGTCCAGGATGCGTAAGGGGTTGCGCGCGAGCCGGTCGACGCTCTCGGGCGAGAGCGCGTCGCGATGCGCGGTGAAGTGGGCGACCAGCGCCGCCCGCCACGCGTCGCGCGTCGCCGTGTCGCCCAGCGTGTTCAGCGTCAGGGTCACGCCGTCGGCGATGCCCAGCTCGTCCAGCAGGTGCGCTGCGAGCACCAGCAGCTCCACGTCGGCCGCCGGCTCGGCCGCGCCGATCACCTCGGCGTCCAGCTGGTGGAACTGGCGGAAGCGGCCCTTCTGCGGCCGCTCGTAGCGGAACAGCGGCCCGTGCGTCGCCACCTTCAGCGGCGCATGCTGCTGCCAGCCCTCGGTCAGATAGGCGCGGGCGATGCCGGCGGTGAACTCCGGCCGCAGGGTCAGCGAATCGCCGCCGCGATCCTCGAACGTATACATCTCCTTGGAGACGACGTCGGTCGTCTCGCCCAGCGATCGGGCGAACACGGCCGTCGCCTCGAACACCGGCACCTCGACGCGGCCGAAACCGTAGAGGCGGCGCAGGCGATCGAAGCCGCGCACCACGGCATCAAACCGCTCGGCCTGCTCGCCGAGCATGTCCTGCGTGCCGCGGACGGCCTGGGGGGTGGCGGGCTTGCTCATCGCGCAGCCCTCTAGAACAGGTTGGCGCCACAATGAAGCGAATCGTCCCGCCGCCCGGTAACGAAACGCCGGCGGCCACGCTTTCGTCTTGAGATTGCAGCGATCCGCTTATACTGCACTGCCGCATGAACATCGATCTCATCCCGATCGGCGAAAATCCGCCGGAAACCCTCAACGTCATCATCGAGGTGCCGGTCGGCGGCGAGCCGGTGAAATATGAGTTCGACAAGAAATCGGGTGCGCTGTTCGTCGATCGCATCCTGCACACGCCGATGCGCTATCCGGCGAATTACGGCTTCGTGCCGCACACCCTGTCGCCGGACGGCGATCCGCTGGACGCGCTGGTGGTCGCCCGCTCCCCGTTCATCCCGGGCTGCGTGGTGCGCGTGCGGCCGATCGCGGTGCTGAAGCTGGAGGACGAGGCCGGCGGCGACGAGAAGCTGCTGACCGTGCCGGTGGACGGCACCTTCCCTTATTACGAGAAGGTCAACGAGAGCAGCGATCTGCCGCTGATCGTGATGCAGCAGATCGAGCATTTCTTCACCCACTACAAGGATCTGGAAGCCAAGAAGTGGGTCCGCGTCGGCGCGTGGGGCGACGCCACCGAGGCGCGTCGCATCATCGTCGAGGCGATCGAGGCGGCGAAGATCGCCAAGGAGAAGCACGGCACCGACGAGGGCGTCAGCCAGAGCCTCGCCGAGAAGTGATCCGATCGGCGGCGCTCAGTGCGCGCCGCCGGCCAGCTTCAGCCCGGCGATGCAGCCCACCAGCGCCACGATCAGCGCCAGCCGCAGCGCGTTCGCCGGCTCGCCGAACCAGACGATGCCGACGATGACGGTGCCGAGCGCGCCGATGCCGCCCCACACCGCATAGGCGGTGCCCATCGGGATCGTGCGGGACGCGACCTCCAGCAGCGCCATGCTGGTGCCGACCGAGGCGAGGAAGCCCGCCGTCCAGCCGAAATTGCGGAAGCCGTCGACGAAGCGCAGGCAGGTGGTGAAGCCCACCTCGAAGCAGCCGCCCAGGATCAGCCACATCCACGCCATCGCCATACCCCCATCGCCGCCGGGGCGGGGGATGGCGGAGGCGGCCATGTCCGTCAATTCATGTGACGCGATCGGCGGCGGGGCTGTATCGGGTCATGGCGCACCCGGCGCCTCACGTCCGGCGGAGAGATGGATGGCACGATCGACCACCGGCCTTGGCCACCGCATCGCGCCGCCGCGCTTCGTGCTGTTCGCGCTGGCGGCGGTCGCGGGCATCGCCGCCGGCGTCCCGCTGCTCGGCTGGCGGCACGGCGTGATGGCCGGCTTCGATGTCGCCGCCCTCGTCTTCCTCGTCGCCTGCATCCCGCTGCTGGACGATTCGCCCGAGGAGATGCGCCGCTCCGCCGCGCGCAACGACGCCAATCGCGCCGGCCTGCTGGCGATCACCGTGGGCGTCACCGTCGTGATCCTGGTGGCGATCGCCGCCGAGCTGGGCGAGGCGGGCGGGCCGAAGCCGCTGGCCGTCGCGCTGATCGTGGCGACGCTGATGCTCGCCTGGGCGTTCAGCAACGTCGTCTATGCGCTGCACTACGGCCATCTCTTCTATCTCGCGGGCGAGGACGGCAAGGATCGCGGCGGCCTCGACGTACCGGGCACGGACGAGCCGACCTACTGGGATCTGCTCTATTTCTCCTGCACGATGGGCATGACCTTCCAGACGTCCGACATCGATATCGAGAGCGCGCAGATCCGCCGCGTCGCGCTGGCCCACGGGCTGATCGCGTTCGTCTTCAACATCGGCGTGCTCGCCTTCACGATCAACGTGCTCGGCGGCTGATCGCCCGCCCGGGGCGGTTCCACCTGCGTGGAAGCCGCTCTAGGCCGGATCAACATTCAGCTTTTTGCATGTCCGCTCCTCCTGAGGAGGGGCTGAGCGAAGGCGAAGACCCGTCTCGAAGGATCTTCCATGTCCTTCGAGACGCCATTTCGACACGCTCAATGGCTCCTCAGGATGAGCGGTGTGCATAAAATGCGAGCAAATCGACTTGGTTCGCTCAATGTCGATCCGGCCTAGCGGCGGCGGGCATCAAGGGCGATGCCGGCCAGGTTGCGCGATCGCGGCACATGCCGCAGGCGGACGCGGGCGATGCCGGCGACGGCGGCGGCAAAGGCCGCGCGCTGCGCCCGCAACGCCCCGCTGCGGCACGGCCGGCGGCCGCTCGCCTGCTCCACCACCACGGTCGAATCGCCGACGAACTCGACATCGTCCAGGCCGAGCGCGCAGGCGATGTCGGCCGCGTGGCGCAGCGCCAGCCACTCGGCCACATTGTTGTCGCCGCAGCCCAGCCCGTCACGGATGTGGGCCACGCCGCGCACCACCGCCGCCACCTCGATCGGGCCGGGGTTGGGCCGGCAGCCGCCGTCGAAGAAGATCCGCGTCGTCGTCGGCCGCCGGCTCACGCATCCTCGCGCAGCGGCAGCGGATCGACGATGCCGGCCTGCCGATCGAACAGGCGGCGATAGTGGCCGTCGGCGGCCGCCAGCAGCGCGGCATGATCGCCATCCTCGACGATGCGGCCGGCATCGAACACCAGGATGCGGTCCAGCGCGCGCACGGTGGAGAGGCGGTGGGCGATCACGATGGCGGTGCGCCCGGCCATCAGCCGCTCGATCGCCTGCTGGATCAGCGCCTCCGATTCCGAATCGAGGCTGGAGGTCGCCTCGTCCAGGATCAGGATCGGCGCATCGGCCAGGAAGGCGCGCGCCAGCGCCACCCGCTGCCGCTCCCCACCGGACAGCTTCACTCCGCGCTCCCCCACCAGGGTGCGGTAGCCGCGCGGCAGGCGGGCGACGAAGTCGTGCGCGTTCGCCAGGCGCGCCGCCTGCTCGATCTCGGCCTGGGTCGCATCGGGCCGGGCATAAGCGATGTTTTCCGCCAGGGTGCGGTGGAACAGCACCGGCTCCTGCGGCACGATCGCGATCTGCGCGCGCAGCGAGGATTGGGTCGCGTGGCGCACATCCTGCCCGTCGATCGTCACGGCGCCGCCGGTCACGTCGTAGAGCCGCTGGACGAGCTTGACGAACGTCGTCTTGCCGGAGCCGGACCGGCCGACCAGGCCCACGCGCTGCCCGGCCGGGATCGTCACGTCCAGCCGCTCGTACAGCGGCGTCGCGTGACCGCCGTAGCGGAACGTCACGTCGGCGAAGCGGATCGCCCCCGCCTCGATACGGATCGGCGCGGCATCGGCGGCATCGGCGATGGCCATCGGCTCGGCATGCAGCCGCACCAGCTCCTCCATCTCGTTCACCGATCGCTGCAGGTGGTGCACATGCTGGCCGATGTCGCGCAGATAGCCGTGGACGACGAGGTAGCTCGTCAGCACGTAGGCGACGTCGCCGGCGCTCGCTTGGCCGCGCCACCACAGCCACAGGGCGGTGCCGGTCACGCCGGCGCGCACCAGCCAGAGCAGGGCGAGCTGGCCCGTGCCGCTATAGGTGTGGCGCATCCACGTCCGCGCGGTGCGCCGCCGCCACTTGGCGATCACCTGCGCCAGCCGCGCATCCTCGCGCGATTCGGCGCCGAACGCCTTCACCACCGCGTTCGTGCCGATCGCATCCGCCAGCGCGCCGCCGATCCGCGTGTCCCACGCGTTCGACAGGCGCGAGGCGGGCGCGATGTAGCGCGTGGCGAGCGTGACGGTGAGGGCGACATAGGCGGTGGCGCCGATCGCCATCACCAGCCCCAGCACCGGCCAGTGCAGGCCGAGCAGCAGCATGGAGCCGAGCAGCACCACCACCGACGGCAGCAGCGCCAGCAGCACCACGTCGTTCAGCGTATCGAGCGACCACATGCCGCGCGTCACCTTGCGCACCACCGATCCGGCAAAGCTGTTGGCGTGCCAGTCGGTCGAGAGGCGCTGGACGCGGTGGAAGGCATCCTGCGCCACGTCGCGCATCATGCCCAGGGTCAGCGGCACCACGCCCCACCAGGCGAGGTGGCGCAGCACGACCATCGCCAGGCCGAGCGCCAGCATCGCGACGAAGGCGGATAGCGCCGCCGGGCGGCCGGCCGACCCTAGCGACAGGGCATCGATCAGCCGGCCGGCATAGAGCGGCACGAAGATCTCGGTGACGGTCGCCAGCGACATCGTCAGGCCGATGCCGCCGGCCAGCAGCGGCCGGCGGCGCCAGTGGGCGAAGGTGAAGGCGAACACATGGCCCATGGCGGACTTCGTGTCGCGGGCAGGCGGGTGGCTCATCGGGGTGCCGCGCGGCCGGGCCGCGCGCTCCTGTTGCATGCGTCAGTGGGCGGGGGCGGATCGAGCGGGCGCCGGCGGCGTCCGCGGATCAGGAGCGGGCGGCGCCCCATCGGCCCGGGAGCGGCGCGCGCGGACATGTGATCATCTCCACCCTCCCCGCTCCGATATCGCTGCGCCCCGTAGCAGAGGATCGCGCGTGGCGCCAGTCGCACCCTTTGAGGGGCGTTACGTCGCGCGATTGCGGGCCTAGATAGAAGATTGACCATCCGGAGAGTCGCGCCGCATGCCGCCTGCCACCGACCGCTTCCAGCCGCCGCACGCGATCCGCGCCGCCTTCGCCGCCGCGATGTCGCTGATGTACGCGCAGGAGGTGCCGCAGTATCGCGCGCTCACCGATCTCGTCGCGGCGGTGAACCGGCGGGTGCTGGCGGGCGACCCGGCGCTGGCGGAGCGCATGGCCCGATCGGGCGAGACGGCGCGGCTGGCGGGCGAGCGGCACGGCGCCATCCGCGTCGGCACGGCGGACGAGCTCGCCACCATCGCGCGCGCCTTTGCCGTGATGGGGATGGCGCCGGTCGGCTACTACGATCTCGCGCCGGCCGGCGTGCCGGTCCACGCCACGGCGTTCCGCGCGGTGGAGGAGACGGCGCTGACCGTCAGCCCATTCCGCGTGTTCACCTCGCTGCTGCGGCTGGAGCTGATCGCGGACCCGGCGCTGCGGGCGGAGGCGGCGGCGATCCTGGCACGCCGCCGCATCGTCACGCCGGCGGCGCTCGCCCTGATCGCGCGGGCCGAGCGCGAGGGCGGCCTGAGCGAGGTCGACGCGGCGGCGTTCGTGGCGGCGCTGCTGGAGACGTTCCGCTGGCACGCCCACGCCACCGTGCCGCGCGACACCTACCGCCGCCTGCTCGCCGCGCATCGGCTGGTGGCCGACGTGGTGAGCTTCAAGGGGCCGCACATCAACCATCTGACGCCGCGCGTGCTGGATATCGATGCGGTGCAGGCGGAGATGCCGGCGCGCGGCATGGCCGCCAAGCAGACGATCGAGGGGCCGCCCAAGCGCCGCTGCCCGGTGCTGCTGCGCCAGACGAGCTTCACCGCGCTGGAGGAGCGCATCGCCTTCACCGACGACGCGGCGGACGCCGCCGGCAGCCACACCGCCCGCTTCGGCGAGGTGGAGCAGCGCGGCGTGGCGCTGACCGCCGCCGGCCAGGCGCGCTACGATGCGTGGATCGGCAACGGCGGCGCGCTGGACCTGCCGGACGACTGGGCGGCGCTGCGGCGGCAGGGCCTCGCCTTCTTCCGCTACCGCGCGGCCGACGGCGCAGCAGCGGCGGCGGCGGACGCCGGGTTGGAGGATCTGGTCGCGCACGGCCAGATCCTGTGCGATCCGATCGTCTACGAGGATTTCCTGCCGGTGAGCGCGGCCGGCATCTTCCAGTCCAATCTCGGCGCGGACCGGCGCGTCGACTACACCGCCGCCGCCGATCGCGCGGCCTTCGAGCAGGCGCTCGGCCGCGCCGTGGAGGATCCGCTGGCGCTGTGCGCCGCAGCCCAGCGCGCGTCGCTGGACGCGGTCGGGCGCGTTCTCGGCCGCACCCTTTCCGCATGACCGCACGCAAGACGAGGACGCGACGATGACGCACGGTGCCACGGCCAGGACGATGCTCGCGCTGTCTGCGGCGCTCGCCGCCCTGACGGGATGCGGGCGCGAGCCGAAGGCGGCGACGCCCGCCGGCTACATGGTCTATGCCACCAACGAGCGATCGGGCGACGTGACGATCATCGACGGCGCCACGCGCAAGGTGGTCGCCACGGTGCCGGTGGGCAAGCGGCCGCGCGGCATCCGCCTGTCGCCGGACGGGACGACGCTGGTGATCGCGCTCAGCGGCTCGCCCATCGCCGGGCCGAGCGTCGACGAGAGCAGACTGCCGCCGCCGGACAAGAGCGCGGACGGCATCGCCCTGTTCGACGTCGCCAGCCGCAAGGTGGTGCGCGTGGTGCGCGGCGTCTCCGATCCGGAACAGGCGGTGATCTCGGCCGACGGACGCATCTTCGTCGCCAGCGAGGATAGCGGCCGGGCGATCGTGCTCGATGCGAAGACGGGCCGCACGCTCGCCGCGATCGCCGTGGGCGGCGAGCCGGAGGGCGTGGCGATCGGCGCCGACGGCACCCGCGCCTGGTTCACCTCCGAGAGCGACGGCGCGGTCACGGTGGTGGACACCGCCACCCTGAAGCCGCTGGCGACGATCCCGGCCGGGCAGCGGCCGCGCAACGTGGCCTTCTCGCCGGACGGGGCGACGGCCTGGGTCGCCGGCGAGGCGGACGGGCTGCTGAGCGCGATCGACACGCGCACGCTGCGCGTCTCGCGATCGAAGGTGCTGGCGGGGAACGGCGTGAAGCCGATGGGCATCGCACCCTCGCCGGACGGCGCCCGGCTCTACATCTCCACCGGCCGCGGCGGCACGGTGCTGGCGGTTGACAGCGCCACGCTGGCGGTGGCCGGCACGGCGCCGGCGGGCAAGCGGCCGTGGGGCATCGCGGCGAGCCCCGACGGGCGGCTGCTCTACACCGCCAACGGCCCCTCGAACGACGTGAGCGTCATCGACAGCAGGACGATGCGGGCGGCCGCGACGATCCCGGCGGGCGCCGGCCCATGGGGGATCGCGGTGGCGCCGGCGCGATGACGCGGGTGGGGCGGAGAGCCTTCGCTCAGCCGATCAGGCGCTGCACCATGCCGAGCATGCCCGCCCACAGGGCGCCGGAGAGGCCCATGCCGATCAGCAGGCCGCGCAGCCCGTCCACATCCTGACGTCGCGCCGCACTTCTCCGTTCGCAAGCCATCCGCATCCATCCCAGGCGGCCCGTCAAACGCGGGCCTCGCGATACGATGTCCCATTCCGGGGCAAATGGCGATTGCGTGATATGCAAGCTTCCCCGCCACGCCTTTGACCCGCCAAGCTACGAGGGGTTCATCCCGTCTCCACCACGCGCACGTCGTGCCGCGCGCAGGCGTCGCGCAGGGCCGCGTCCTCCAGCCGGTCGGTGACGAAATAGTCGATCGCGTCCAGCCGGGCGATCCGCACCGGCGCCGAGCGGCCCACCTTGGAACCGTCCGCCACCAGGATCACCTGCCGCGCGTTGCGCAGGATCGTCTGGGAGACCTGCACCTCGTCCACCGCGAAATCCAGCAGGCTGCCGTCGCCGTCGATCGCCGAGGCGCCGATCAGCGCGAAATCCACCTTGAAGCTGGCGATGAACTGCATCGCCAGCGCCCCCACCACCGCGCGATCGGCCAGCCGCACCTGCCCGCCGACCACGACCGTCTGGATCGCGGGCGCACCGTTCAGCATATCGATCACGTTGAGGTTGTTCGAGATCACCATCAGGTCGCGGTGACGCAGCAGGTGGCTGGCCACCGCCTCCGTCGTCGTGCCGATGTTGACGAACAGCGATGCGCCATCCGGGATCAGCGCCGCCGCCGCCGCGCCGATCGCGGCCTTGGCGCCGGTCGCCACCGTGCGCCGCATGTCGTAGGCGATATTGTCCACGCCGGAGGTGACGACGGCTCCGCCATGCACGCGCGACAGCATCGACCGGCGCGCGAGCACGTTCAGATCCTTGCGGATCGTCTGCGGCGTCACCGCCAGGCGGGCGGCCAGATCGTCCACCGTGACGCTGCCGGTGCCGCGGGCGAGTTCCAGGATGCGTCGCTGGCGCGCGGCCACCGCCTCCGCCCCGCTCTCCGCCATGTCAGCCACGGGTCAGGAGACGATCGACAAAGCAGGGCGGCCCGTGGCGGCGGGCCGGCCGGCCAGATAGGCGTCCACCGCCGCCGCCGCGCCGGCGGGCACGTGCAGGCCCAGCTTGCTGCGGCGGAACAGGATGTCCTCCGCCGAGGAGGCCCACTCCCGCTCCACCAGATAGTCGATCTCGCGCGCGTACAGGTCGGCGCCGAAGTGGCGGCCGAGATCGTCCACCGTGCGCGCCGTGCCGAGCAGCGCCTCGCTGGCGGTGCCATAGGCGCGGGCGAGGCGCCGCAGCAGCGTCTCCGGCAGGCCCGGATGGCGGCCGGCGAGCCCTGCGAGCCAGGCGTCGAAATCGGCGTCCGGCATGTCGCCGCCCGGCAGCACCGCGCCCGCCGTCCACGCCGGCCCGGCCTGCGGGAAGAAGGGCGCCAGCTGCCGCAGCGCATGTTCGGCCAGCTTGCGATAGGTGGTGATCTTGCCGCCGAAGATGCTGAGCAGCGGCGCGCGATCCTCGCCGCCGTCGAGATCCAGCACATAGTCGCGCGTCACGGCCGAGGCGTTGGCCGCCTGGTCGTCGTAGAGCGGGCGGATGCCGGAATAGGTCCAGACGATGTCGGCCGGCGTGGTCGGCCGGGTGAAGTAGCGCGTCGCCGTCTCGCACAGATAGGCGATCTCGCCCTCGTCGATCGTCGCGCGGCCGGGCGCGCCTTCCCACGGCAGGTCGGTGGTGCCGACGAGGGTGAAGCGGCCCTGATAGGGGATGGCGAACACCACGCGCCTGTCCGGATTCTGCAGCAGGAAGGCGTGATCGCCCTCGTACAGGCGCGGCACGACGATGTGGCTGCCCTTCACCAGCCGCACGCCCCCGTCGCGCGCCGCCCCCTTGTCACGCGGCGCCCCCTTGTCGCGCGCCGCCTCGCTCGCCCGGCCGATCACGTCCGCCACCCACGGCCCGGCGGCGTTGACGATGCCGCGCGCGCTGATCGTGCGGGTGCCGGCGGCATCGGCGATCGTCGCGATCCATCCCTGCCCCTGCCGGCGCGCCTCCACCAGCCGGGTGTGCGTCATCACCGCCGCGCCGCGATCGGCCGCGTCGCGGGCGTTCAGCACCACCAGCCGGCTGTCCTCCACCCAGCAGTCCGAATAGACGAACGCCTTGGCCTTGCCCGGCTTCAGCCCCGCACCCAGCGGGTCGCGATCGAGCGACACGGTGCGGGTGGCCGGCAGCGCCTTCCGTCCGCCGAGATGATCGTAGATGAACAGGCCGAGCCGCACGAGCCAGGCCGGGCGCGGCGCGTTCGTCTGCGGCAGCACGAAGCGCAGCGGCCAGATGATGTGCGGCGCCATGCGCCACAGCCGCTCCCGCTCGATCAGCGCCTCCCGCACCAGGCGGAACTCGCCATATTCCAGGTAGCGCAGGCCGCCGTGGATCAGCTTGGTGGAGGCCGACGAGGTGTGGCTGGCGAGATCGTCCTGCTCGACGAGGGCGACCGAGAGGCCGCGGCCCGCCGCGTCGCGGGCGATGCCGGCGCCGTTGATGCCGCCGCCGACGATCAGCAGGTCGACATCGTGCCGCACGGGCGGGGGGGACTGGCTCATGATGGCATCCTGCTGCGACGCGCAAGCTTGCGCGCCGATTCGGGTTCGAGTGAAGCTGAAACGGCTATGGATGCCGACGAACGAACTTTCAAACGAAAGCGTTGACGTTCGCTCGAAACGGACCCAGGAAGACGGCAGAGGAGAGACGCGCGCATGGCCGAGCCCACCCACATCCTCGCGATCGATCAGGGGACAACCTCCACGCGGGCGATCGTCTTCGATCACGCGGCGAGGCCCGTCGCCGTGGCGCAGGCCGAGTTCGCCCAGCATTATCCCCGCCCCGGCTGGGTGGAACATGATCCGGAGGATATCTGGCGCGACACGCTGGCGACCGCGCGCGAGGCGATCGCGACAAGCGGCGTCGGCGCGGCCGGCATCGCCGGCATCGGCATCACCAACCAGCGCGAGACGGTGGTGGTGTGGGATCGCGCGACCGGCGCCGCGATCCACCCGGCGATCGTCTGGCAGGATCGGCGGACCGCCTCCGTTTGCGCCCGGCTGAAGGCGGACGGGCACGAGGCCATGGTGCGCGAGAAGACCGGCCTGCTCCTCGATCCCTATTTCTCCGCGACGAAGCTCGCCTGGATCCTGGATGCGGTGCCCGGCGCGCGCGACCGCGCCGAACGCGGCGAGCTGGCCTTCGGCACGATCGACAGCTTCCTGCTGTGGCGCCTCACCGGCGGCGCCGTGCACGCGACGGACGTCACCAACGCCAGCCGCACCCTGCTGTTCGACATCCACGCGCAGCAATGGGACGAGGCGCTGTGCCGCCTGTTCGGCATACCCGCCGCGCTGCTGCCGGCGGTGCACGACAACAGCCACCTGTTCGGCACCACGGCGGACGGGCTGTTCGACGCCGCGATACCCGTTGCCGGCATGGTCGGCGATCAGCAGGCGGCGCTGTTCGGCCAGGCGTGCTTCACCGCCGGCATGGCCAAATCGACCTACGGCACCGGCTGCTTCGTGCTGCTGAACACCGGCGAGGCGCCGGTGGCATCGGCCCACCGCCTGCTCACCACGCCGGCCTACCGGCTGAACGGGCGCATGACCTACGCGCTGGAGGGATCGATCTTCGCCGCCGGCGCCGCCGTGAAGTGGCTGCGCGACGGCATCGGCGTGATCACCCACGCGCGCGAGACGAACGACATGGCGACGCAGGTGCCGGACAGCCACGGCGTCTACATGGTGCCCGCCTTCGTCGGGCTGGGCGCGCCGCACTGGGATCCGGATGCGCGCGGCGCCATCTTCGGCCTCACCTTCGGCGCGACACAGGCGCATCTGGCGCGCGCGGCGCTGGAGGCGGTGGGCTATCAGACGCTCGATCTCGCCGATGCGATGATCGCCGACGGGGCGGAGGCGTTCGCCACGATGCGGGTGGATGGCGGCATGGCCGCGAACGACTGGCTGTGCCAGTTCCTCGCCGACCTGCTCGGCGTGGCAGTGGAGCGGCCGGTGCACCTGGAGACGACGGCGCTGGGCGCCGCCTTCCACGCGGGCCTGGCCGTCGGCCTGTGGCCCGATCTGGACGCGCTGGCGAAGACCTGGGCGCGCGGCGACTGCTTCGAGCCGCAGATGGACGCCGCGCGGCGCGACACGCTGATCGCCGGCTGGCAGGACGCCGTCGCGAAGACGCTGACGGGTGCGGCGGCGGGGGCTGCGGCGGAGACTTCGCCGCACCGTTGACACGCGCGCCCGCGTGGGGATGGGATCGCGGGCCGCACCGCCGGAGGGCCGCATGAACATACCGGGCACGCCGACGCTCGATCAGCTGCGCCTGTTCCTGGCGATCGTCGATTGCGGCAGCTTCGCGGCCGCCGGGCGGCGGCTGAACCGCGCCGTCTCCGTCGTCAGCTACGGCATCGCCAATCTGGAAGCGCAGCTCGGCGTGCCGCTGTTCGATCGCGCCGGCACGCGCCGGCCGACCCTGACGGAGGCCGGGCGCGCGGTGCTGGCGGAGGCGCGCGCCGTGGCGCAGGGCGTCGATGGCCTCCGCGCCACGGTGAAGGGGCTGCTGGACGGGCTGGAGGCGGAGGTGAACCTGGCGGTGGACGTGATGCTGCCGGCGCCCCGGCTGGGGCGGGTGCTGCGCGATTTCGCCGCCGCCTTTCCCACCGTCACCTTGCGCCTGCACGTCGAGGCGCTGGGCGCGGTGACGGCGCTGGTGCTGGACGGCAAGGCGGTTATCGGCATCTCCGGCCCGCTGGCGATCGGCACGGCGGAGATCGAGGCGGTGGCGGCCGGGCTGGTGGCGATGGTGCCGGTGGCGGCGCCCGATCATCCGCTCGCCCGCATGGCGCCGATCGCTCCGGGCGCGACGCGCGACCATGTCCAGCTGGTGCTGACCGATCGCTCGCCGCTGACGACGGGCCGCGACTTCTCGGTGATGAGCCCGCGCACCTGGCGGCTGGCCGATCTCGGCGCCAAGCATGCGCTGCTGCGCGAGGGGATCGGCTGGGGCAACATGCCGCTGGGCCTGATCGAGCCGGATCTAGTCGCCGGCACGCTCGTGCGGCTGGAGCTGCCGGAGCAGACGGGCGGCCTCTACCGCTTCTCCGGCATATGGCGGCGGGACGTGCCGCCGGGGCCGGCGGCGGGCTGGCTGCTGCGCCAGTTCATCGAACGCGGCCGGCAGGATGGCGACACGCCCGGCATGGCAGATGTATGAGGCCGCCGGGTCGTAAAACCGTGCCGCTCTACTCTCCGTCCGGGGCGACTATCGCCGAATAGGCGTACCCTGTCGCCGACATGTCGGCTCCGCGACTTCGCCGCCGCGCATGGCCACGCCGAAAAGTCGGTCGTTTTCTCTTTGGTAAGTTGCTGGTGGCATGAGCGATGCGACCCATACGCCATGCCAGCATCCCCGCCCCCCCGCCGGACCGGTTCCACCAGGCTGAATGCGCGGCTTCTCGCGCTGGCGATCGGCGTCGCCTGCGTCCTCAGCATGCTGATGCTGCTCGATCCGATCGAGACCGGCATCCGCGTGCTGCGCGACAAGATCCGCAGCCACCCGGCCAGCGGTTCGGTGGTCGTCGTCGCGCTGGACGATCGCAGCCTGGCCGAGATCGGCGAGGCGCCGTGGCCGCACGCCGCCGTGGCGACGATGCTCACCCGCCTGACCGCGGCGGGCGCCCGGCGGGTGGAGATCGACCTCGATCTCTCGGCCGGCCGGTCCGCCGGCGACGCCAGCCTGCCGGTGGCGATGCGGGCCGCACAAGGCAGGGTGATCCTGCCGGCGCGATTCGCCGTCGATCACGTCACCGGCCAGCCGTCGTACATGCGTCCGCCGGCATCGCTGGCGCGATTCGCCACCATCGCCAACACCAACATCTGGGTGCAGCGCGGCGGCAACGTCTGGTACATGCCCTATGCCGTTTCGAGCCAAGGGGCGGTGCTGCCCTCGCTCGCCGCGCTGCTCGGCGGCGTGGCCGGCCAGCCCGGCGATCTCTACCCGATCGACTATGCGATCGACCTGCGATCGATCCCGGTGATCAGCGCCGCCGACATCGTCGCGGGTCGCTGGCGACCGGCCGATGTTGCCGGCAAGGACGTGCTGATCGGCCAGACCTCGTCGGCCAGCCAGCGTTACTTCGCCCCCGGCTACGGTCTCGCGCCGGGCATCTTCGTGCATGCGGTGGCGATCGAGACGCTGCGCGGCGGCCGGCCGGTTGCGCTCGGCTGGCCGTGGACGATCGCCTTCGCCGCGCTGGTGGCCGGCCTGTTCCTGTTCGCCCGCCACCGGGCCGCCGCGCGCACCGTGCTGGCGGCGGGGGCGCTTATGCTGCTGATCGTGCCGATCGTGCTGGAACGGTTCCACATCTTCACCGCGATCACGCCCGGCCTCTCGCTGCTGGCCATCGTCGCCGGCGCGCGGCTGTGGACGAACTTCCGCCGATCGTACCAGGCGCGCGGCACGACGAACCCGATCTCCGGCCTGCCCAACCTGCAGGCGCTGCGGCAGGCGGCGATCGTCTCCACCAACACGGTCGTCATGGCGCGCATCCTGAACTTCGCCGAGGCGCTGACCGCGCTGCCGCCCGATTCGGAGCGGGACATGGTGAACCAGATCGTCAAGCGGCTGGGCTTCGGCGCGGGTGGAGCCACCATCTACCATTCGGACGACGGCATCTTCCTGTGGCTGGACGACGGTAGCGACACCGAGGGCCTGTCCGATCAGCTCGGCGCGCTGCACGCCCTGTTCCGCAGCCCGGTGATCGTCGCCGACCGGCTCGTCGATCTCTCGATCAGCTTCGGCCTGGACAATGATCGCTCCCGCACGGTGATGCAGCGCGTCTCCTCCGCGCTGGTCGCGGCGGACCGGGCGGCGAGCGAGGGGCAGCGCTGGATGACCTACGATCCGGCGGCGCTGGAGGATGCCGAGTGGCGCATGTCGCTGCTCGCCCGGCTGGATCAGGCGATCGACAATGGCGAGATCTGGCTCGCCTACCAGCCGAAGATCGCGCTCGATACCGGGCGCATCGTCGGCGTCGAGGCGCTGGCGCGGTGGACCCATCCGGACAAGGGCGACATCCCGCCGATCCAGTTCATCGCCGCGGCCGAGCGCAGCGGCCGTATCGACAGGCTGACGGCGCACGTGCTGGATACGGCCGTGGCCACGGCGGCGATGATAAACCGCACCTACCGGGGCTTCAGCGTCGCCGTGAACCTCTCGCCGCGCCTGCTCGACCGGCCGGATCTGGCCGCGATGGTGGAAGAGGTGCTCGCCCGCCACCGGCTGCCCGGCCATCTGCTGTGTCTGGAAGTCACCGAGACGATGGCGATGGTCGATCAGGAGAAGGCGCTGCTCAACCTGAAGTCGCTGAGCGCGCTGGGCGTGCAGCTTTCGATCGACGATTACGGCACCGGCTTCTCGACGCTCGAATATCTGCGCATGATCCCGGCCGGTGAAATCAAGATCGATCGCAGTTTCATCAGCATGCTGGAGAAATCGCAGAGCGACCGGATCATGGTCCATTCCACGATCCAGCTCGCCCACTCGCTCGGCCGCAAGGTGGTGGCGGAGGGTGTCGAGACGGCGGCCACGCTGAACGAATTGAAGCTGATGCAGTGCGATTACGTGCAGGGCTACTTCACCGGCCGGCCCAACCCGCTGCCGGTACTGGTAGATCTGCTGCGGAACCGCCGGATGGAGCAGGCGGCATGAAAATCTTCACCTTGCGTTAACCATCTATTGTTAACCTTAGTCAACTGCGTTAATGACGCTCCTGTCGGCTGGTCGCGGCCGACCGAACAGGAGGGTCGCAATGAACACCATCAGGCAGGTTCGTCGTCACACACCCGTCATCAACGGTCAGGCTATCCGGTTCAACTTCTGGGATTGGCTGTTCGGCGGTGCCGACTGGGGCTGATCGCCCCTCTTGATCTTCGCGCGAAAAGCCCCGCCTCGCCGGGGCTTTTCTTTGCCCGCCATGTGCCGCCCGCATCGCTTGCGCGGCTATCGGCCAGCTGATAGCGCACGCCCGCTTTGCCAGCCCATTCCCGCATCACGCGCCTGGCGCCGGGCTCATGGCGTTCCGCCCTGGCCGGCGCGATCCTGCTGCTGTGCGGCCTCGCCTTGCTGCTGGCGGCGATCGGCACCCTCCGCCCGACCGGTCGAGCCGAGCGCCGGCCGCCGCCGGTTAGCGCGAATGCCCCCGCCCCGGCCGGGCCGCTGCCCGCCGTCGAGCCGCTGATCGTGCGCGAGATGACGCCGGATGCCGCGCGACGGATCAACGCCGCCGTGCCGTTCGTCGCCGGCCCGGTGCCGCCCGCGCCCCCGTTCCGCTTCACGGGCGACCCGGCCGAGCGCGAGCGCGCGCTCGCCTGCCTCGCCAGCGCCCTGTGGTACGAGGCCGGCAACGATCCGGTCGGCCAGCAGGCGGTGGCGCAGGTGGTGCTGAACCGGCTGCGCCACCCGGCCTATCCCAAATCGATCTGCGGCGTGGTGTTCCAGGGGGCGGAGCGGCGCACCGGCTGCCAGTTCACCTTCACCTGCGATGGCGCGCTCGCCCGCCGGCCGGCGCCACCGGCGTGGCAGGCGGCGCGCGGCGTGGCGGCCAAGGCGCTGGACGGCTTCGTCTACAAGCCGGTGGGCACGGCGACGCACTACCATACCGACTGGGTGGTGCCGTACTGGAGCGCGACGCTGGACAAGATCGCGCAGGTCCACACCCACCTGTTCTTCCGCTGGCGCGGCGGGTGGGGCCGGCCCGCCGCCCTCGTCCGCGCCTATCAGGGTCCGGAACCGCTCGATCCGCGCATCGCCTGGGCGGCCGATCCGGCACTGGCGCCGCCCGGCGCGCCGGCGGCACCCGGCGCGCTCGCCGCCTTCGCCGCGCTGCCGCCGGAGCGCGAGACCCTGTTCATCCCCGGTTTGCCGACGGCGGCGCTGAAGGGCGCGATCGTGCGGCTGATGGACGCCGAGCGGGCTGAATACGGCCTCCAGCTCGATCCCGCCGCCTTTCCCGGCAGCTATGCGATCGTGGCGCTGGCGATCTGCCGGGACAAGCCGGCCTGCACGGTAACGGGCTGGACGCGGCCCGATCGCATCCCGCACGCGCTGCCGGTGCCGATGCCGGCGATGCGCGCCGCCGCCTTCCTCTACCGGAAGACGGCGAGCGGGCGCGAGGACGCCTATTGGAACTGCCGCCAGTTCACCCGCGATAACCGGGAGCAGTGCCTGCCCGGCACGGAGCCGGAGACCACCGCGCCGACATCCACCCCGGCCACCCCGCCAGTCGGCTGAGTCGGCGCGCGCCTATCCGTGGTTCCGGATGGCGGCGAGGAAGGCGTCGCCATAGGCGTCCAGCTTGCGCGCGCCGACGCCGCTGATCTGGCCGAGCGCGTGCAGCGAGCCCGGGCGGAACGCCGCCATCTCGCGCAGCGTGGCATCGTGGAACACGACGTAGGGCGGCACGCCCTGCTCCTTCGCGATCTCCCGGCGGGTCGCGCGCAGCGCCTCGAACAGCGGGTCGGCCGGCCCGTCGTCGGTGCCGCCGCGTCGCTTGGCGGTGCTGCGCGCCGGCGGCTTGACGATCGCCACCGGCACCTCGCCCTTCAGGATGGCGCGCGCCGCCGGCCCGAAGGAGAGGCCGCCAAACTCGTCCGCGCGCAGCGCATCGCGCGCCAGCAGCGCCCGCGCGACCGGCTTGACCAGGCGCAGCTCCGTCTCGTCGGCGATGCCGAACACGGAGAGCTTGTCGTGGCCGAACTGGCGCACCCTCTCGGTATCCCGGCCCGCCAGCACGTCGGCCAGATGGGTGATGCCGAAGCGCATCTCGGTGCGGAAGGCGGCGGAGAGCAGCTTGCGCGCCGCCTCCGTGGCATCCAGCGAGGCGGGCGGGCTCAGGCAATTGTCGCAATTGCCGCACCGCTCCGGCGGATCCTCGCCGAAGTGGCGCAGCAGGATCGCGCGGCGGCACGTCGCCGCCTCCACCAGCGCGCCCAGCGCGTTCAGCCGCTGCCGCTCACCCTCCTGCCGGTCCGCGCCCACCTCCTCGGAGATCCGGCGGCGGGCGCGGCTGAAATCGTCCGCCCCCCAGAACAGGTGGGCCACAGCCGGGTCGCCGTCGCGGCCGGCGCGGCCGGTCTCCTGATAATAGGCCTCGATCGATTTGGGCAGGCCGGCATGGGCGACGAAGCGCACGTCCGGCTTGTCGATGCCCATGCCGAAGGCGATCGTGGCGCACATCACCATATCCTCCGACGCGACGAAATCGCGCTGGTTGCGCGCCCGCACGGCGGCATCGAGCCCGGCATGATAGGCGCGCGCCGGCCGCCCCGCCTCGGCCAAGGTGGCGGCCAGCCGCTCGGTGGCGTCGCGGCTGGGCGCGTAGACGATGCCGGGGCCGGGATGCTCGCGCACCAGCGCCTTCAACTGCTGCGGCAGGCCGTCTCGTGGGGAGATGGCGTAGCGGATGTTCGGCCGGTCGAACCCGGCGAGCACCAGCCCCTCCTCCGGTATGCCCAGCTGCGCCAATATGTCCGCCCGCGTGTGGCGATCGGCGGTGGCGGTGAGGGCCAGGCGCGGGATCTCCGGATGCGCCTCCACCAGCCCGCGCAGCAGGCGATAGTCGGGGCGGAAATCATGCCCCCACTCGGAAACGCAATGCGCCTCGTCGATGGCGATCAGGGCGAGCGGCACGCGATCGATCAGCCGGCGGAAACCGTCGGTCGAGGCGCGCTCCGGCGCTGCGTAGAGCAGGTCCAGCTCGCCCGCGCGGAAGCGGGCGAGCGTCTCGTCGCGATTGTCGTCGGCGGAGGTGAGGGCGGCGGCGCGGATGCCCACCGCCTCGGCGGATCGCACCTGATCGTGCATCAGCGCGATCAGCGGCGAGATGACGAGGCCGGTGCCGGGGCGGCACAGCGCCGGGATCTGGTAGGTCAGCGACTTGCCGGCGCCCGTCGGCATCACGGCCAAGGTGTGCGCGCCGACCATCACGCGATCGATCACGTCGCGCTGGCGGCCGCGGAAGTCGGTATAGCCGAATGTGGTGTGAAGAGCTTCGTGGGGCGTGGGCATCGCGCTGCGTTAACCGCTGGCGCGGCTCAGGACCACCCGCCCGCCCGCATCATCGCGGGCGGGTGCCCCTAGAGCGAGAGGTCGACCGGCGCCACGCCGTAATAGTTCGCGACCCGATCGGCATAGGCCTGGTTGAACTCCGGCGCGTTGCTCGCCCAGCTTGGCCCACCCTCCAGCAGGCGCTTGTCGATCGTCACGACATAGCCGTCGGCGACATGATCGTAGGCCAGGCTCTCGAACGGCAGCGGATAGAAGCTCTTGCCCATCCCCAGGAAGCCACCGAGGCTGAGCACGGCGTAGGTCGCCTGCCCCGTCCGCTTGTTGATCATGAAGCTGTGGACGCTGCCCAGCGACGCACCGTCGCGCGTCACCACCTTGGTTCCGTCCACCTTGTTGGAGGCGAGCAGCAGGTTGGTGGGCTCGATGGCGGAGTCTGGCTTATCGGACATGCGGCTTCTCCTGTTCGGGGAAGCAAACCGTCCGTCGCGCCGGTCGTTCCCCCGTCACGCGTCCGCCATCTCCTCGGCGACGCCCGCCTCGCGCTCGGCCTGCTGGCGGGTCCACATCTCGGCGTAGAGGCCGCGCGCCTCCAGCAGCGCCGCGTGGGTGCCGCGCTCCGCCACGCGGCCCGCCTCCAGCACGACGATCTCGTCGGCATGGACCACGGTGGAGAGGCGGTGAGCGATGACGATCGTGGTCCGCCGCTCCGATATGCGCTCCAGCGTGTCCTGGATCGCCGCCTCGGTGCGGCTGTCCAGCGCGGACGTCGCCTCGTCGAGGATCAGGATCGGCGGATTCTTGAGCAGGGTGCGGGCGATCGCCACGCGCTGCTTCTCCCCGCCGGACAGCTTCAGCCCGCGCTCGCCGACGCGCGTCTCATAGCCCTGCGGCAGCGAGAGGATGAAGTCGTGGATCGCGGCCCCCCGCGCCGCCGCCTCGATCTCCGCCTGGCTCGCGCCTTCCCGGCCATAGCCGATATTGTAGCCGATCGTGTCGTTGAACAGCACGGTATCCTGCGGCACGATGCCGATCCGCGCGCGCAGGGAGGCCTGCGTCACGCCGCGAATGTCCTGCCCGTCGATCGTGATGCGCCCGCCCGATACCTCGTAGAAGCGGTAGAGCAGCCGCGCGAGGGTGGACTTGCCCGCGCCGGACGGGCCGACCACCGCCAGCGTCCGCCCGGCCGGGATCGCCAGATCCACGTCGCGCAGGATCGATCGCTCGGGATCGTAGGCGAAGTCCACGCCCTCGAACCGCACCGCGCCGCCGCTCACCGCCAGGGGCGCGGCGTCGGCCGCGTCGGACACCTCGGTCGGCGTGTCGATCAGGCCGAACATCGCCTCCATGTCGATCAGCCCCTGGCGGATCTCGCGATAGACCATGCCCAGCATGTCGAGCGGCCGGAAGAGCTGGGCCAGCAGCGTGTTCACCAGCACCACGTCGCCCGTGGTGAAGATCCCGCGGCTCCACCCCCACACGGTATAGCCCATCGCGCCCGCCATCATCAGGTTGGTGATGAGCGACTGGCCGATGTTGAGCGCGCCGAGCGACGCCTGATTCTTCACCGCCGCATCGGTGTAGCTGCGCACCGCCGCGTCGTAGCGGCGCGCCTCGCGCTCCTCCGCGCTGAAATATTTGACCGTCTCGTAGTTCAGGAGCGAATCGACCGCGCGCGCGACGGCGTGGGTATCGTGCTCCACCATCTCGCGGCGCATCCGCGTCCGCCAGTCCGTCACCACGCGGGTGAAGGCGACATAGGCGCAGACCATCACCAGCGTGGCCGCCACCAGCCCCCAGCCGAACTTCACGAGGAAGATCACGCAGACGGCGGTCAGCTCGATGATCGTCGGCGCGATGTTGAACAGCAGGAAGTAGAGCATCGTGTCGATGCTCTTGGTGCCGCGCTCCACCACCTTGGTCACGGCGCCGGTCCGCCGGTTGAGGTGGAAGCGCAGCGAGAGCGCGTGCAGGTGGCGGAACACGTCCTCGCTCAGCCGGCGGGCGGCATCCTGCCCCACCCGCTCGAAGATGGTGTTGCGCAGATTGTCGAACAGCACGCCGCCGAAGCGCGCGCCGGCATAGGCCGCCACCAGCGCCACGGCCAGCATCACCGCCGGTTCGGCCCCCGGCGTCATGCGATCGATCGCGGCCTTGTAGGCGAACGGCATCACCAGCACCGTGGCCTTCGCCACCAGCACCAGCAGCAGCGATACCGCCACCCGCGCCTTCAGCGCCGGCGCATCGGCCGGCCACAGATAGGGGACGAAGCGGCGGAGGATGGCGAAGCCCTGCTCGGGCATGGCGGTGGCGGTCGGGCGATCGGGCGGCATATCCCCCTGTAGATAGGAGGATTGCGCGGAAACGCCATGCTGTGCGCTGCGTCACCCGGAACCGGATCGCCGTTCGCTAGGTTGATCCTGCAAGAGCGGGAGGGCGACGATGGGTCCGTTATTCTATGTCATGGCGATCCTCGGCTGCGGCGACGCCGGCGGCGCCTGTCAGCCGGTGCGCGTGATGGACACCCATTATGCCAGCGCGGACGCCTGTACCGCCGCCGTCGGCCAGGCGCTGATGGACGCGACCGACCTCTCCTTTCCGGAAGTGACGGCCGAGTGCCGGCCCGCCCCGACGCTCCGCACCGTGGCGCAGGAGAAGCCGCCGCGCGGCTGAGCGCGCCGCCTTCCTCCACGTAGAGCATCAGACAGAGTTCTTTCTTGCCATACCGATCCATCGTCCGCCGTCTCGTTCGCATCCTGGCCCCGATCCTCCTGACCGTCGCAATCCTTGTCGGCGGCTGGCAACTCTACCTCAGCACGCCCGAACCCGTGCTCGACGTGAGCGCCGGCGCGCGCGGGCCGACGATCGGGGCGGTCTATTTCGGCGGGCCGGACCAGCCGGTCGGCCGGCTGCGGCAGGTGCTGCTCGATCGCATTCGCGCCACCCCGCCGGGCGAGGCGATCACGTGGGCGACCTATTATTTCCTCGATCCGGAACTGGCCCGCGCGCTGATCGCCGCCAGCGATCGCGGCGTGAAGGTGATTCTGGTGGTGGAAGGCGATCCCCGCCTGGAGACCGCCAACAATCAGGTGCTGGCGATGCTGCGGCGGCACAGCCTGCACGGCGGCCTCGTAGTCCGCCGGCCGCCCGGCTTCCCGTTCGAGGAGGTCAGCGGCAAGCTGCACATCAAGATCTACGCCTTCTCCTATCCAAGGCCCTCGGCGCTCGTCGGATCGTTCAACCCGTCCGGCGGCGGCGGGGGCGATGCCGCCACGATCCGCGAGATCGGCGATCAGGATCGCGGCCACAATCTGCTGGTGGAGATCGCCAGCCGGCCGCTGATCGACCGGCTCGTCGCCCACGTCCATCTGCTGGCGGAGAATGGCGGGTCGGTCGACCGCTTCTCGATCGAGAACAACCGCATCGTGCGCGATCGTGACACGGCGCTCTACTTCTACCCCCGGCTGCGCGCCGACATCGTCGAGCAGGCGATCGACCGGCTGGGCCCGGGCGATCATCTGTGGGCCGCCGTCTCCCACCTGAAGAACGAGACGGTGGGCAATCTGATCGACGCGGCAGAACGCGGCGCGACGCTGGACCTGATCGTCCACGATACGGAGCGGCGCGTGCCGCAGCGGGCGATCGACCGGCTGACACGGGCCGGCGTCCTCGTCCGCCGCTTCCGCACGGCGGACGGGCTGCCGATGCACGCGAAATTCTTCGTGCTGGAGCAGGCCGGCCGCCGCACCGCCTATTTCGGCAGCCTGAACTTCAATCGCAACTCGCGCCTGCTGAACGACGAGCTGCTCGTCGCCTCCACCGACGCCGGGCTCAGCGCCCGCCTGCTGCGCCGCTTCGTCGTGATGGACCGAGAGGTGGATCGCCAGCCCGTCGCCGGCAGCCGCACCGGGCGATAGCCGGCTTGGCCGGCGCGGCCCGCACCCGGCCGGAAGCCCGATCCACGGCGGCGAGCGGCCGCGTCAGGCCAGCGTGCGGCCGTACCACAGCACCCGGCCGAGGATGTCGATGCGGGCGGGGTCGACATCCTGCCAGCTCGGAAAGGCGGGATTGTCGCTGCCGATCGTGATGCGCCGGCCCTGCGGCTGGCGCGCCAGCCGCTTGATCATCAGGCTGTCGTCCAGGCGGAGCACGTAGATGCCGTCGCGCAGCCGCTCGGCCCCGTCGCGGCGGTCGACCAGCACCTCGTCGCCGTCGGCCAGCGCCGGCGCCATCGATTCGCCGCTGACCCGGATGATCGAGAGACCGTCCGTGGCGCCCTTCGTCAGCCGGCGCAGCCAGGCGGGATCGAAGGCGACCGCGCCCAGCCGCTCCTCGCCGACCACGTTCGCGCCGTGGCCGGCGGAGGCGTGCACCGCCAGCACCGGCACGGGCACCAGATCGGCGCCGGCGATCCGATCGGAGCCGCCGAGCAGCGTCTCGCTCACGCCGAAATAGCGCGCCAGCGTCGCGCGATCCTGCTCGTGCAGGCGCCGGGGAGTGCCGCGCTTGATGAACTGCTGGATATAGGCGGCGTTGCGCCCCAGCATCCGCGACAGGGCCGCATAATCCTCGCGCCGTTCCTCAATCAGGCGCTGCAGCGCGGCCCGTGGCGTTTCCGGCGTGGCGAGCATCGGCGGCAGACTTTCCCCTGGTCTCCGCCTATTTTCGAACAAACAGGGAACATTGTAAAGAGCGGCGAGAGCATCGGCCGCGCACGCGACGCCGCCCGGGCCGCGATGCTCGCATCGCGCGGCCCGGGCGGCGTCTCGCGGGGATCAGGCCCGGCGGGTGCCCGTCATCGGGAAGCTGCCGAAAGCGCCGGCCGTCACGGTGCCGTCCAGGCTGTCGCCGGCGATCGTCGCCTTGCAGTCCAGCCGCATCGGGAACGGCATCTTCACCTCCATGGCCCAGCCGATCGTGTCGCCGTCCACGGTGCCGTCCGTCACCGGCAGGGTGCCCAGGGCGCCCGAAATCTCGCCGGTGAAGGTGGTGCCGGCGCTGTTCACGGTCAGCGCCGTCTTCTGCTCGCCCATCGGCGAGGCGGTCACGCAATCCCAGGTGCCGTCGACGTCGGCCATGTGTCGGTCCTCTGCTTTACGCGAGCGTCAATCGCTCGGCTTGACCACTTCGACCGGAAGGCCGACGCCGTCAAGCTGCGGCCGCACCTTGGCGGCATCGCCCACCACCACCCAGATCAGCCGCTTGGGATCGATCGCCGCCCGCGCCGCCGTATCCAGCGCCGCCGGCGTCAGCGCGCGATAGCGATCCGCCAGGCGCGTATAATAATCGTCCGGCCGGCCGTAGAGCGCGTTGCGCATAATCGCGCCGAGCAGATCGCCCGACGTCTCGAAGCTGCCGGGCAGCGACCGCACCGAATTGTTGACCATCCGGTCCCGCTCGTCGGGATCGATGCCCTTGGTGGAGAGGAAGGCGCTCATGTCGGCCAGCATCGCCTTGATCGAATCGCCGGTGCGATCGGTCTGCACCGGCGCGTAGACGATCAGCGGCGCATTCTCCTTCACCATCCGCACCTGCGTGCCGACGCCGTAGGCCCAGCCCTTGTCCTCGCGCAGATCCATGTTGAGGCGCGAGGTGAAGCTGCCGCCTAGCACCTCGTTGGCGGTGATCAGCGCGATCGGATCGTCGGTGCCCTTCACCGGCAGCACCTCGCCCGCCAGGATCAGCGACTGCGGGCTCTGCGGCCGGTCGATCAGCACGATCCGGCTGGGCCGCGCCATCCGGTCCTGGCGGAACAGCTTGGTGCCCTTGGGCACCGCCGGCGCCTTCCACGTGCCGAAGCGCGCCTCCAGCAGCGGCGTCAGTTCCGCCAGCGTGATGTCGCCCGCGACGAAGATCTTCGCATTGTCCGGCCGCAGCCACGCCTGCTGGAAGGCGACGAGGTCGGCGCGCGTCGCCGCCTTCATGCCCGCTTCCGTTCCCGATCCGGTGAACGGGATGCCGTAGGGGTGGGCCGGGCCGTAGAGCAGCGGCGGCAGTTCGCGCAGCGCGATGCTGTTCGGCTGCGTCTTCTCGGCGGCGATGCGGGCGAGCAGCTGGCCGCGCAGGCGCTCCACCTCCTCCGGCTTGAACGACGGGTTCTGGATCACGTCGGCGAGCAGATCGAGCGAGGGGGCGAGGTTGGGCTTCAGCGCGAACAGGCTGACGGAGGTGCTGTCCATGCCCGCGGCCGAGGAGATGGTGGCGCCCAGCCGCTCCTGCTCCTCGGCGATGCGGATCGAATCGCGGGTGGTGGTGCCCTCGTCCAACAGCGCCACGGTCAGCGCCTCGGTGCCGAGCTTCGCCTTCGGATCGGCGGCGTTGCCCGCGTCGAACGCCACGGAGACGCGCACCGTGGGCACCGTGGTGCGCCGCGCCAGCACCACCTCGATCCCGTTCGAAAGTGTCGCGCGCTCGATCGCGGGGAACACCAGGTCGCCGATCGGCTGCACCGGCGGCGCCGTGCGGGACGGGCCGGGCGCCTGTTTCGGCGCCGGTGGCGGCGCCGGTTTCGCGACAGGGGCGGCCATCGACGCGGCGGGTGCGGCGGCGCCGCCCTGCTTCGGATCGCGATAGTAAAACGGCCCACGCGCCATGCCGCCGCCGGCGGCGGCCATGTCGGCGGCGCTGCGCTCGCCGGGCTCCACCGTCAGCCGGTAGACCGGCCGGCCGAGCCACTTGCGCGCCGCCGCCAGCACCGTCTGCGGCGTGGCGGCGGCATATTCGGCCAGATCCTTGGCATATTTGTCCGGATCGTTCGAATAGACCGCGCCTTCGGCCAGAGTGACGGCCTTGCCGCCGAACCCGCCGACCGACTCCAGGCCGGAGATGCGCCCGGCCACCTCGCGCGTCGCCGCCCGCTTCACCTCGTCGGCAGTGGGGCCGTCCTTCAGGAAGGCGGCGATCTGCGCGTCCAGCTTCGTCGCCACCCCCGCCGCGTCGACGCCCGGCTTCACGTTCGCGGTGATCTCGATCAGCGAGATCTTCTCGAACTCCTGCAGCCCGGCGGAGGTGCTGACGGCCACCTTGTCCTTGCGCACTAGGCTGTTGTCGAGCCGGGAGGAGGAGAGGCCGCCGATGATCGTCAGCGCGATGTCCAGCGGCACTGCGTCCGGATCGTTGAGGCCGGGCGCCACCCAGTTGCGGTAGATCCGCGTCGTCGCCACGCGGTCCTTCATCACCTGATCGACGGGCTTCGGCAGCGTCGGCACCGTCACCTCCGGCCGCGCCGTCTCGGGTCCGCGCGGGATGGCGCCGAACCACTGCTTCACCTTGGCCTCGGCCGTCTTCCGGTCGATGTCGCCGGCCAGCACCAGCACGGCGTTGTTCGGCCCGTAATGGGCGCGGAACCAGTTCTTCACATCCTCCAGGCTGGCCGCGTCCAGATCCGCCATCGAACCGATGGTCGAGTGGTGGTACGGATGCCCTTCCGGGAACAGCGTGTTCAGCTGGGCATATTCGACGAGGCCATAGGGTTCGTTGTCGCCCTGCCGCTTCTCGTTCTGCACCACCGCGCGCTGGTTATCGAGCTTGGTCTTGTCGATCGCGCCCAGCAGATGGCCCATGCGATCCGATTCGAGGAACAGCGCCAGATCGAGCGCGCCGGTCGGCACCGTCTCGAAATAGTTGGTGCGGTCGAACCAGGTCGTGCCGTTATAGTCGGTCGCGCCGACCGTCTCCAGCGGCTTGAAGAAGTCGTCGTTGGCGTTCTCGGACCCGTTGAACATCAGATGCTCGAACAGGTGGGCGAAGCCGGTCTTGCCCTTCGGCTCGTCCTTGGAGCCGATATGATACCATACCGACACGGCGACGACGGGCGCCTTGCGATCCTCGCTCACGATCACGCGCAGGCCGTTCGGCAGGGTAAACTGGCTGTACGGAATCTTCACCGCCTGCACCAGCGAGGCGACGGGCGCCGGCTCCGCCATCTTCGCGGGCGCGGCCAGCGCGGAGGTGGCGAGGAGGGTGGCGGCAAGCGATACGATGAAGGGACGGACCATGCGGGACTTTCCGGAGACAGCGGCGGCAGTGCCTGATGCGGCATAGTAGCCTTAACGCGCGATCGGGCAATATCGCCGGCGGGCCGATCATGGAGGATATATGAGCCGCAAACGGGACGTGAGCACGCTGGCAAAGCATTATCTGGGCCGCGCGCCGGACTCGCTGGATCGGGAGGAGACGCGCGTCCTGCACAGCTTCGCCGAGAACCAGCCCATCAGCCGCGACGTGGGCGAGCAGGCCGAGACCGTCTCGACCTTCTGGGACCGGCTCGCCGATCGGGTGGCGGCGATCGGCGGTTCCTGGGCGTTCATCTTCACCTTCATGGCGGTGCTGATCGGGTGGATGCTGCTGAACACCGACGTGCTGGCCCACTGGCACATGCAGTTCGATCCCTATCCCTATATCTTCCTCAACCTCATGCTCTCGATGATCGCCGCGCTGCAGGCGCCCGTCATCATGATGAGCCAGAACCGCCAGGCCGCGCAGGACCGGCTGGCCGCGAGCCACGACTATGAGGTGAACCTCCGCGCCGAGCTGGAGATCATGCGCCTGCACGAGAAGATCGACGCGATCCGGATCGAGCATCTGGAGGCGCTGACGCAGCAGCAGCATGCGATGATGGAGCTTCTCGCGAAGCGGAGCTGACCCCTTGTGTTGCAAATAGGCAACACCATATCGCGGCGGTGTTGAAGGGGAGTGCCATGAACCTCGATAAATTCACCGATCGCGCCAAGGGCTTCCTCCAGTCCGCCCAGACCGTCGCGATCCGCATGAGCCACCAGCGCATCGCGCCGGAACATCTGCTGAAGGCGCTGCTGGAGGACGAGCAGGGCATGGCGAGCGGGCTGATCCGCGCCGCCGGCGGCGCGCCCGAGACGGCGCTGCGCGAGACGGACGCGGCGCTGGCGAAGATCCCGGCCGTGTCCGGCAGCGGCGCGCAGGCGTCGCCCGGCATCGACAACGATCTGGTCCGCATCCTCGATTCGGCCGAGCAGATCGCCCAGAAGGCCGGCGACAGCTTCGTCACGGTCGAGCGGCTGCTGCTGGCCCTCACCCTCGCCACCACGTCCGCCGCCGGCCGGGCGCTGGCCGCCGCCGGCGTGCGCGCCGAGGGGCTGAACGCCGCGATCAACCAGCTGCGCCAGGGCCGCACCGCCGACACCGCCGGCGCCGAGGATCGCTACGACGCGCTGAAGAAGTTCGCCCGCGACCTCACCGAGGCGGGCCGCGCCGGCAAGCTCGATCCGGTGATCGGCCGCGACGAGGAGATCCGCCGCACAATCCAGGTGCTCGCCCGCCGCACCAAGAACAACCCCGTGCTGATCGGCGAGCCCGGGGTCGGCAAGACGGCGATCGCCGAGGGCCTCGCCCTGCGCATCGTCAACGGCGACGTGCCGGACGGGATCAAGGATCGCCGGGTGATGGCGCTCGACATGGGCAGCCTGATCGCCGGCGCCAAATATCGCGGCGAGTTCGAGGAGCGGCTGAAGGGCGTGCTCGACGAGGTGAAGCAGGCCGCCGGCGAGATCATCCTGTTCATCGACGAGATGCACACGCTGATCGGCGCCGGCAAGTCGGAAGGCGCGATGGACGCCTCGAACCTGCTCAAGCCCGCCCTCGCGCGCGGCGAGCTGCACTGCGTCGGCGCGACCACCCTGGACGAGTATCGCAAGTATATCGAGAAGGATCCCGCGCTCCAGCGGCGCTTCCAGCCGGTGTTCGTGGCGGAGCCCACCGTCGAGGATACGGTGAGCATCCTGCGCGGGCTGAAAGAGAAGTACGAGCTGCACCACGGCGTGCGCATCACCGATGGCGCGCTGGTGGCGGCCGCCACGCTCAGCAACCGCTACATCACCGATCGCTTCCTGCCGGACAAGGCGATCGACCTGATGGACGAGGCCGCCAGCCGCCTGCGCATGGAGGTGGAGAGCAAGCCCGAGGAGATCGAGACGCTCGACCGCCGCATCATCCAGCTGAAGATCGAGCGCGAGGCGCTGAAGAAGGAAAGCGACGCCGCTTCGAAGGATCGGCTGGCCAACCTGGAAGCCGATCTCGCCGGGCTGGAGGAGGAGTCGGCCGGGCTCACCACCCGCTGGACGGCCGAGAAGGAGAAGATTAACGCCGAGGCGAAGCTGAAGGAGCAGCTGGACGCCGCGCGGCTGGAGGTGGAGCAGGCGCAGCGCGGCGGCGATCTCGCCCGCGCGTCGGAGCTCAGCTACGGCGTGATCCCGGGCCTGGAGCGCCAGCTCGCCGAGGCGCAGACCGCCGCCGCCGGCGCGATGCTGCGCGAGGAGGTGACGGCGCAGGACATCGCCGGCGTCGTCAGCCGCTGGACCGGCATCCCGGTCGATCGCATGCTGGAGGGCGAGCGCGACAAGCTGCTGGCGATGGAAACCACCATCGGCAAGCGCGTGATCGGCCAGCGGGCGGCGGTGGCGGCCGTCGCGCGCGCGGTCCGCCGCGCGCGCGCCGGGTTGCAGGATCCGAACCGCCCGCTCGGCAGCTTCCTGTTCCTCGGGCCGACCGGCGTCGGCAAGACGGAGCTGACCAAGGCGCTCGCCGGCTTCCTGTTCGACGACGACGCCGCGATGGTGCGCATCGACATGAGCGAGTTCATGGAGAAGCATTCGGTCGCGCGGCTGATCGGCGCCCCGCCCGGTTATGTCGGCTACGAGGAGGGCGGCGTGCTGACCGAGGCCGTGCGCCGCCGCCCCTATCAGGTGATCCTGTTCGACGAGGTGGAGAAAGCGCATGGCGACGTGTTCAACGTGCTGCTCCAGGTGCTCGACGACGGGCGCCTGACCGACGGGCAGGGCCGCACGGTGGATTTCTCGAACACGCTCATCATCCTGACCAGCAATCTCGGCAGCCAGTATCTGGCGAACGTGGCCGATGGCGAGGACGTGTCCTCGGTGGAGCCGCAGGTGATGGACGTCGTGCGCGCCCATTTCCGCCCGGAATTCCTGAACCGGCTGGACGAGATCATCCTGTTCCACCGGCTGGGGCAGGAGACGATGGGGCCGATCGTGGACATCCAGGTCGGCCGCGTCGGCCGGCTGCTGCGCGATCGCAAGATCACGCTGTCGCTGACGGATGCGGCGCGGGCGTGGCTGGGCCGGGTGGGCTACGATCCGGTGTACGGCGCGCGGCCGTTGAAGCGGGCGGTGCAGAAATATCTGCAGGATCCGCTGGCCGACGCCATCCTGCGCGGCGACATCCACGACGGCGCGCTGGTGACGGTGGACGAGGGCGACGGCGCCCTGGCGCTGGGGATCACCGCCGGCGGCGGCTAGGCCGCGCGCTAGCCGCCGAGCTTGCCGAACTTCGCCTCGAAGCCGGCCCTGTCGCCGCTGGCGAGGTGTCGGGCCTGCTCGACCCACTGGTCCTTCAGGATGCGGCCGCGGAACGCGCCCATGCCGGCGTCCACGGCCGAGACCTGCGCGTCGTCCAGCGCGGCGAGCTGATCGAAGCGGGTGATGCCGAGCGCGCCGAGCTGCGTCTGCGCCTTGGGGCCGAGCCCCTTGATCTGGGTCAGCGGATCGGCCGGGCCGGTCGCCTCGGGCAGAGCGGGGTGGGAATCGACGCCGAGGAACTGGTCGACCACGTCCTCCACCGCCGCCGCGGCACCGTCGCTGACGCCGTGGCCCTCGACCGGGGTGGCGGTTGCCGCCGGCGTCTCGATCCGGTCCGTCGCCCGCCGGCGCCACAGGAACAGGAAGGCCGCCGCCACCACGAGGGTGATGAACACGATCAGCAGGATTTCGGTCTGGCTCACATCTGCCTCTTCTTTGGCCGCTCGGGCGTCTCTAGATCGGGGGGCGCACGACGCAAGAGCGAAGGTCGCTCAAGGTCGCTCGGGGATTGTCGCGGTGTCGTTGCGGTCAGCCCTCGCGGGCGATCTCGCGCCAGCCGATGTCGCGGCGGCAGAAGCCGGTGGGAAAGTCGATGCGGTCCACCGCGCGATAGGCCGCCGCCTGCGCCGCCGCCACGGTGGCGCCGGTGGCGGTGACGTTCAGCACGCGACCGCCGCTGGCGACGAGGGCGCCGTGCCGCATCGCCGTGCCCGCCTGGAAGATGCGCGCGCCGGTCGCCTCCGCCGCGGCGATGCCGCCGATCGCGCCGCCTTTCTCGGGCGTGCCGGGATAGCCGCGCGCGGCCATCACCACCGTCAGCGCCGTATGCGCCGCGAAGGCGGGCGACGGCAGCGACGCCAGCCGCCGTTCGGCCACGGCGAGCAGCAGGTCGAGCAGGTCGCCTTCCAGCCGCATCATCAGCACCTGCGCCTCGGGATCGCCGAAGCGGGCGTTATACTCGATCAGCTCGGGGCCGTCGGCGGTCAGCATCAGCCCGGCGTAGAGGATGCCGGCATAGGGCGTGCCGGCCGCCGCCATCGCGCGCACGGTGGGCACGACGATCTCCGCCATCGCGCGGGCCTGCAACGCGGCCGTCAGCACGGGTGCGGGGCTGTAGGCGCCCATGCCGCCGGTGTTCGGGCCGGTATCGCCATCCCCCACCCGCTTGTGATCCTGCGCGGAGCCGAACGGCACCACCGTCTCGCCGTCGGTCAGCGCGAACAGGCTCGCCTCCTCGCCCTGCAGGAAGGCCTCGATCACCACCTCTGCGCCGGCGCCGCCATGGGCGCCGGCGAACATGCCGGCGATCGCCGCCTCGGCCTGCGCGGGCGTTTCCGCGATCACCACGCCCTTGCCGGCGGCCAGGCCGTCCGCCTTGATGACGACGGGCAGGCCGAAGCCGGGCAGCGCCGCCCGCGCCGCGCCCGCATCGGCGAAGCGGCCATAGGCGGCGGTGGGGATGCCCTCGCGCGCGCACAGATCCTTGGTGAAGCCCTTGGATCCTTCCAGCCGGGCAGCGGCCGCCGTCGGGCCGAACACGAGGATGCCTTCGGCGATCAGCAGGTCGGTCAGCCCGTCCACCAGCGGCTGTTCCGGCCCGACGACGACGAGGCCGACATCATGGTCGCGCGCGAAGGCGACGACCGCATCGAGGTGGCCGTGATCCAGCGCCACGCACTCCGCATGCGCCGCGATGCCCGGATTGCCGGGCGCCGCGTAGAGCTTCGTCAGCCTGCGCGATTGCGCCAGCTTCCACGCCAGCGCATGTTCGCGACCGCCCGACCCCAGCAGCAGGACATTCATGCGTTCAGGCCCCTCCAGTGATGCGCGGCTGTTAGCCGAGCCCGTTCCCGGCGACAACGCGCCGGCGCTCTCCGTCTCCGAACTCTCGGGCGCACTGAAGCGCAGCGTGGAGGACGCCTTCGGCCACGTGCGCGTGCGCGGCGAGATATCGGGGTTCAAGCGTCACTCGTCCGGCCACTGCTACCTGACCCTGAAGGACGACCGCGCCTGCATCGATGGGGTCGTCTGGAAGGGCAGCGCCGGCGCGCTCGGCTTCCGCCCGGAGGACGGGATCGAGGTGATCGCGACCGGCCGGCTGACCACCTATCCCGGCCGCTCCAAATATCAGATCGTGATCGATCGCATGGAGATCGCCGGCGCCGGCGCGCTGATGGCGCTGCTCGATCAGCGGCGCCGGGCGCTGGCGGCCGAAGGGCTGTTCGATGCCGCCGCCAAGCGGCCGCTGCCCTATCTGCCGGCGGTGATCGGCGTCGTCACCTCGCCCACCGGGGCGGTGATCCGCGACATCCTCCACCGCCTGGCCGATCGCTGCCCGGCGCACGTGATCCTGTGGCCGGTGGCGGTGCAGGGGGATGGGGCGGCGGCGCAGGTGGCGGCGGCGGTGCGCGGCTTCGCGGCGATGGCGCCGGATGGCCTTATCCCGCGGCCGGACCTGCTGATCGTGGCGCGCGGCGGCGGCTCGATCGAGGATCTGTGGGCGTTCAACGAGGAGGCGGTGGTGCGCGCCGTCGCCGAGTGCACGATCCCGACGATCTCGGCGGTGGGCCACGAGACCGACACCACCCTGTGCGATTTCGCCGCCGACGTGCGCGCGCCGACGCCGACCGCCGCCGCCGAGATGGCGGTGCCGGTGCGGGCCGACCTGATCTCCACCCTGCGCGATCTCGGCGCGCGGACGCATCGCTGCGCCAGTCGCTACCGCGATCGCGCGGCCGAGCGGCTGGAGGCGACCGCGCGGCGGCTGCCGGCGCCCGACCGGCTGCTCGGCCCGCAGCGCCAGCGGCTCGACGAACTCGGCGAGCGGCTGCCGCGCGCCCTCTCGCGCCGGCTGGCGCTAGCGCGGGGAGAGCTGGCGCAGGCGGCCGGCGCGCTGCGCCCGCGGCTGCTGCTGGCGCGGCTGGAACGCGGCGCGGCGGCGCTGGCGGCGGCCCGCTTCCGCCCCGCGTTGGCCGAGCGATCGCTGGGCGAGCGGCGCGCGGCGCTGGCCGCCGTGCGGCTGCGCCCGGCGCTGGCGGAGCGGCCCGTCGCCGAGGCGCGGGCGGCGCTGGACCGGCTGTGGCGGCTCGCCGGGAACCTGCATCCGGACAGGCCGCTGCAACGCGGCTATGCGCGGGTGGAGCGGCGGCAGGGCGGCGTGGTCGCCACCGCCGGCGCGGCGCGGGCGGCGGGCGCGCTGACCCTGCATTTCGCCGACGGGGCGATCGACGCCCGTGTTGAGCGCGCGCCCGCATCGCCATATGGGAAGGACAAGCCGCAGCAGCCGACGCTGCTCTGAGAGGACGAGACGATGCTGATGTCGCAGAGCGGCCGCCCAGCGCGGCTGCACTACATGGCCAACAACTTCCGCGTGCTGACGCCGGGCGACCATGTCGTCTGCGCCGTGACCGGCGAGAAGGTGCCGCTCGATCACCTGCGCTACTGGAGCGTAGCGCGGCAGGAGGCCTATGCCACGGCCGAGATCGCGGTAAAGGCCGAACTCGGCTGATGACGCGGCGCGCACGGCGGCGGCTGGCATTCGGCCTGCTGCCGCTCGCGCTCGGCAGCTGCGCGATGCCGGCGGCCCCGCCGCCCGCGCCCGCGCCGCCGCACGTCGCGCCCGCGCCGCCGGCGCCCGTGCCGGCTGCGGCCAATTTCGGTCTCTCGGGCGCGTTCCTCCAGGGCGGCGTCCTGCGTGGGCAGGTGCCGCCCGGCACCGTGCGCCTGACGCTGGACCAGCGGCCCGTGGCGGTGGCCGACGACGGCCGCTTCCTCATCGGGTTCGGCCGGGATGCGGCGCCGGTCGCGCGGCTGGAAGCGGTGCTCGCATCGGGTGCGGTGATCGCCCGCGAGATCGTCGTCGGCCAGCGGGCGTGGGACGTCCAGTCCCTGCCCACCTTGCCGAAGGGCACCACGCCGACGCCCGAATTCCTCGCCCGCCGCCGGGGCGAACTGGCGCAGATCGAGGCCGCCCGCGCGATCGCGTCGGACAGTCAGGGGTGGCGGCAGCGTTTCGTGTGGCCGGCGATCGGGCGGATCAGCGGCGTGTTCGGATCGCAGCGCATCTATGCCGGCGAGCCCGGCGCGCCGCATGCCGGCGTAGACGTGGCGAAGCCGGCGGGCGCGGTGGTGGTGGCGCCGGCGGACGGCGTGGTGGTGCTGGCGGCGGCGGCGCCCTTCACGCTGGAGGGCAATCTGCTGATGATCGATCACGGCATGGGGCTGAACAGCGCCTTCCTCCACCTCTCGCGCATCGATGTGGGGGTGGGCGACCGGGTGCGGCAGGGCCAGCCGGTCGGCGCGGTCGGCATGACCGGGCGGGCGACCGGGCCGCATCTGCACTGGGGGATGAAGTGGCGCGACGAGCGGATCGACCCCGCCCTGCTGGCCGGGCCGATGCCGTGACGATTCCGCCGACGAAGCGGACTTCGGCTCGCTGCCGCCGCCCCGCCGTCGACCTATGACATATCGACATTCAGCGGCTGAAGCCGGTTTGACTTGGCTTTTGTACAAGCCGCTCATCCTGAGGAGCCATTGAGCGTGTCGAAATGGCGTCTCGAAGGACTTGGGAAGTCCTTCGAGACGGGTCTTCGCCTCCGCTCAGCCCCTCCTCAGGATGAGCGGACATGCAAAAAAGCTGAATGTCGATCCGGCCTGGGTCGAGACGCCGCTTCGCGAAGCCTGCCCGCGCCCTCGGCACGAGCGGAGCCTCACTCTCCGGCAGATACGGCGCCGGCGTGGCGGATCGTCCGCTTACCCCGCCCTCAGCGGCGGGTCTCGGTGGCCAGCAGCTTGTCGATCTTGCGGCCGTCCATGTCGACGATCTCGAAGCGCCATCCGGCGGCGTCGAAATGCTCGCCCACCGTCGGGAAGCGGCGCAGCACCGAGAGGGCGAAGCCCGCAGCGGTCGCATAGTCGCGATCCTCGGGCAAGGTGAGGCCGAGCCGGTCCGCCATCACGTCGGCGGCGAGCGATCCGGAGACCAGCCAGCTGCCGTCGTGCCGCTCCACCAGCGGCGGATCGGTGCCCGCGTCCTGATCGGAGGCGAAGGCGCCGGCGATCGCCGCCAGCAGGTCGGCGGGCGTCACCACACCCTCGAAATGGCCATATTCGTCGTGGACGAGGCCCACCGGCACCTCGGCGTCGCGCAGCGTCTGCAGCGCGTCCATCGCGTCCATCTGGTCCGGCACCACCGGCGCCGTCCGCATCAGCGCCCGCAGGTCCAGCGCCCGCCCGCCGATCAGCGCCGCCACCACGTCGCGCGCCTGCACCACGCCGACGATGTCGTCGACGGAGCCGTCGGCAACGGGCATGCGGCTGTGCGGCATCGCGCTCAGCTGCACGCGGATGTCGTCCGCCGTCGCGCCGCAATCGATCCACTCGATATCGGTGCGCGGCGTCATCACCTCGCGCACCGGCCGGTCCGCCAGCCGCACCACGCCGGAGATGATCGCCCGCTCGCTCTCCTCGATCACGCCGGCGTTGGAGGCTTCGGCGACGATCAGGTGCAGCTCCTCGGCCGTCACCTGCTGCTCCGATTCGCGATCCAGCCGCAGCAGGCGGAAGATCAGCGCGCTCGTGCCGTCCAGCAGCCAGCCGAGCGGCGCCGTCGCCCGGGCAATCCAGCGCATCGGCAGCGCGACGACGGAGGCGATCGCCTCCGGCCGGCGCAGGGCGAACTGCTTGGGCACCAGCTCGCCGATGATCAGCGAGACGTAGGTGGTCACGGCGATCACCGCGCCGAACCCGAGATCGTCGGAGAAGCTGGCCGGCACGCCCAGCAGCGCCAGCCGCTCGCTCACCGGCCCGCCCAGGCTCGCACCGGAATAGGCGCCGGCCAGGATGCCGATCAGGGTGATGCCGATCTGCACGGTGGAGAGGAAGCGGCCGGGATCGGCGCCCAGCTCCAGCGCGGCGCGCGCGCCGGCCCGCCCGGTCCGCGCCATCGCCTCCAGCCGCGGCCGGCGCGAGGAGACGATCGCCAGCTCCGACATCGCGAACACGCCGTTCAGCGCGATCAGCGCCACGATGATGACGCAATCGATCCAGGGGAATGGCGAGAGGGGGGGAGCAGGCATGGCGCGCCACCGCCTATCGCCGGAATCCGCACCGACGACAACAGCGCGATCATCGGCGGTTAAGCCGCCGGCGGGAACAAGCGCGCGCATCGTCACGTACAAGAGGGCCGTCACCATGTCGCTTCGCCACACGCTCGCCACCGCCACGGCCGCCGCCGCCCTGCTCTCGGCCACCGCCTGCACCACCGATCCCGAGACCGGCCAGCAGCGCCTCTCCAAGGCGGCGATCGGCGCCGGCGTGGGCGTGCTGGGCGGCTATCTGGCGGGCGACATCGTCGGCGGTCGCCGCGACCGCACCGAGAAGATCGTCGGCGCCGGCATCGGCGCGATCGCCGGCGGCGCGATCGGCGCCTATATGGACCGGCAGGAGCGCGAGCTGCGCCAGAAGACCGCGGGCACCGGCATCGAGGTGGAGCGCAAGGGCGACGACATCCTGCTCAACATCCCGTCGGGCGTCACCTTCGCGACCAATTCCGCGGCGATCCAGCCGCAGTTCCGCCAGACGCTCGATCAGGTGGCGGAGACGCTCTCGACCTACAACCAGACCTATCTCGACGTGTACGGCCACACCGATTCGACCGGCAGCGATCGCATCAACCTGCCGCTCTCGCGCGATCGGGCGACGGCCGTGGCGGACTATCTCGCCACGCGCGGCGTGCAGCGCGCGCGGATCGGCACGGAGGGTTTCGGCGCCAGCCAGCCGGTGGCCTCCAACGCCACCGCCGAGGGCCGGCAGGAGAATCGCCGGGTGGAGATCAAGATCGTGCCGGTCAGCACCACGGCGGCGTAGGCGGGATCATGGCCCTTCCGTTTGCAGGCAAGGTTGCAACACGCCACCGCTCATGCTGAGGAGCCGCTGAGCCTGCCGAAGCGGCGTCTCGAAGCACGGTTATGGAGGCATGTCCTTCGAGACGGGTCTTCGCCGGGCTCAGCCCCTCCTCAGGATGAGCGGTCCGGTGGACGGTCGATCCGTGGCTATATCTCCTGCGCCAGCTTCGGCGCGGGCGGGGCGCGCATCCGGAACAGCTCGCGATCCTCGTGGCCGAAACCGCGATACCAGATCACCGCGCCGTAGACGCCGAGGATCGCCGGGATGCCCACCACCAGCTCCATCCACTCGGGCAGCAGGGTCATCGTCCAGCCCACCGCCACCGCCGGCGCGGCGGCATAGACGAGCGCCCAGCGCCAGCCCGATACCGGCGCGCCCAGCAGCGTCGCCAGCAGCCGCGCCTTGGCGATCGAGGCGCAGCCGAGCGCGATCGACATCGCCAGCGCCGGCCCCGCCGCCTGCACCAGCACCGGCAGGCCGAAGCGGCGCATGGCGTGGACGATGACGAAGCTCAGGCCCACCTGCACCGCGATCATCGCCAGCGATATCGCCAGGTTGCGCTTGCGCGCGACGTAGATCAGCGCCGCTTCCGACACCACCGCCGTCGCCGCCACCACCTCCGCCGCCAGCAGGAAGGCGAGCGCGCCGGTGCCGCCGACGAAATTGGGGCCGACGAGACCCATCACCGCCTCCCCCGGTATGCCCAGGCACAGCGCCACGCCGGCCTGCGCGGCGATGATCCAGAAGCCCACCTGCCGCACCTGCCGCGCCACCGCCGGCTTGTCGCCCTCCCCCAGCTTCTGGGTGATGACCGGGCCGAGGATCGGATCGAAGCTGGTCTTCAGCTTCTGCGGCAGCGAGGCGACCTGCTGGGCGACATAGTAGATGCCGACGATCGAGGGCTGGAACAGCAGGCCGAGGATGGCGATGTCGAGCCGGCGGGAGCCCCACTCGATCGCGTCGGCGGCGGCCAGCGGCAGGTTGCGCCGCACCAGCGTCACCAGCGCCGACGGCCGCTGCCGCCAGCCGCGCGGGATGCCGTAGCTGCGCACCAGCGGCACGATCGACGCGCTCAGCGCCGCGATCATCGAGACGACGTAGGACAGGATCAGGCCGTCGCGCAGCGAGTACCAGGAGAGGGCGAGCGCGGCGATGCTGATCGTCCACGGCTCCACGATCGAGCGCGCCTTCACAGTGGCGGCGATATCGTGACGGTAGGCGAGCGCGGCGAGCGCGATGTCCGACCAGACGAGCGCGAAAACGGTGAGTGGCAGCAGCCACTCCAGCCCGTTGATCGCGCTGTTCGGAAACATCATCGTCGGCACGCTGGCGAGGATCAGCGCGACGATGGCGGAGGCCAGCGTGCCCACCAGCATCCCGTCCACCACCACATGCTGGTGCGGCCGCTCCGTCCGGCTCAACTGGTCGGCGAGGCCGCGGCGCAGACCGAGCGTCGCTAGCTGGGCGGCGAACTCCACCACGATCACGGCATAGGCGAAGCGGCCCAGCGCCTCCGCGCCGTAGATGCGGCCGGCGATGAACAGGAACGGGATGCGCGCCGCCAGCCGCAGCAGGAAGCCGAAGAAGTTCGTCCGCCCGCCCTTGGCGAGATCCTCGATATCGCTCGTCGGCGGCGCGGCGCCGGCCGGCGGGGCCGTGCTCAATGCGCGGCGCCCCAGCTGTGGCCGGTGCCCACCTCCACGCCCAGCGGCACGCTGAGCGCCACCATCGGCGCGGCGGCGCCCGCCATCACGTCGCGGATGATCGCGCTCGCCGGCTCCACCTGCTCCGGCGCCAGTTCGAACACCAGCTCGTCATGCACCTGCAGCAGCATCCGCACGTCGGCGAGGCCGGCGGCGGCCAGCGCCGGGTTC
The DNA here is from genome assembly GCF_009739515.1 of Sphingomonas profundi. Classification (NCBI taxonomy): domain Bacteria; kingdom Pseudomonadati; phylum Pseudomonadota; class Alphaproteobacteria; order Sphingomonadales; family Rhizorhabdaceae; genus Alterirhizorhabdus; species Alterirhizorhabdus profundi. Next base: position 3,312,578 of record NZ_CP046535.1, read on the forward strand.
ATCCGCGCCATCGCCCGCTTGATGATGTCGGCGCTGGTGCCCTGGATCGGCGCGTTGATCGCCTGCCGCTCCGCCCCCTGCCGCTCTGTCTGGCGGGGGGACTTGATGCCGGGCAGGTGCGTCTTGCGGCCGAACAGCGTCGTCACATAGCCCTTCTCGCGCACCATCGTCAGCGTCTCGGCGATGTACGTCTTGATGCCGGGGAAGCGATCGAAATAGCGGTCGATCATCGCCTGCGCCTCGATCCGGTCGACGCCCAGCCGGCCAGCGAGGCCCCAGGATGAAATACCGTAGAGGATCGCGAAGTTGATCGTCTTGGCCTTGCCGCGGGTGTCGCGATCCACCGTGCCGAACAGTTCCTGTGCGGTGAGTGAATGGATGTCGTCGCCGCGCGCAAAGGCGTCGCGCAGCGCCGGCACGTCGGCCATGTGGGCGGCCAGGCGCAGCTCGATCTGCGAATAGTCGGCCGCCAGCAGCACCTTGCCCGGCTCCGCCACGAACGCCTCGCGGATGCGGCGGCCAAGCTGCGTGCGGATGGGTATGTTCTGGAGGTTCGGATCGGTGGAGGACAGGCGCCCGGTCTGCGCCACGGCGAGGCTGAAGGTGGTGTGGACGCGGCCCGTGACCGGATGGATCTGCGCCTGCAACGCATCGGTGTAGGTCGATTTCAGCTTCGTCACCTGGCGCCATTCCAGCACCTTGGCGGCGATCGGCGCGCCCTCCAGATCCAGCCGCTCCAGCTCGTTCATGTCGGTCGAGTAGACGCCGGTCTTGCCCTTGCGGCCGCCTTTCAGGCCCAGCCGGTCGAACAGCACCTCGCCCAGCTGCTTGGGGCTGCCGATGGTGAAGGGGCCGCCGGCCAGCGCGAACACCTCCGCCTCCAGCCGCGCGGTCTCGCGCCCGAACTCGTCGGAGAGGCGGGCCAGCTCGTCGCGGTCGACGCGGATGCCGGCGGCCTCCATGCCGGCCACCACCGGCAGCAGCGGCCGGTCGACGAGCTCGTACACGCGCGTCGCCCGCTCGGCGGCGAGGCGCGGCTTCAGCCGGCGCCACAGGCGCAGGATGATGTCCGCGCTCTCGCCGGCATATTCGGTGGCGCGGGGGATCGGCACCTTGTCGAAGCTGACGGCGCTCCTGCCGGTGCCGCACACCGTCTTGAAGTCGATCGCCTGGTGGCCCAGGTGGCGCATGCACAGGTCGCTGGCGACATGGCCGAACAGGCCGGCGTCCAGATCGTAGCTGAGCAGCATCGTATCGTCGACCGGCGCCACGGCGATGCCGGCGCGGCCGAGCAGCACGATGCCGTACTTGGCATCCTGCCCCACCTTCAGCACGCCGGGATGCTCCAGCAGCGGCTTCAGCTTCGCGAGCGCCACCTCGCGCGGCAGCTGACGCGGCGGATCGCTGAGCAGATCCTCGCCGGTGTGGGCGAGCGGCACGTAGCACGCCCGGCCCGGCCCGGTGGCGAGCGCGATGCCGACGAGTTCGGCGCGCATCACGTCCGCCACGTCCGTCTGCGTGTCGATCGCCACCGCGCCGACGGCCACCGCATCGGCGATCCAGCGGTCGAGCGCCTCCTCGGTCACGACCGTCTCATAATCGGCGTGGACGAAGGCCGGCTCCTCCTCCGCCGTCGCGGCCGGCGCCGCCGGCGCGGGCGCCACGTCGTGCCCGCCGCCCACCTTCATCAGCAGCGAGCGGAAGCCCTGCTCCTCCAGGAAGGCGCGCAGCGGGGCCGGCGGGATGCCCTTCAGCGCCAGGCCGTCGAGCGGCTCGGGCAGCGCCCGGTCGCAGACGAGCTCTACAAGCTTGCGGCTCAGCCGCGCCGCCTCGGCATGGTCGATCAGCGACTGGCGCAGCTTGGGCTTCTTGATCCCCTCGGCCGCGGCCAGCACGCCCTCCAGATCGCCATGTTCCTGGATCAGCTGCGATGCCGTTTTGGGTCCGATGCCCGGCACGCCGGGCACATTGTCCACCGCATCGCCCATCAGCGCCAGCACGTCGCCCAGCCGGTCCGGCCCGACGCCGAACTTCTCGCGCACATAGTCGCTGCCCAGGCGGCGGTTGTTCATCGTATCGAGCATGTCGAGGCGGCCATCCTCGATCAGCTGCATCAGATCCTTGTCGGAGGAGACGATCGTCACCTGCCAGCCCGCCTCCAGCGCGGCCTTGGCGTAGCAGGCGATGATGTCGTCCGCCTCCAGCCCCTCCTCCTCGATGCACGGCACGCTGAAGGCGCGCGTCGCATCGCGGATCAGCGGGAATTGCGGCTTCAGATCCTCGGGCGGCGGCGGCCTGTGGGCCTTGTACTGATCGTACATGTCGTTGCGGAAGGTGTGCGACGAGGCATCGAAGATCACCGCCAGATGGGTCGGCCCGTCGGCGGTGTGCAGCTCGTCGACGAGCTTCCACAGCATCGTGGTGAAGCCGTAGACGGCGCCCGCCGGCACGCCGTGGCGATTGGTGAGCGGCGGCAGCCGGTGATAGGCGCGGAAGATGTAGCCCGAGCCGTCGACCAGGTAGAGGTGGTTGGAAGCCATGGCGGGCAGATAGCAGCGCGCGCGGACGAACGCGACCGGAAGGATGCGGCAGTTTCGACCCTCCGCCGCCTCAAGCTGCCGCCGGCTACGGCGTGAGCACCGTGTCCCTCGCCTCCGCCAGCGCGTCCGGGAAGTCGAGCGTGTAGTGCAGGCCGCGGCTTTCCTTGCGGGAGAGGGCGGAGCGCACGATGAGCCCGGCCACCTCCACCAGGTTGCGCAGCTCGATCAGGTCGGCCGTCACGCGGAAGTTGCCGTAATAGTCGGCCGTCTCCCGGCGCAGCAGGTTGATGCGGTGCTGCGCCCGCTCCAGCCGCTTGGTGGTGCGCACGATGCCGACGAAATCCCACATGAAGCGCCGTATCTCGCGCCAGTTATGCTGGACGACGACCTCCTCGTCCGAATCGGAGACGCGGCTCTCGTCCCACGCGCGGATGGGTGGGGGATCGGGCAGCTCGTCCCAGTGGCGGCTGATGTGGCCGGCCGCCGCCTCCCCGAACACGAAACATTCGAGCAGCGAGTTGGAGGCCAGCCGGTTGGCGCCGTGCAGGCCGGACTGGGTGCACTCGCCCGCCGCGTAGAGGCCGGGCAGGTCCGTCCGCCCCTTGCGATCGACGATGATGCCGCCGCAGGTATAATGCTGCGCGGGCACCACCGGGATCGGCTGGGTCGTGATGTCGATGCCCAGGCCCAGCAGCTTGGCGTGGATGTTCGGAAAGTGGCCGCGCACGAAATCGGCCGGCATATGGCTGATGTCGAGATGGACGTAGTCGAGCCCGTAGCGCTTGATCTCGGCATCGATCGCGCGGGCCACCACGTCGCGCGGCGCCAGCTCCAGCCGCTCTGCATCGTAATAGGGCATGAAGCGCTTGCCGGTGGTGGGGTTGATCAGCCGCCCGCCCTCGCCGCGCACCGCCTCCGTGATCAGGAAGTTCTTGACCTCCAGATTGTAGAGGCAGGTCGGGTGGAACTGCATGAACTCCATGTTCGAGATGCGCGCCCCCGCCCGCCACGCCATCGCGATGCCGTCGCCGGTGGCCCCGCGCGGCGCGGTGGAGTAGAGATAGGTGCGCCCCGCCCCGCCCGTCGCCAGCACGGTCGCGCGGCCGGTGAACAGCTCCACCCGGCCGGTCGCCCGGTCCAGCGCGTACACGCCGTAGACGTGGCCGTCGCCCGAGTATCGCTCGCCGTGGCGGCCGGTGACGAGATCGATCACCGCCATGCCCGGCACCAGCGTGATGTTCGGATTGGCCGCCGCCGCCTTCTCCAGCGCCTGCTGCACGGCCAGGCCGGTGGCGTCGTCGACATGCACGATGCGGCGGTGGCTATGGCCGCCCTCGCGGGTCAGGTGCCACCGCTCGGTATCGCCGGGATTGAACGGCACGCCGAGCGCCGCCAGCCGCTCGATCGCCGCCGGCGCGTTCTCCACGACGAACTCCACGGTCGCGCGGTCGTTCAGGCCCGCGCCCGCGACCATCGTGTCCTCGACGTGGCTCTCGAACGTGTCGCCCGGCTCCAGCACGGCGGCGATGCCGCCCTGCGCCCAGGCGGTCGATCCTTCCGAGAGCCCGCCCTTCGCGAGCACCGCCACGCGGAAGCGGGGCGCGAGGTTCAGCGCGGCGGTGAGGCCGGCGGCGCCGGATCCGATGATGACGACGTCGTAGGCATGGGCCTCAGCCATTGACGGCCGCCCCGGAGCGGGTGAGGCTGAGGAACACGTCCTCCAGGTCCGCCTCGCGGGTGGAGACGTCGACGATGCCGAGCCCGGCCGACTGCAGCGCCGCCAGCACCTCGCCGGCATTCACCTTGTCCTTGCTGTAGGTGATGACGACGGTGCGCTCCCCCTTCAGCTCGATCTTCTCGAAGCAGGGGGCCACCGGCGGCGCGGTGAGGTCGCGGTCCACCACGACCTCGACCGCTTTCTCCTTGGCCTTGCCGACGAGGGTGCGGGTGGGCTCGTTGGCGATCAGCCGGCCGTGGTTGATGATCGCGATGCGATCGCACAGCTCCTCTGCCTCCTCCAGATAATGGGTCGTCAGCACCACCGTCACGCCCTGGCGGTTCAGCTCGCGCACATAGGCCCACAGCTGCTGGCGCAGCTCCACGTCCACGCCGGCGGTCGGCTCGTCCAGCACCAGCACCGGCGGCGTGTGGACCATCGCCTTGGCGACGAGCAGCCGCCGCTTCATGCCGCCGGACAGCGACCGCGCATAGGCGTGCGCCTTGTCCTCCAGGTGGACGGCGCGGAGCAGCTCCATGGTCCGCCGCTTCGCCTTGGGCACGCCGTAGAGGCCGGCCTGATTCTCCAGCGTCTCGAACGGCGTGAAGAAGGGATCGAACACGATCTCCTGCGGCACGATGCCGATCGAGGCCTTGGCGTTGCGGTGGTCGCGATCGATGTCGAACCCCCAGATGGCGGCGCCGCCGGACGTCTTGGTGACGAGCCCGGCCAGGATGTTGATGAGCGTCGACTTGCCGGCGCCGTTCGGCCCGAGCAGCCCGAAGATCTGGCCGCGCGGCACATCGAAGCTGACGCCCGCCAGCGCCTGCTTGCCGCCCGAATAGACCTTGGCGAGGTCCGTGATGCCGATCGCTGCTTCGTTCATGGCGCCGACGCTTAGACCCGCGCCACCGCGGTGCAAAGCGCGAAGCGGCGCGCCCCGCCACCGTTCACCATGTTCCGCAACCGGCCGTTTACGCGCCCGTGGGAGCATGGCGAAATGTATCCGCGCTCCCCGCCCTGGCCGCTGTCGCGCCGCGCGCTCGCGCTGGCGGCCGCCGTGGCGGCGGCGCTGGCGCTGCTGACGCCGGCAGGCCCGGTGCATGTCGCGCCCGCCACACACTACGCCGACGCTTGAAGCCGCCCGGCCGCATTTGCTAGGGGGAGGCCCATGCAGCCCGCCCCAGAGACCGTCCGCACCCCCAATCCGCGCGTCGCCTGCGACGGCGCCAGCGACATTCCCGGCGGCGCCGCGCTTGGCCATCCGCGCGTGTGGCTGGAGATAGACGAGAGCGGCTTCGTCGACTGCGGCTATTGCGACCGCCGCTTCGTGCTGGTCGGCGGCGCGGCGGACGGCGCGGCGCACTGAGCGAGCGCCGGTGACGGCATGACGCCTGTCCGGGTGGAATGACGATTGAGCGGCTCCGCCCTAGATCATCGCGGCCCACGCTCTATATCGGTGGGATGACCCACTTCTCCGATCCCCGCCGCTTCCTCTACCGCGAGAATGCGCTCGATCCCGACGGCGCGCTACGCCTGACCGCCGAGGCGCTGAAGGGGTGCGACGATGGCGAGCTCTATCTGCAATATATGGCATCGGAGAGCTTCGGCTTCGACGACGGGCGCCTGAAGACGGCCGACTTCAACACCCAGGCCGGCTTCGGCCTGCGCGGCGTCTCCGGCGAGACCACCGCCTTCGCCCACGCCAACGACATCTCCGAGGCGGCGATCCGCCGCGCGGCCGAGACGATGACCCTGCTCGATCCGACGAAGGCGCGTCGGGACTCGGCACCGCGCGGCACCAACCGCGCGCTCTACACCGGCGACGATCCGCTCTCCGCCATCCCCTTCGCCCGCAAGGTCGAGCTGTGTCAGACGATCGACGCCGCCGCCCGCGCGCGCGATCCGCGCGTCTGCCAGGTCTCGGCCGGCATCGCCGGATCGTGGAGCGTGGTGGAGATCGTGCGCCCCGACGGCTTCGTCGCATTCGACGTGCGGCCCCTCGTGCGCCTGAACGTCTCGATCGTGGTGGAGCAGGACGGCCGGCGCGAGAGCGGCTATTTCGGCATGGGCGGCCGGTACATGTACGATCGCCTGTTCGATCCGGCCAACTGGAACCGCGCGATCGACGAGGCGCTGCATCAGGCGCTGGTGAATCTTGAGGCGGTTGCAGCGCCCGCCGGCGAGATGACGGTGGTGTGCGGCCCCGGCTGGCCCGGCGTGCTGCTGCACGAGGCGATCGGCCACGGGCTGGAGGGCGACTTCAACCGCAAGGGCACCTCCGCCTTCTCCGGCCGCATCGGCGAGCGGGTGGCGGCGCCCGGCGTGACCGTGGTGGACGACGGATCGATCGCGGACCGGCGCGGCTCGCTCTCGATCGACGACGAGGGCACGCCGACGCAGCGCAACGTGCTGATCGAGGACGGCATCCTCAAGGGCTATATCCAGGATCGCCTGAACGCCCGGCTGATGGGCGTGGCGCCCACCGGCAACGGCCGCCGGGAGAGCTTCGCCCACGCGCCCATGCCGCGCATGACCAACACCTTCATGCTCGGCGGACAGGACGATCCGGCCGAGATCCTCTCCCGCGTGAAGACCGGCATCTACGCCAAGCATTTCGGCGGCGGCCAGGTGGATATCACCAGCGGCAAGTTCGTCTTCAGCTGCACCGAGGCCTATCGCATTGAGGATGGCAGGCTCGGCCGCCCGATCAAGGGCGCGACCCTGATCGGCGACGGTCCCTCCGCCCTCACCCGCGTGGGCGCGATCGGCAACGACATGGCGCTGGACGAGGGCGTCGGCATCTGCGGCAAGGGCGGCCAGTCCGTCCCCGCCGGCGTGGGTCAGCCGACCCTGCTGATCGAGGGTCTGACGGTGGGCGGCACCGGCTGAGCCGCTCGCCGCGGCGAGCGGCGATAGTCCGGACACTCTCCTCGATCTCGCCGTCCCGACCCAAGTTCCGGACGACGGGCCCGCCGGCCCGATCCTTCCACGCCGCATCCGCCTGCCTAAATCCTGGGCAGGTGCACACGGCTGCTTAAACTCTGTGCGTCGACGCCGTCGACCGTAGCGGTTCTGCTGCATCGCGGTGCATGAATCCGGATCGGTTCCATCTGGCACGCCCCTTGCGATCATTTTCGGTCAGCAAGCAGGGAGGCGGAATGAAACTCGTCATAGCCATCATCAAGCCGTTCAAGCTGGACGAGGTGCGCGAGGCGCTCTCCGGCCTGGGCGTGCAGGGCATGACCGTGACCGAGGTGAAGGGCTTCGGACGGCAGAAGGGCCAGACCGAAATCTATCGCGGCGCCGAATACAGCACGAACATGGTGCCCAAGATCAAGGTGGAGGTGGCCTGCACCAGCGAACTCGCCGGCCGCGTGGTCGAGGCGATCCAGCAGTCGGCCAACACCGGCGCGATCGGCGACGGCAAGATCTTCGTCGTCGATATCGCCCAGGTGGTGCGCATCCGCACCGGCGAAACCGATGACGTCGCACTCTGAGCCGCGTTCCAGGAAACAAGGGGGACACATGAAGCTATCGACGAAGATCGCGGCGGGAGCCGGCTTGCTGGGGGTGGCCGTACTGGCCGCGCATCCGGCCTTCGCCCAGGTCGCCGGCGGACAGGCGAGCGGCGCGACCGCCGCCGTGGCCGATGCCGCCGCAGCCGCGCCCGCGGCACCCACGCCGGACAAGGGCGACACCGCCTGGATGCTGATCTCCTCGGCCCTGGTGCTGATGATGTCGGTGCCGGGCCTCGCCTTGTTCTACGGCGGCCTCGTGCGCGCCAAGAACATGGCCTCGGTGCTGACGCAGGTCTTCATGATCGTCTGCATCGCGGCGCTGCTCTGGGTGACGTGGGGCTACAGCCTGGCCTTCACCGAAGGCGGCGCGATCGTCGGCGGCCTCTCCAAGCTGTTCCTGAAGGGGGTCGATGCGACCACCAATGTCGCGACCTTCTCCGAGAAGGTGGTGATCCCCGAATATGTCTACATCTGCTTCCAGATGACCTTCGCCTGCATCACGCCGGCGCTGATCGTCGGCGCCTTTGCGGAACGGGTGAAGTTCTCCGCGCTGATGCTGTTCATGGCGCTGTGGGTGACGCTCGTCTACTTCCCGATGGCGCACATGGTCTGGTACTGGGATGGTCCGGACGCCATGGTCGCGGCGGGCGTCGCCGGGCAGGCGGCCTATGACACGGCGCTCGGCCATGCCGGCCTGCTGTTCCAGTGGGGCGCGCTCGATTTCGCCGGCGGCACCGTCGTCCACATCAACGCGGGCATCGCCGGCCTGGTCGGCTGCCTCATCATCGGCAAGCGCACCGGCTACCCGCGCGAGCCGATGCCGCCGCACTCGCTGACCATGACGATGATCGGCGCCTCCCTGCTGTGGGTCGGCTGGTTCGGCTTCAACGCCGGCTCCAACCTGGAGGCCAACGGCGTCACTGGCGTTGCCTTCATCAACACCTTCGTCGCTACCGCCGCCGCCGCCCTCTCGTGGCTGCTGGTGGAGCAGGTCGCCAAGGGCAAGCCGTCGCTGCTCGGCGCCGTCACCGGCGCGGTCGCCGGCCTCGTCGCCGTCACCCCGGCGGCGGGCTTCGCCGGCCCGATGGGCTCGGTGATCCTGGGCCTGATCGTCTCGCCGATCTGCTTCTTCTTCGTCACCACGGTGAAGGGCAAGCTGGGCTACGACGACTCGCTGGACGTGTTCGGCGTCCACTGCATCGGCGGCATCACCGGCGCGCTCGCCACGGGCATCCTGGTGGCGCCGGCGCTCGGCGGGCAGGGCGTGGCCGACTATCTGGCGCAGCCGGGCACGATCCAGTTCACCTATCTGGGCTATGGTGCGCAGCTGTGGATCCAGCTGAAGGCGGTGATCTTCACCCTCCTCTGGTCGGGCATCGGCTCCGCCATCCTGTTCTTCGTGATCGACAAGACGCTGGGCCTGCGGCCGACCGTGGAAGTCGAGCATGAGGGCCTCGACATCGCCGAGCATGGCGAGCGGGCCTACCATTATTGACGAGTTCGGGGGCGGTTGAGGCCGCCCCCTCAAGGGGTTCCTCCTGCGAACGACTGGGCCGGCGAGGCGACTCGCCGGCCCCCTTTTTTGTCCGAAGGGCCGCCGGCCGTCAGCGCAGCACGGGCGAGATGTCGTAGCCGGCCGCCTCCGCCTTGGCGCGCAGCACCGCCGGATCGTCGCCGGCCGCCATCCGCGCCAGCGCCCAGACGAAGGTGGAGCGCGTGCCGGACCGGCAGAAGGCCAGCACCGGCCCGGGCGCTGCGGCCAGCGCCGCGCCCATCTGATCCACCTGCTGCCGGGTGAAGCCGGCGTGGGTGATCGGGATCGCCACATAGCCGAGCCCCGCCGCCGCCGCCGCCGCCGCGATCTCGTCGCCGGTCGGCTGGCCGGGCTGCTCGCCCTCCGGCCGGTTGTTGACGATGACGGCGAAGCCCTGCCGCGCCGCCTCCGCCACATCCTCCTGGCCGATCTGGCCGGCCACCGAGATATCGTCGTCAAGCGTGCGGAACATGGGCTTTCTCCTCTGGAGACGCCTTAATGTCGCGGCGGCGAGCAGGGAAGCGGCCGGCGTTCCGGGAAGATCCCCGTCAAGCCGCCGCACGATCCTTCGAGGCGAGACGCCGGCGGCGTCGGACAGGCGCCGTTGGCAAGGCGGGCGGCGGCGGGAAGGAGCACGGCTGTCGATCCGGCGGCAGAGTGCCCCGCTCAGCGATACCACGCGTCGGCGGGCACGCGCGGCGCGATCTCGCCGCCGTCGCGGCTGAGGCCTGGATGGTAGGAGGGGTCCGCATCCAGCCACGCGCCCCAGCGGGCGAGGAAGCGGGCATGGTCCTCGCCCGATCCCGCCGGCCGATCCTCTGCCGTGGCCGGGCAGGCGAACTCGGCCGCCGGATCGTACACGATGCGCAGCCCCATGCTGCGCAGGCGCAGGCACAGGTCCGCATCGCCGAGCAGGCCGGCGAAGCGCGCGTCATACCCGTTCGCCAGCGCCATCACCGATCGGCGGGTGGCGAACACGGTGCCCTCCACCATGGACCATTCGCGCTGGGCCAGCGCCCAATCCTGATAGGTGCCGGCCAGCCGCCGCCGGCCGCGCCACGGCGCGTCCACCGCGCCTTTTATGGGCGCGAGGCCGGCGTGGCGCAGCCGGCCGTCCTCACCCACAAGCCGCGCGCCGACGCCGCCGACGCCCTCGTCCACCGCATGGCCCAGCAGCGCCCGCAGCCAGCCCGCCTCGGTCGGCACCGCATCCTCGCGCAGGAAGACGATCTGCTCGCTCTCCGCCGCGCGCCACAGGGCGTTGCGGCACGCGGCATCGCCCTCGGCCGGGTCGATGGCGACGTGGCGCACCTCGCACGCGGGCGCGGTTGGCAGTGGATCGGCGTCCGCCAGGATCAGGCTGAGCCGGTCCTGCGGCCAGTCCACCGCGGCGATCGCCTCGATCAGCCGGCGGCGGCGCGACGGATCGGGCGCGGGGGCGGGCACGATCAGCAGCGACACCGCCGGGATCCGCGCCGCATCGAAGCGTCGGCGGGCCGCCAGCAGCTCCGGGGCGCGCCCGTCGACGATGTCGTGCCCGGCGAGGGATGGCAGCGCCCGCAGCATCACCCGCCGCTCCTCGCGCGGCACCCGCTCGCGGCGGCCGGCGGTGGCGATCAGCACCGCCGGGATGCGCGCGATCGCCATCCCCGCCTGGTTCGCGCGCAGCAGCAAGTCGTCGCGCGCGGCGGCCCCCCTGGCCGCATCGAACCCGCCGAGCGCGACATAGGCGGAGGCGCGCACGATCAGCGGCCAGCCGACATGATTCTGCGCGATCAGCAGGGTGGCATCGAAGCCGGGCTTCAGCCGCAGCTGGTCGATCGGCTCCGCCTCGCCGAGCGCGAGATCGTCGGCGTAGAAGATCGCCACATCCATGCGGCCATCGGCCTGATCGCGCACCGTCTGCGCAAAGGCAGGCGCCGCCACCGCGTCGGCCGGCGCGAAGGCCAGCCACAGGTCGCGCGAGTCGGGCACGTCGTCCAGCGCCGGCACCGCGCCGTCCGGCCCCACCGGCACGATGCGCAGGCCGCGCGCGTCCGCCAGATCGGCGAAGCGTGTGCCGCGGCGGAGATCGCCGACGATCCGATCCGGCGCGGCGGCGGCATCGTCCGCCGCCAGCGCCTCGGCGAAGCGCGCCAGATAGTCGGTCGCCCGCGCCGCCCACTCGCCGGGCTGCGGCGGCGCCATCAGCGCGACCGGCTGCTCCACCATGCGGGCGAGCGCGGCCGCCGCCGCATCGTCGGCGCTCCACAGCCGGTCGAACGGGGGAAAGGCCTCCGCCGCGCCCTCCAGTTCGTCCGCAGCACCCGTCCAGTAGCCGATCCGGCGCTTCGCCGAGGCGATCGCCTGCCGCTGCCGCCCGGTAAGCGGCGCCGCCGGATCGAGCTGCACCAGCGCGATATCGGCCGGCCCGGCATGATCGAGGATATCCACCGGCGGCGAGACCGTCGCCTGCCCCGTGGTGAGCGGATGGAGGTTCAGCGACGCCCCCGTCCGTCGCAGCACCGCCAGCATCGCCCGCGCCGCATCGCCGGCCGCGCCGCGATCGGCCCAGCGGGCAATGAGGGCGATGCGGAGCGGCCGCTCCGCCGCCGCCGCCGCCGGGTGGACGAGCAGGTCGGCGGACGGCCCCTCCGGCACGCTCCCTCTCGCGAAATCGAGGGTGGCTTCCAGCAGCGGCACGTCGAAGCCGGCCGCGTCCAGCGCGTCGCGCCAGCCCGCCGTATCGGCATCGTGGAAGGTGCCGCGCAGCAGCAGCAGCTTGACGAACGGAAAGCCCCGCTCGATCAGCCCGCGCCAGTCGAACAGGGTCGGGTTGATCGCCCGCGGGCTCGGATAGAGGATCTCGATGCGGTGGCCGGCCGCCTCCATCGTCGGGCCGAACGCCACCTCATAGGTCTGGATCACCTCGTCCTTCGATCCGAGCAGGTGGACCGAGCGCATGAAGCGATGGAACGTCATCGAGGAGAGCAGGCGCGGCCGCACCGCCAGGAAGTAGGTCTGCACGTGCCAGCGATGCTCGTGGCTGGCGGTGAGCGCGACGAGATCGGCCGCACTCGCCCGCACGCGATCGAGCAGCGCCGCCATCGCCTCGCCGCCGGCCGGAAAGACGCTGTCGTTGAGCAGATACAGCGTCCGCGCGCCATAGGCTTCGGGCATCAGTTTCAGGGCATGCGCCCAGCCGGCGAAATCGTAGCCGGCATTGCCGCGCACCACCGCGCCGGCGACGAGATCGAGCACCGCCGGCGGCAGATCGATCGCGCGATCGACCGCCGCCACCAGCAGCACGGCCACGCCCGCATCGCGCAGCGCGGCGAGATAGGCCGGCACGTGCGGTTTCAGCACGCCCGCGGCGGCGTGGGTGACGAACAGCGCGACCTCCCCGGAAGCCGGTATCGCGAACGGCTTGGCGACGACATGCGGCACGTCCCAGGCCAGCGGCAGCGGCGGCGGGCCCGGCGGGCGCGGGTGCAGCCGCACCGGCGATCCCTCCAGCGCGCGGCCGTCGGGCAGGCGATGGACCGACACGTCGACCGACTCGCCATCCACGGGCAGATAAGCGTCGAAGCCGAAGCCGCGCACGTCCGGCCGCGGCTGCGCGGCCGTGAGCGTGGCGATCGGCGCGCCATCGACGCGGAACTCGATCGTCGGCGGCAGCCCGCCGGGATCGGGCGCGGCGTGGCCGGCGATGCGCCGGCCAAACCAGCCCTCCAGCCGGCCGGCGAGCGGGTGCAGCACCACCGGCGCGGGATCGAGCGGGCGCCCGTCCGACCGGCGGTAGAGCATTACGGGCACCATCGCGCCGTGAACGTCCAGCGCCGCCTCGAAGCCGTAGCCGCCCGGCTCGCGGCGGCCGTGCGGCCGGATCGTTCCGACGTGCCGGCCCTCGGCCCGCGCATCGAGCAGCGGCGGCAGCCCGTCGCCATCCGGCTCCGCCACGCCGCGCAGCGCGCGATCATACCATTGGTCGATCCGCCCGATCGGGGCCGGCGGCGGCACCGGCTCGCCCGGATGCAGCAGCACCGGCGATCCGGCGAGGGCGTGGCCATCGGCCTGGCGCCAGGCCGATACCAGCACCTCGCCGCCGGCGATGTCGAGCACCGCCTCGAAGCCGCCGCCCGCGCCATCGCGGGGCAAGGAGGCGAGCGCCGTGCCCACCACCCGGCCATCGGCGCGGAACTCGATCACGGCAGGCGCGCCGTCCTCGTCCGGCACCGCGAAGCCGGCGACGGTCCGTTCGTGCCACCCCTCGATCGTGCCGACGAACGGCGCCGGCGCGGGGTGCAGCAGCACCGGCGACTGTACCAGCGCCCGCCCGTCCGCGCGGCTCACCACCACCTGCACGGCGTCGCCCTCGATCGGCAGCGTGGCGGAGAAGCGGAGCGCGCCCGGTTCCGCGCCCGGCCCGTCCGCCAGCGCGCGGCCGACGAGCCGGCCGTCCACGCGGAACTCCACGATAGGCGGCAGGCCCGTATCGTCGGCGGGCACGATGCCGGCGATCGTGCGGTCGTGCCAGTTGTCGACGCGGCCGGGCGGTTCGGCTGCGTCGCTCATTGAGCCCGCCTCCCGGGCCGACTTCCAGACCGATCGGGCCGGACCATGCGTGCCGGTGTGCCCGCGCGTGTTCGGCCGCGCAAGGCCAGCCGCCGCGCCGCCGCCGGTCGTCCGCTCAGGCGCAGGGCTGGATGTCTGGCTGCGGTTCGGTGACGGCGGCGGGTTGGGAGAGGCGGGCGAGATCGGCCTCGACCATCTCGACGATCATCCGCTCGAGCGAGGTCTCGGCCGCCCAGCCGAGCGCCGCCTTCGCCTTGGTGGCGTCGCCCAGCAGCACGTCCACCTCGGACGGGCGGAAGAGATCGGGGTCGATCACCAGATGGTCGTCCATCGCCAAGCCGACATGCTCGAACGCGATCCGGCACATGTCGCGCACCGTCGTCGTCACGCCCGTCGCCACCACATAGTCGTCCGGCGTCTCCTGCTGCAGCATCAGCCACATCGCCTTCACATAGTCGCGCGCATGGCCCCAGTCGCGCTTGGCGTCGATGTTGCCCAGGCGCAGCTCCGTCGCCAGCCCCAGCTTGATCCGCGCCACCCCGTCCGTCACCTTGCGCGTCACGAACTCCACGCCGCGCAGCGGGCTCTCATGGTTGAACAGGATGCCCGACGACGCGTGCATGCCGAAGCTCTCGCGATAGTTCACCGTGATCCAGTGGCCGTAGAGCTTGGCCACCGCATAGGGCGAGCGCGGGTAGAAGGGCGTCGTCTCCGACTGTTCCGGCTGCTGGATCAGCCCGTACATCTCCGACGAGGACGCCTGGTAGAAGCGCGTGTCCGGCTTGATCAGCCTGAGCGCCTCCAGCACGTTCGTCACGCCCACCGCGGTGATGTTCGCCGTCAGCACCGGCTGCCGCCACGATGTCGCGACAAAGCTCTGCGCCGCCAGATTGTAGAACTCGTCCGGCCTAACCTCGCTCACCACCCGCACCAGCGACGACAGGTCCGACAGGTTGGCGTCGTGCAGTTTCAGCCGGTCCGCTATCCCCAGCCACCGCAGCCGGTGATCCGCCACGCCCAGATGCGACGAGCGACGGATGATCCCGTGGACCTCATACCCTTTCCGCAGCAGAAGCTGCGCCAGATACGCGCCGTCCTGACCCGTCACACCCGTGATCAACGCACGCTTCGTCATCCGTCTTCCCGTACACCGTGGCGCCATCCCCGCCGGGCGGGGCACGGTGTCGCTAGACCAAAGCCCCGCCTTTGCAAACCGCTATCCGAACCGTTCCCGCGTGGAGATCGGCGTCGGCCGCGGCCTCAGGCGGCGGGCTCCAGATGATCGGCATAGCCGGCCAGGAAGGCGGGATCGACGAAGCATTGCCGCAGCGTGACGGACTGGAAGCGCCACCCTTCGGCCGTGCGCACATAGCTGTCGCTGTAGATGTTCGAGAGCCAGATCGGCGCCGGATCGTCCGCCGTGGTGAAGGCGAACAGGCCGGTGACGCTGCCGGACGCGCGATCGCCCTCGATCTCGATCAGCGGGTTCAGCATATAGTGCATGGCGCACTGCCACTGGGTGGTGAGCGCGCCCATCATCGCCTCGATCTCGGCCGGGCCGGTGGCCGCGCCCATGCCGACGTCGAAGGTGCCGTCCTCCGCGAACAGGGCGGCGAACGCCTTCAGGTCGCCCCCCTGCCCGTCGAGGATGTTGGCGCCATAGGCATAGCGCGAGCGCAGCTTGGTGAGCTCCTGCATGTCCTCGATGCGCTGCAGCCGCTGCTCGATCGAGAGGTCGCTCATCGCCGTCCTTCCAGATAGTCGTTCAGCACCTCGTGGAAGAAGCGCACGCGCGTCTCCTGCGCGGCGAGATACGCGTCGGTATAGCCCTGCGAGCGCATGCCGCGCTGCTGCCCCTCGGCCAGCATCATGTCCTGATAGACGATCTGCCCCTCCAGCTCGGGGATGCCGCGGCCATTGTCGAACTGGCGATGGTCGAACTCGGCCTCGGCCAGCGGCTTCGGCCCGGCCATGATGCTCTCCACCGTGGTGCCGCTGCCGGCCGGCCAGGCCATGCACCACAGATCGAACGTGCACTTGTTCGGATCGTCGGGATGCGGCTCGGTGCGGAAGAAGATGAAATTGTCGGGCAGGAACGAGAGGGTGACGTTCGGGAACAGCACGGTATGCGGGCTGTCGGTCAGCTCCTCGTCGTTCATATGTTCATAGTGGGCGAAGCCTCTGGCCTTCCAGTTGGCGCGCTTGGCGGCCTTCAGGTCTAGCCAGCCCTGCATCGCCTTGGTCTCGAAGTCCGGATAGGAGTCCGGGTCGATGTCCCACTGGCGCAGGATATAGTCGAACGGATGGTCCACGCCTTCCGGCAGGCGATCGGTGAGCGACGGGCGCATCGGCTGCACGGTGCGGCCATGCCCCTGCGGGTACATTTCGTGGCGCGAGCTGTCGACGTCCTGGTCGATCCACGGCGGCACCTGCGGGTGGGCGGTGCGGGTGTGGTAGCTCTCGGAGAAGTTGTCGGTCGCGAACTTCCAGTTCGTGTTCAGATCGATCTTCATCCACACCACGCGGGTGAGGCTGTCGAGCGGGTAGTTCTTGTAGATCTCCGGTATGGGATCGAGGAATTCCATGAGGCCCGGCGCGGTATCGCTCATGCAGTACCAGATGAAGCCGCCCCACGTGTCGCAGCGCAGCTCCTTCAGCTTCAGCTTGCCGCACGGATTGCCCTGAGGGAAATCCTCCGGATCCTGCAGATCCTTGAGGATGCCGTCGGTGCCCCACAGCCAGCCGTGATACGGACATTCGAAGCCGGCGTTCACACTGGCCGAGTTCCACACCAGCCGCTGCCCGCGATGGCCGCAGGCATTGTAGAACGCCTTGATCGAGCCGTCCTCCTGGCGGACGCAGATGACGCTCTCGTGCATGAAGTCGTGCACGACATAGTCGCCCGCCTCCTCCAGCTCGTTCACGCGGCCGGCGACGTGCCAGATCCGCTTCCACATGTGCTCCCACTCGCGATCGGCGAAGTCCTTGGACCAGTAGCGGTCGCCGGTGATCGGGTCGCCGCGCAGATTGGCCGAGTCGCGGCCGTCCATCGTCAGCGGATGCTTCACGGGCTGTGTCATCGATCCTCCATCCCATCCGCGACTCGCGCGGTCTGTCCTTGCGATTGGTCGAACGTCCAATTTACCGCGATCCTAGCTTCGGTCGGCGGCCATGCAACTGGTAAAAGATCAAGGTTCGCTCAGCGGAAGCGGGCGAGATCGATCGGCACGTCGAACGCCTTGCCGCTCGCATCGGTGAATTGCAGCCGACCGGCGCGCTGGCCCGCGCCGGCCAGCGCGGCTAGATCGAAGCGGTACGTCACGGTGGCCACGCGCCGCTCGCGCGCCCCCGCCGCCAGCGGATAGACCGCCTCCGACAGCGGCGAGTGATCCGGCGGGCCGCTGGCCGGAACCGTCGCGCCATCGAACGCCAGCCGCGCCGGGCCGAAGCGATCGGCAAAATCCCTGTCCTCCGCATCCCTGCCGTGCGCGTAGATCAGGATGGCGAGCGTCCCCGCCGGCAGCCCGGCCCGGCGATAGGCGTCCTCGGGCGAAACGGGGCGTTCGGTGTAGGCGGCGATGAAGGCGGCGTGGCGCGTCCGCTCCCAGGGGGTCGCAACGACGATCGCGTCGACGCTGCCGTCGGCCGGATCGATGCCGCGCGCGTCGCGCACCGCGTAGAGCACATGGTCCTTCACGCGGTAGCCCTCGTGCGCCGCCACCATCGCGCGCGCCTCGCCGGCGGCCGCCGTGATCGCGGCCGGGCCGGGCGCCAGGTCAGCCGCCGTCGCCGGGCAGGTCGCGGCCAGCGCCAGGATCGCGGCGGCGGCCCTCATCGGTCCGGCAGGGCGAACACGACCACGGTCATCGCGCCCGTCGTCCTCCAGGTGCTGCGCGAGCTGTTGCCCGAGGTGATCGCAACATACTGCTTGCCGCCGACCAGGTAGGTCGATGCGGCGCCCGCCACCGCGCCGCCGGTGTTGAAGCTGTAGAGCACCTCGCCGCTCGTTGCGCTCAACGCCAGGAAGTTGCCGTCGAGATCGCCGGTGAACACCACGTCGCCGGCGGTGGGCGTCAGGGCCGCCAGCATCGGCGTGCGCGCCTCGCGCGACCACATCTCCTTGCCGGTCGCGGCGTCCAGCGCCTTCGTCCAGCCCTTGGCGGTCTCCACCGGATCCCAGGTATGGTCGCCGCCGAAATAGGAGGAGCCCTCGATATAGCGGCTTTCTGACAGGCGGGTCGTGCCGCACCAGTTGACCGAATTGACGTAGAGCCGCTTCTGCTTCGGCGAGTAGGCCGTGCCGTTCCACTGCACGCCGCCGACGATGCCGGGGCAGTGATGCACGCCCTCCGGCGTGATCGGCGTGTCGATATTCTCGTGCGGGCTCACCTCGGTCTTCGCCACCAGCCGGTGCGTCTTGCGATCGTAGATATAGACCCAGCCGCCCTTGTTCGCGACGGCCATATAGCCCTTGCCGCCCTGATCGTAGACGATCGGCGAGGCGGCGGTATCCCAGTCGTGGATGTCGTGGGGCACCTGCTGCGCCCACCATTTCAGCTTGCCCGTCTTGTAGTCGACGACGACGACCGAGTCGGTGAACAGATTGTCGCCGGGCCGCAGCGCACCGTCATAATCGGGCGCCGGATTGCCGACGGAGAAGTAGAGCGAGCCGTCCTTCGGCTGGAGGGCGAACGACGCCCACATCGATCCGCCGCCCTTCTCGGCGCCCTTCTTCCACGTCTCCGCGCCGGTCTCCTTGCCGGTCGGGATCACGTTGAAGGTCCATACGCGCCTGCCGGTCTCGACATCGAAGGCGAAGATGTGGCCGTTCGCGCCCCAGTCCGCCCCGGCCTCGCCGATGAAGACGAGCCCGTCATAGGCGACCGGCGCGGCGCTCAGCCAATAGCCATGCTCCTTGTTGGACATGTGGACGTCCCACAGCTGGTCGCCCGTCTTCGCGTCGATGGCGATGAAGTGGCCGTTCGGCGTCACGCGGAACAGCTTGCCGCGATAGATCGCCACGCCGCGGCTCAGCACCACCGTCGTCGAATTGTCGGCCGGGTAGCTGTTCACCCACTTCTTGCGGCACGTCGCCGGATCGATCGCATAGGTGCTGTAGGGCGAGGTGATGTACATCGTCCCGTCATAGACGACGGGGCTCGCCTGGAAGGCGCCCACCTCGCCCAGCTGGAACACGCATTTTGCGACGAGCGTCTTCGCGTTGCCGGCGTTGATCTGGTCCAGCGCCGAATAGCGCGTCCCGTCATAGCCCTTATTGTACATCAGCCAGACGGAATCGTCGGCCTTCACCAGATCGGCATCGTCCGGCCCGGCGGTGGTCGCCTTGGCGACGGTGGCGGGCGGCGCGGGCAGCACCGGCCGCTCGCGCGGCGCCATCGGCACGGCCGCGCCACCCGGCGGCACCAGCGCCACCTTGATGCTCTCGGCGGTCATCGGCGCCGCCGTCGGCTGGTAGCCGTTGCGCGAGAGGATGTAGGCGGTGAGATCGGTATATTGCTGGTCGGTCAGGCTGCGCGGGGCCTGCAGCGGCATCATGCTCCTCATGATGTGGAACAGGTCGTCCACCGTCTTGCGGCCGGATGCCCACATCTGGGCGAAATGGGTGCCGGCCAGCGCCGGCCCGGCCACCCCTTCCAGCGACGCGCCGTGGCAGGCGGCGCATTCCCGGTCGTAGATCACCCGGCCGGAGGCGGCCTGCGCGGCGGTGAAGCTCGGCGCGTCGGTGACGCGCGGGGCGGGGTTCTCCGCCGGTACCGCGCCGACGAGCGCCGGCAGCGCCGCCATCAGGGCGGCGGCGGCAAGGATCAGGCGGCTGTGCGGAATGGCCAAGCGATATCCTCTCGCAATCGCGGGCCGGTCGCCATCGCCGACCTCGCGCACTCACCAATTATATTTGAAGTCCAGGCCATATTCGCGCGGCGCCCCCAGCGAGGCGATCGCGAACGTGCCGGGCAGATAAAGCTTCTGCCCGTAATAATGCTTGTTGAAGATGTTGCGGCCATAGGCGCCGATCGACCACCGCTCGCTCTCCGGCGACCAGGAGATGTTGCCGTTGACGAGGTTGATGTTGCCCACCTTCTCCTGCGGCAGATCGGTGAAGTTGGTGAACTTGGAGCTGGTGAACGTATATTGGCCGAAGAAGGAGGCAGCGCCGGGGCCGATTGGCAGCTTGTAGTTCAGGTTGGCCGATGCGCTCCACTTCGGCGAGTTCATCAGCCGGTTGCCCTTGAAGCTGGCCGGCACCAGGCTGTTCGTCGCAGGATCGAGGATCAGCGTGTCATACTTGCTGTACTTGGCATCCAGATAGGCGGCGGTGCCGCCGATCGTCAGCCCTTCCACCGGCAGCGCCGTCACCTCCAGCTCGAACCCCTTGGTCTTGGCGCGGCCGGCGTTCACGATGCTCGCGCTGTTGCGCCCGTCAGGGTAGGTGATGTTCTGCGTGATCTGCATGTCCTTGTAGATATTGTAGAAGGCGGACAGGTTCACGCGCAGGTGGCGATCGAGCAGGTCGGCCTTGGTGCCGATCTCGAACGTGTCGAGATGCTCTGGGCCGAACGGCCCGATATCCTCGGCGCGGGCGATACGGCCGGTGAAGCCGCCCGATTTGAAACCGCGCGCATAATAGCCGTAGACGAGGATCGTCGGATCGATCTTGTAGTCGAGGCCGACCTTATAGCCCACATTGTTCCACGATTTGCGGCCGGCGGCGCTGATGAACGAGCCGGGGATCAGCGGATCGTTGAAGTCGGAGAGGGCGCCCGGCGTGACGCTGATCGTGTTCGCCGTCGTCGATACGGCTTCCGTCTTCTCGTGGGCGTAGCGGATGCCCGCCTGGAAGCGCAGCGAATCGGTGATGTCGACGTAGAGCTGCGAGAAGGCGGAGAGCGACCAGTTCTTCTGGTACTGCGTCTGCGGCTGCCCCAGGCCCGGCAGGAACCCGTCGAGGTGGGTCTGCTGGAACAGGTGATATTTCTGGTAGAAGCCGAAGCCGCCGACGATCAGCTGCACCCTGTCGCCGAGGCGGATCGCGTCGCGCAGCTCCTGCGAGAGCTGATACTGGTCGGAACGGCGGCGCGTATCCAGGAAGTTGCCGACCAGCGCGTCGTCGTCGCTGTAGAGATCGCTGTCATATTTGCGATAGTTGGTGATCGACACAAAATCGCCGGCGCCCGTGTCCTTCAGGTTCTGCGTCAGGGTGACGCTGTAGGTGTCGCGATCATTCTGGTCCGGCACGCGCGCGCTCTGGCCGCGCACGAAGCGCGGATCGCCATCGATCTGGCTCTCGCCCGGCACGTAGATCACCTGGCTCGCGTCGGAGAAGTTGATGTTGGTCTGCGACCCGTTGCGGCTGCGATTATACTCGCCGATCAGCGTGGCGTCATAGTCGCCGCTCTCATATTTCAGGTAGGCGCGGATGCCGGTATTGTCGAGCTTGCCGAGCCGACGGCCGTCCAGCCGGTTGCGGAAGAAGCCGTCGCGACCGGTGTGCAGCACGCTGATCTTGCCGGCCAGGCTCTCGGTGATCGGAAAGTTGAGCGCGGCGTTCACGTCCAGCCGGTCGTAATTGCCGTAGACGACCTGCGCCTCGCCGCCGAACTCGCCGGTCGGCTGCTTGGTGACGACGTTGATGACGCCGCCCGTGGTGTTCGCGCCGAACAGCGTGCCCTGCGGCCCGCGCAGGATCTCCACCCGGTCGATGTCGAACAGGGAGAGCAGGGCGGCGGTGTTGACGCCCACCACCACGCCATCCACCACCACCGACACGGTCGTACCGACATAGGGATCGGCATCGTTCACGCCGACGCCGCGGATGGTGAACACGGCCGAGTCCGGCGAGTTCGAGAAGCTGTTGATCTGCACGTTGGGGATCGAATTGGCGAGCCCCTGCACGTTCGTGATGTTCTGGTTCCTGATCGCCGCGCCGGTGACAGCCGTGACCGAGATCGGCACGCTCTGGAGGTTCTCCGATCGCTTCTGCGCGGTGACGACGATCTCCTCCAGGCCGCCGGCGCTGGTGCCGCCGTCGGTTGGCACCGGAATGTCGCTGGCGGGCGTGGGCGGGGTGGGGCCTGCCGTCACGCCACCCGGCGCCGGCGCGCCCGGCAGCGCCGCGTTCGTATCCTGCGCCAGCGCCGCCTGCGCGAACGCAAAGCCGCCGACGCCGATCAGCAGCGGCGCGGCCAGACGCCTGCTCCGAGTGGAAACGCCCATGGCCAAACTCCCCCAACGTCCTGCGGCGTCGCGTGCCCGCGATCTTCCGATGATTGCCCGGTCACGCAGACACCAGTCCGGCTGCCGCCGAAACTAGCCATATCGTCAGGCTTCTGGTCGATCGTCCAGTTCGGGCGATCGCACGCCGCCCGGCCGACTAGCCGATGTCAGAGGTGAAGACGCGCACGCCTCTGATAGTCCGGACGGGCAAGACGCGGGCACGCGCCACCGGGAGAGAGACATGGCGAACGCCGCATCGCACATCCCCAACGGCACCTATTTCCAGGCCTGCTGGGTCGTGAACGACCTGCATGCCGCCATGCGCTACTGGCGCGAGACGCAGGGCGTCGGCCCGTTCTACTATCTCGAACATCCGGTGGTGCACGATTTCTCCCATCGCGGCACGCCGACGACGCTGGATTTCACCGCCGCGCTCGCCCAGGCCGGCCCCCTTCAGATCGAGCTGATCGCCCAGCGCGACGGGCGAGGCTCCGCCTATCGCGACAGCTTCGCCGAGGGGCAGGAGGGCTTCCACCATCTCGGCACCATCGCCGACGACTACGACGCCACCTTCGATCATTATCGCGCCCGGGGCTACGAGGTGGCGCACATGGGCGTCTCCGGCGACATGCGCTTCGCCTATTTCGATACCCGGCGGGACATGGCCTGCATGGTCGAGATCATCGAGCGCAAGCAAAGCATGACCGATTTCTTCCGCATGATCGCCGATGCCGCGATCGACTGGGACGGCAGCGATCCCTATCGCTGCGTCACCCTCTGAAAGGCCGGGCCATGCGCAACATCCAGGGCGTTCACCACGTCGCCGTCTCGGTGCCGGACATCGCGACCGCCCGCCGCTTCTACCTCGACCTGCTCGGCGCGACGGAGGTCAGCGCGGTCGAGTGGCCGGCCGGCAACAGCTTCATCGACGAGATCGTCGGCCTGAAGGACTGCGCCGGCAAGAGCTTCATGGCGCGGCTGGGCAACACCTATGTCGAGGTGTTCGAATATCTCGAGCCGCGCGCCGCGCCGCAGGATCCGAACCAGCCGGTCAACACCTTCGGCTACACCCATTTCGGCCTGCAGGTCGACGATATCCACGCCGTCTACGATCGCATGCTGGCCGCCGGCTGCACCTTCCACACCCCGCCCCGCCACAGCGGCGGCGACTTGGAGAAGGATGGCCGCCGCCTGGGCTTCCTCTCCACCTACGGCCGCGATTTCTTCGGCAACGTGTTCGAGCTGATCCAGATCGACCAGGAGAGCGCGATCGCGCCGCTGTGACGCCCTGAGGGCCGGCGCTCCTCCATCCGCAGTGGAACCGGCTCAGGCCGCCAGCGGGACGCGCACCTGCGCCACGAAGCCCTCGCTCGATCGCAGCAGCCGCACGTCGCCGCCATGCGCGCGGGTGATCGATCGGCACACGGCCAGGCCCAGCCCGCTGCCCTTCGCGCCGGAACTGAGCGCCGCCTCGCTGCGGTAGAACGGCTCGAACACCCGCTCCAGCTCGTCCTCGGGCAGGCCCGGCCCGTCGTCGATGATCTCGGCCACCGCCAGATCGGGTTCGGTGCGCAGCCGCACGCGGGCGCGCGCGCCGTACTTCACCGCATTCTCCAGCAGATTGTCCAGCACGCGGCGCATGCCGAGCACGTCCACCTCCACGGTCGCCGATCCTCCCTGCTCCACCCGCACGTCGTTGCCGACCATCACCGCATCCTCGACCACGTCGTCCACCAGGGTGCGCAGGTCCAGCCGCTCGCGCGCGTTCGGGGTGGAGGCGTCGCGGATGAAATCCAGCACGGAGCTGATCATCGCCTCCATCTCCGCCACCTCCTCCAGCATGCCCTCGCGCTGCTCGTCCGGCACGTCCTCGATGCGGAAGCGCAGGCGGGTGAGCGGGGTGCGCAGATCGTGGCTGATGGCACCGACCATGGCCGTGCGATCGTCGACGAAGCTGCGCAGCCGGTTCTGCATCAGGTTGAAGGCGCGCGCGGCGCGGCCCATCTCGGCCGGCCCGTCCAGCGCGATCACCGCGCCCGCCGGATCGCGGCCCAACCGCTCGGCGGCCGCGGCGAAACCCGCCAGCGGCTTCACCAGCCGCCGCGCGAACAGCCAGCCGAGCGGGGCGACGATCGCGAAGGCCACCGCGAACCACAGCAGCAGGCGGCGCTGCCACGCATTGGGGAAGGGCTCGGCCGCCGGCTGCACCACCGACCAGCGGCCGTCGCCCAGCCGCAGCGCCGCGACGAAATCCCCTTCCACGAACGGCGCCGGCGCGAAGCCGAAGAGGCCGCGCGCGGGCGGCGTCACGGCGATCGGCGGGCCGCTGGCCGGCTCGGTCGGCGGCGGAACCGCGCCCGGCGCCGTACCGTCGGTGCCCGGCCCGTCGATCGCGGGTGCGGCCGGCGGTGCTTCGGGCGACGGCGCCGCGCGGCTGACCGGCGGAGGCGGCTCCGGCTGGGCCTGACGCGCGGGCGTGGTATCCGCCAGCGGGGCGGGCGGATCGAGCCGGCGGAAGGCGGGGCGATCGGCCGGCCCGCTCAGCGTGTCCGGCTGGCCCAGCAGCAGGCCGGGGCCGATCGCCGCCCGCCCGAATACGCCCGATCCATACGGACCCTGGCTCGGCGGCCCCGGTCTCAGCGGCGCCTGGCCGAACTGGCCCTCGCCGGCCTGCAACCCGCCACCCTGGAACGCCCCGCCCTGAAACCCCCCGCCCGGAAACTGGCCGGCCTGGGCCGTCGGCGGCAGCGTCGCCTGCGGCGGCACCGTCGCCGGCGTTTGCAGCAGCGGCGGCACGGCGGCGCCGCCATCCCCCGGAATATAGGTGCCGCCGCCCGGCAGCGGCGTGGGATCGACCTGATAGAGCGTACCCGCCCGGGGCGGCAGCATGCCCGCGCCGCCGACGATCGGCCCGGGGCGGCCCTCGCGCGGATGGCCCTCGCTGCCGAGGCGGCCGCCGCCGGGCGCGATGCCGGGCGGAAAGGCGTCGCGCGGCGGTGGCCCGCTGCCGATCGTGCCGCCCTGCACCGGCGGACGGCCCGGCGGCGCGCCCGGCGGCGGCCCCGCCTGGGCCTGCGCCAGGATCAGCCGCGCGCCGCCGAAACGGTCCGCGCCGACGGCCGTGGCCGACAGCGCCGGCACCAGCCCGTCATCGGCCATGCGCCGGCGCGGCGGCGGCAGCGCCGATCCGGCGAAGGGCAGCGGCGTGTAGAAGGAGAGGCTGACGGCGCGATCCTCCACCCGCAGCAGCGCCGCCAGCTCGTGCCGCGATCGCTCCGAAACCAGCCAGCCCGGCCCGCTCAGATCGGGCGGCCCGGCCTGCACCACCCGTTGCAGGCCGCCGCCCGCCGGCTCGCCGCGCAGCACGGCGGCGATGTCGTCCAGGCCGTATTGCGATGGCGGCGCCGGCGGCAGCACCATGGTGAGGAACAGGGTGACGAGTTGCGCTACCACCAGCCCGCCGATCAGCAGCCCCAGGATCTGGAAGGCCAGCGGCGGCCCGCGCCAGCGCCGCCAGCGCGCGTCGCGCGGGGGAACGGGCGCGCTCATGGCAGGATCATGCCATCGCCGCCCGGCCGATGCCACCAGCCGCTCCGCCCCGTGCTCATGCCGCCGCCATAGCGCATTTCCGCGCGCGATCGATGTCGCGATTGTTGCAGCCGGCCCGCGCCGCCCTGCAACAAAGGCGAAACACCACGGGCACGGGGCGCTGGCAAAAGCGCGCCATGCACGCCATCCTCGCCGACATGGACCTCGATACCCGCATCCTTATCGTCGACGACGACGATGGCATCCGCAAGCTGATGTCCTCCTTCCTCGACAAGCACGGCTTCCGCACCGAGACCGCGCGCAGCCCGATCGAAATGCGCGAGAAGCTGGCCGGGCAGCGATACGACCTGATCGTGCTGGACGTGATGATGCCGCGCGAGGACGGCCTGACGGCGCTGCGCGGGTTGCAGAAGACGGACGGGCCGCCGGTCATCATGCTCTCGGCGGTGGGCACCGACGTCGATCGCATCGTCGGGCTGGAGATGGGCGCCGAGGATTATCTGGCCAAGCCGTGCAACCCGCGCGAGCTGCTCGCCCGCATCCGCACCGTGCTGCGCCGGCGCGAGCGCGAGGGCGCGGGAGCGGCGACGGCGCCGGCCGAGGCGCAGGACGGCGGCCGCATCCTCGGCTTCGCCGGCTGGCGCATGGATATGGACGCGCACATGCTCACCGATCCAGCGAATGCCGTCATCAACCTCTCCGACGGCGAGTTCCGCCTGATGCGCGCCTTCGTCGAGCATCCGCGCCGCGTGCTGACGCGCGACCAGCTGCTCGATTTCGCCCGCGGCGAGGACAGCGATCACTATGATCGCGCCATCGACGTGCAGATCAGCCGCCTGCGCCGCAAGCTCGCCACCTGCGAGAGCGCGGTCGATCTGATCCGCACGGTGCGCAACGAAGGCTATATGTTCGTGCCGGTTGTCACGCGCGGCTGATCGTCGCTACGCCCCTGCAACAGCGGCGAAATCCCCCGGCAAAGCGATGGCCGCAGACAGGCCGCCGCATCGGCGCGGCAGGGGCCGCGCCCTATCGGGGAGGTCCATTCTATGATCCGGCACGAGCAGGAAGACCATCACGGGCAGGAAGACCATGATCGCGGGCTCGCCTTCGATCTGGAGACGATCTCGCAGCGCATGGTCGGCCGCCGCCGCGCGCTCGCCTGGTTCGCGACGGCGGGCGCGGGCGCCCTGCTCGCCGGCTGCGGCGGCGGATCGAGCGAGACGGAGAGCGCCAGCAGCACCGTGACGGCCACGCCGACCACCACGACGACGACTACACCCACGACAACGACGACCACCACGACGCCGACCACCACCACCACCGGCACCTGCACCGCCGATCCGGCCGAAACCGCCGGCCCCTACCCGGCCGACGGCACCAACAGCGCGAGCGGCAGCACCTCCAACGTGCTCGTCCAGAGCGGCATCGTGCGCAGCGACATCCGCGCGAGCTTCCTCGGCTCGACGACGGTGGCGACGGGGGTGAAGCTGGTCATCACCCTCACCGTGGTCAACGTGAACGCGGCCTGCGCGGCGCTCTCCGGCTATGCCGTCTACCTCTGGCACTGCAACGAGGACGGCAACTACTCGCTCTACAGCGTACCGGCGGAAAGCTATCTGCGCGGCGTGCAGGTAACGGACTCGAGCGGCCAGGTGACGTTCACCACGATCTTCCCGGCCTGCTATTCGGGCCGCTACCCGCACATGCATTTCGAGATTTTCTCCAGCCTGACCGCCGCCACCAGCGGCCGGGCGGCTCTGCTCACCTCGCAGCTGGCGATGCCGCGCGACGTCTGCACCACGGTGTACGCATCCGGCGGCTACAGCGGCAGCACCAGCCGCCTCGCCAGCGTCACCACCGCCAACGACAACGTGTTCGGCGACAACAGTGCCGCCCAGATCGCGGCGATGACGCCGACCGTCACCGGCAGCGTGTCGGCCGGCTACACCGCCACCGTGACGCTCGGCATAACGGTGTGATCCCGGTTGCCGCCGGGGTCGCCCGGCGGCAGACATCGGCCGATGAGGCCGGTGGATCGCGTTAACCCCATTTCCGGGACGTGCAGGGGGCGTGGCGCCCGTGGATGACGCCGCCCGGCCGCTGGCCGCGCTGCGCGCCCTTGCCGAGGCGGCACGCGCCGCGCGCGACCTGCCGGCGGCCGCGGCGTGGCGGCGGCGCGCGGCGGTGGCCCCGGCGGCGAGGAGCGGGACCGCCGGGCGCATGGCGCGGCGCTGGCCGCGCTGGGCTTCGCCGGTCGCGCCGCCGCCATCCTCGGCCCGAGCGAGACGCCGGCCGCGCCGATGCCGACAGCGATCGATCCGGCCGGCATCCACGTCCACCTCTCGACGCGCGAGGCGCGGCTCGACGAGACGGACCGTGGCGGCCTCGCCCGCCGCATCGGCACCGGCGACTATTCCTATGCCTTCGCCATGCGCGGCTTCATCGAGGGTCTGGCGCGGATCGGCGTGCCGCACACGATCCTGCCCGATCCCGCCGGCATCGCCGACATCCGCGATCGATCGCCGGCGGCCTGCAACATCCACCTCGCTTTCTACCCGCCGGAGCAGTTGCGGCTGCTGAAGGGCGCGTTCAACATCGCCTGCGCGGCGTGGGAGTTCGATCGCCTGCGCCTGCCGGCCGAGACCCTCGATCCGCACGCCTTCGCCGATCAGGCGACGATGCTGGCGCTGCCGGACATGATCTGGGCACCCTCCGCCCACGGCGCCGGGGCGATCGCCGCCAGCGTCGCCACGCCGGTGCGGACGGTGCCGTCGCCCGTGTCCGCCACCCTGCGTGCCGGCGGCGGCCTGCCCACGGCGGAAAGGATCGCGGCGATCGCGGCGCGGCTGGCGGCGATCTCGTGGCAGCCGCTGGCCATCTTCCCCCGCTTGCAGGGCGAGATGAACCACACCGCGGATCTCCATCGCCATGCCCTCGCCGACATCCTGGCCCATGCCGGCACGGCCACCCCGACGATCTTCGTCACGGTGCTGAACGTCCACGACTATCGCAAGCAGATCCGGCCGATGCTGCAGGGCTTCGCCGAGTTCAGCCGCTCGCGGCCCGATGCGCTGCTGCTGGTCAAGTCGTCCACGCCGGCGCGCGGGGTGCAGCCGATCAACAGCTTCCTGCTGGCCGAGCAGATATTCGACGTCGGCGAGCTCTCCCGCCCGCTCGTCAGCGATCGCGTGTGGATCACCGACGACGTGCTGACCCGCACCGAAATGGACGATCTCTACGATGTCGCCGGCTTCTATGTGTGCACCAGCCATGCGGAGGGCCAGAACCTGCCGCTGCTGGAGGCGATGGGGCGCGGGGTGGTGCCCGTCTCGGTCGATCACACCGCGATGGCCGATTATGTGCGGCCCGACAATGCCGTGCCGATCCGGTCGCACCGACGGCCCTTCGACAAGCGCCTGTCGCGCCGCTACGGCATGTTCGGGCTGGAAACGCACTTCGTCGATCCGGCTGACGTGCGCGCCGCCCTCGCCGCCGCGATGGCGCTGCCGCCCGGCGACTATGCCGCCCGCGCGGCGGCCGCGAACGCGACGGTGCGCGATCTCTACGGCGAGGCGGCGCTGCTGCGGGCCTTGCGCGAGGCGATCGAACTGGCGCGGCGCCGGGATGCCGATGGCTGAGGCGGTGATGGAGATCGGCGCGCTGATCGGCGATCGCTGGACGGGTATTCCGGCCGTCGTGGCGGGGCTGGCGGAGGCCGCGCTGGCGGACGCGGAGATCGCTTGGTCGTTCATGATCGACACGGTTGAGGTGCCGCGCCGGCTGGTCGAGCACATGCTCGCGCGTCGATCCGGCGCGGATGCGGCGCGGGTACTCGCCACGCTCGCGTGGCGGCAGGGGGAGATACCGCGCGCGACGGCCGATCGCGCGGCCGGCCTCTACACGAACATCAAGCCGGTGCGCCGCTTCTTCCCGCGCGAGGCGATGATCGTCTACGATCTCAGCCCGCTGCTGGTGCCGCACCTCCACGCCGAGGCGAGCGTCGCCTGGTTCGCCGATCATGTGCGCGGCGACATCGAGAGCAGCGAGCATGTCTTCTGCATCTCCCGCGCCACGCGGGACGACGTGCGCGCCTATTTCCGCATGGCCCCGCATCGCCTGTCTGTCATCACGCCGGGCGTCGCCTTCGATCCCGCCGAGCTGTCGGAGGCGCGGGTCGCCACCGCCGGCGACAGCTGCGAGCCCTATGTTGCGATCGTCGGCACGCTGGAGCCGCGCAAGAACGGTCGCATCATGCTCGATCATCTCGCGCGCGATCCCGCCTTCGCCGATCGCTATCGCCTCGTCTTCATCGGCCCGGATGGCTGGCTGGACGAGAAGGCGCGGCTGCTGGCGGCGGCGGAGCAGGCCGGCGTGCCGCGCGACCGGGTGGTCTTCACCGGCTATGTCGCGCAGTCCGGCAAGCTGGCGCTGATGCTGAACGCGGCCTTCTGCGTCTACCCTTCCGTGTTCGAGGGCTATGGGCTGCCGGTGCTGGAGGCCGCCGCGCTCGCCAAGCTGACCGTATGCTCGGACCGGACGGCGATGCCGGAGGTCGCGCCCGCCGCCTCGATCTTCTTCGATCCCTACGATGTCGCGAGCCTTGGCGCGGCGCTGGCGCAGGCAGAGGCGCGGCTCGCCGCCGCGCCGCCGTGCCTGTCGCTGGCCGACCTGACGGAGCGGGCCGCCGCTCTCTCGCCGGCACGGGCCTATCCGCCGATCGCGCGCTGGGTGCTGGGGCGGTGAGCGCCGCCGCCGGACGCGTCGCGCCGGTGGCGGCGCACGCGCTGGCGATCGCCGGCGAGGCGATCGTCGGCTACGCCGCGCCGGCCGGCGGTCCGCTGCCCTGCACGCTGCGGCTGGAGGCGGACGGCGCGGCGATCGCGATCGAGCGGGCGACGCGCTTCTCGCCGGAGGCGGCGGCGGCGGGCGTGCGCCACGGCTGGTGCGGGGTCGTGCTGCCCGGCCTGCCGCTCGCCGCCGCGCTCGCCGACGTGGCGCAGGTGAGATGCCATGCGAGCGGACGCCTGCTGATCGAGGTGGCGGTGCCGCTGCCGCAATCCGCGCCGGCCCCGCCGCCGCTCACGGTGGAGCAGCTGATCGCCCGCGCGCACGAGCGGGACAGTTGCGGCGCGATCGAGTGGATCCTGCCCTTCGCCGAGGCCACCCTGCGCGGGCGGGGCATCGCCGGCTTCCTCGACGCGGCCTATCGCACCCTGCTCGGCCGCGCGGTGGAGCCGGAGCTGGCGGCCCGGTGGGCGCAGCAGCCGCCGCCGGACGCGATGCGCCAGGCGCTGCTGATGATCCTGACCTCGCCCGAACATGCGAGTGTACCCGGGCGCGTGATGCCCGGCCCGTTCCACCCCGATTTCGCCTTCGATCTCGCGCCGCTGGACGGTTGAGGCGAGGCGATGGCGCGTCCATGAGCGACAGCGCAGATGGACGCCGCCAGATCGTCTTTCGGCGAGCTTCTCGGGATGACGCTGGCGATCTGGATGCCGTACAGGCGCCTGATCGAAGCCGGCCACGCAGTCGATAGGGTCCCGCTGCCGAGCCGTGGAGCGTCAGGCGCTTCTTCGTCCGCTATCCCTTCGGGCGAGTGTGAACATCCTGAGCCATATCGGATCGACGTCCGGCACTCGGCCCCCGACTGGAGGGCGCGATGGCCCATGTCCCGGAGACGATGACCATGCCAATGTCGCATCATGACCCCGCCGATCCTTACGCCGATGGAAGCCAAGCTCGTCGCCGACCTGCCGGAGGAGCCCGGCTGGCAGTTCGAACCCAAGTGGGACGGCTTTCGCGCGCAGGTGTTCCGGGACGGCGACGATGTCGAGATCCTGTCCAAGTCGGGCAAGTCGCTCGCGCGCTACTTTCCGGAGATCGTCGCGCTGATCGCCGGGATTAATCAGGCGCGGTTCGTGCTCGATGGCGAACTGATCCTGCCGGTCGGCGAAATATTGTCGTTCGATGCGCTGCAGGCGCGCCTCCATCCGGCGGAGAGCCGGATCAGCAAGCTGTCGCGCGAGACGCCGGCGCAGTTGATGCTGTTCGATTGCCTCGGCGATGGTGACGCCGACCTGATCGGCCGACCGCTCCTCGAGCGTCGCGCGGCGCTGGAGGCGTTCCACGCGCGCCACGGCGGCCCGGCGCTGCTGCTGTCGCCCTGCGGCGATCTCGCGGCTGCGCGGGCGTGGCTGGTGCGGAGTGGCGGCGCGCTCGATGGTGTGGTCGCCAAGCGGCTCGACGAACCATATCGCCCCGGCGAGCGTGCGATGCTGAAGGTCAAGCAGCACCGGACGGCGGACTGCGTCGTCGGCGGGTTCCGCCGCGCCAAGGACGGCGACGGCGTGGCCTCGCTGCTGCTCGGGCTCTATGACGACGCCGGCCTGCTGAACCATGTCGGCTTCACCTCGGGCATCGCGGCCGGGGACCGCGTTGCGCTTGCCGCCCGGCTCGAGCCGCTGATCGAGGCGCCCGGCTTCACCGGCAAGGCACCGGGTGGCCCGAGCCGCTGGAACAACGGCGAGACGAACGAGTGGGAACCGCTCCGCCCCGAGCTGATCGTTGAGGTGCTGTACGATCAGGTCACCGGCGCGCGCTTCCGCCACGGCACCCGCCTGCTGCGCTGGCGACCCGACAAGGCGCCCGACCAGTGCACCATGGCGCAACTCGTCTACGAACTCCGCCCGGCGGAACTGGCGACGCTCGATCGGTGAGCCGCTGGCCAAGATAAGCGCACGTGTACCGGGAACATCGGGCAAGTCCCTGCTTGACCCGGCGCTAAGCGATACATCGTGGTCGATGCCGATTGGCTGCCCTTGCAGCTCCCCGTGATCGGCTGAGATCGTTGCACCTGAACGATCGCTCCGGCGTTCAGTCATCAGCCTATCGCCATGGAGACGAGGATGAAGACCGTGACGCTCCCCGGCGGAGAGAAAGTGCCGTCGCTTGGGCAGGGCACTTGGATGATGGGCGAGCGGCGCGACCGCCGCGCGGACGAGATCGCGGCGCTGCGGGCCGGCGTCGACCTCGGCATGACCTTGATCGACACGGCCGAGATGTATGGCGACGGCGCGGCCGAAGCCCTGATCGGCGAGGCGCTCGGTACGTTACGCGAGCGGCTGTTCCTCGTCAGCAAGGCTTATCCGCAGAATGCGTCGCGCCAGCGCCTCGCCGGTGCCTGCGAGGCGAGCCTGGAGCGGCTCGGGACCGACCGGCTGGACCTGTACCTGCTCCACTGGCGCGGGCGGGTGCCGCTCGGCGAGACGGTCGAGGCGTTGGAGGCGCTGAAGGCGGCGGGCAAGATCCGGCACTGGGGCGTCAGCAACCTCGACACCGACGACATGAAGGAGCTTGTCGCGGCCAGTGGAGGCGCCTGCGCGACCGACCAGATCCTCTACAATCTCACGCGACGCGGGCCGGAGCACGATCTGCTGCCGTGGCTTGCGGCGCAGGGCATGACGGCGATGGCGTACAGCCCGGTCGAACAGGGCCGGCTGCTTGGCCATCGCACCCTGGCCAAGATCGCGACGGCGGTCGGCGCGACGCCGGCGCAGGTCGCGCTCGCGTGGACGATGCGCCATGACGGCGTGATCGCCATCCCCAAGGCAGGCTCGGTCGCGCATGTGCGCGAGAACCGCGCCGCCGCCGACCTGACCCTCTCGGACGCCGATCTCGCGGCCCTAGATGCGGCGTTTCCACGTCCGCGCGATCGTCGCCCGCTCGAGACGCTCTGAGCGCCGGCGATGGCTCTCTTCTTCACCGCCGACACGCATTTCGGCGATCATCGTACGATCAACATCCACCGCCGGCCGTTCGCCGATGTCGCGGCGATGGACGCGGCGATCGTTGCCGGCTGGAACGCGGTGGTCGGCCCGGATGACGAGATCTGGCACCTCGGCGACGTGGCGCGCCGGTCGGCCGACGTGCCGGCCCTGCTCGCCCGGCTGAACGGCATCAAGCATCTCGTGCGCGGCAATAATGACGACCCCGGCACCGGCGATGCCGCCGGCTGGGCGAGCGTTCAGGACTATGCCGAGCTGACCCACGAGGGCGTGCTGCTCGTGCTATGCCACTATCCCTTCCGCAGCTGGAACGGGCAGCACCGCCGCGCGATCAACCTGCACGGCCATAGTCACGGAAAGCTGAAGCCGCTGCCGCGCCAGTTCGACGTCGGTGTCGATGCGCGGGCATTCCGCCCGACAACGGTGGCCGCGCTCGTGGGGGCCAAGCCGGACGAGCCTTCCGTTTCGGGCACCCTGCCCGCGATCACGCGTGAGGCGCTACCGTGAGCGGAGACGCCTACCCGGTGACGCCGGATGGCCGCTACTTCGTCGTGCGGGGGCGCTTGTGGCGGCGATCGAACCCGGGGTTGCCAGAGGTGGAGCGCGCCGCATTGGTGAGCGCGCTCATGGCCGCGAGACGCGCGGTGGGCGTCGCGTTGCGTGCAGATGACAAGGCCAGCCTCGCCAAAGCACGGGCGGAGGTCGACCGCGCCAAGGTGGCGCTCGGCGAACGCGGGCCGGTCTGGTGGCAGGACGGCGCACCCGATCTCAATCGTCACCTCGTCGCCAACACGCCCTATGCCGGTTGGATGAGAGAGCAGGACAAAGCCCCATGACGGACCTTCCCGAGCTGCCCGCCGGCGCCTTCGCCAAGCAGGATAAAGGTGACGACCTCGCTTTCTACGCCCCGCCACGGCTGGTGACGCATATCGACGAAGGCGCGGTGGCGGCGCTGACCGGATGCTATCGAACGCTGCTTCCTGATGGCGGCCGGGTGCTCGATCTCATGTCGAGCTGGGTCAGCCATCTGCCATCCGACCGGACCTACGCTGCTGTCGTGGGCCACGGCATGAACGCCACGGAACTCGCCGCCAACCCACGGCTGGACCGCTGGTTCGTGCAGGACCTCAATCGCGACGTGACGCTGCCACTGGAGGATCGCTCGTTCGATGCCGCGCTCTGCTGCGTCGGCGCGCAATATCTCCAGCAACCCGTGGCGGTGTTCGCCGAGGTACGCCGGGTGCTGATGCCGGGGGCACCGTTCATCGTCAGCTTCTCGAACCGCTGCTTCCCGACCAAGGCCGTCGCCATCTGGCGGTCGCTCGACCCGAACGGCCACGCCGCGCTGATCCGGCTATATCTCGACCGCGCCGGTTTCAACGACATCACCGCCACCGTGTTGGCCGACGGGCGCACAAGTGACCCGCTCATCGCTGTCATCGGCAGGGCCTGACCACCAGAAGCGGCTGCTGGGCACGCCCTTGGAACCCGGACCACCGCCCGTCTGCTGTACCGGCATGGCGGAAAGACGAGGAAGTGGCGAACGTCCAGTGCCGACCGGACGGCTGGCCCGGCTGGGCACGTTCGGGCGGCTCGCCGGCGGCGTGGCGGGTGGCATGCTGGCGGAGGGCGCGCGGCGGCTGGCCAGCGGCGAGCGGCCGCGACTTGGCGACATGCTCCTCACCCCGGCCAACGCGGCGCGGCTGGCCGACCGCCTGGCGCATCTGCGCGGCGCGGCGATGAAGCTTGGGCAGATGATCTCGATGGACGCGGGTGACATCCTGCCGGCCGAGCTCTCCACCATCCTCGCCCGCCTGCGCGATCAGGCACAGCGCATGCCGCCCGCCCAGCTTGACCGCGTGCTGCGCGCAGAGTGGGGCATCGACTGGCGCCGCCGCTTCCGCCATTTCGAGGCCAGCCCGATCGCCGCCGCGTCGATCGGTCAGGTCCACCGCGCGACCTTGCCGGATGGCCACAGGCTGGCGATCAAGGTGCAATATCCAGGGGTCGCCGACAGCATCGACGCCGACGTCGACAATGTGGCGACCCTGCTCAGGGTTTCCGGCCTGCTGCCCGCGACGATCGATCTCGCGCCCTTGCTCGCCGAGGCCAAGCGCCAGCTGGCGGACGAGACCGACTATCTGCGCGAAGGCGCGGAGCTTCGCCGGTTCGGCGTGCTGCTCGCCGACGACGCGCGCTATGTCGTGCCGGGACTGGACAAGAGCCTCACCACCCGGCGCGTGCTGGCGATGGACTTCATCGACGGGCGACCGATCGAAACGCTGGCGGAGGCGCCGCAGGCGATGCGCGACACGGCGATGACCGCGCTGATCGAACTGGTGCTGCGCGAGCTGTTCGATTTCGGCGCGATGCAGACCGATCCGAACTTCGCCAACTATCGCTGGCAGGCTGAGACCGGCCGGCTGGTGCTGCTCGATTTCGGCGCGGCTCGCGCCGTGCCGGCGGAGACGGCGGATGCGTACCGATCGCTGATCGAGGCGGGTCTCGCGCGTGATCTGGATCGGGTGCGCGAGGCCGCCGTCACGGCCGGTTTCCTCGGGCCGGATATCGTCGCGGCGCACCGGCCGGCGATCGACCGCATCATCGCCGCCATCGACGATACGATGAACCGGCCCGGCCCGTTCGACTTCGCCGACCGCACCTTCGTGCCTGTCGTCCGCGAGGAGGTGAAGGGGCTGCTCGCCGACCGCGCCGCATGGCACGTGCCGCCGACCGACATGCTGTTCGTGCAGCGCAAGGTGAGCGGCACCGCGCTGTTGGCCGCCCGGCTGAAGGCGCGGGTCGGCGTGCGAGACCTCGCCACGGCGGCAATCGCCGGGCGGCTGGCGTAGCGGCACGACATGCCAGCCACTTCCCTCACCGTCATGCGTTGGACCGACGCATTAGGAAAGGCCGCCGAATGACCGACATTGCCGTGCAGGCCCGTCGCCGCGAGATCGCCGTCGAGCATATGCTGTTCAAGCTGATCGAGTATGTCGAGCAGCGCCAGCCGGGCCTCCTGGACTTCATCGAGGCCAGCCTCGATCATCTCGGCGATCCCGCGCACGACGCCACGAAGGACGACGAGGCGGTGCGCGAGATCGCCCGCCGGATGATCGAAGGCGCGCGGCACGAGATCGGCGGGTGATCCCGGCGGAAGGCACGTCGGTGCGGGACCAGCCGCCGGCACTGGCGCGAACCCTGGGCTATGCCGGGCTGCTGCCGCAGGCAGCGGTCGTGCTGGTGCTCGGGTTCGGGCCGGCGTGGTGGCGCTTCTCCGCACTGTCCCTCGGCTACGCCTATCCCGCGCTGATCCTGAGCTTCGTCGGCGGCATGTGGTGGGGCCTCGCCGCCCGATCGGACCGGCCGCCGGCGTGGGTGTGGGTGGCGGCCGTCGCGCCGTCTCTGGTCGCGCTCGCGACTGCCGCGCCGTGGGCGATCGGCGCCGCATGGCCGGCGCCTTCGCTGATCGTGCTCGGCGCATCGCTGCTCGGCAGCCTGCTGGTGGATCGCCGGCTGGTGGCGGACGGCCTCGCCCCGGCCTGGTGGATGTCGCTGCGCCTCCCGCTGTCGGTCGGTCTGGGCCTGCTCACGCTCGCGTCGGCGGTGTTCGGATAAGCCATGGACCTGCACGTCGACTGCTCTGTCCGACAGAGGGATGCGGGCTGTGGGTAGCGCCGCCGCGATCCGCTCCTCGAAGAAGGCGCCAGGCCGCCTTATAGTCGCGGCGTCTTAGACCTGCGTCTCGGTTCCGATCTTGGTGCGCTTGGCGATGCTTGTCGAGCGCCGAGCCGGTACACCAGCTTTTTAGCAGCGCCTTCGAGCCGATGGCGAAGCGATGCGGGATCAGCTCGATCGTGAGATCGAGGTCGGACACGCCGGCGAGTACCGCCGCCGCGTCGTCGATCAGCCCGCCATAAGCGTGATGACCCGTTCCCGGTTCTCAGGCCGCTAGTGATTCAGCTTCGGTGTCGTCATGCCTTTGGTGAGGACGATAGGTAGACTCGACGGGTGCCATGCCGCGAGGCTGCTGTGCGGACGGTGGTGTAGTCGTTCGCCATGCTTCGACGATCGGCCTCGCCGCAGCCAGCGAGGGGAACAGGTGCTCCTTCAGCACTCATCGCGCGAGCGACCATCGAACGATTCGACGAAGCCGTTCTGCTGCGGCTTGGCCACGGGATGTAATCCCACTCGTCGAGCCACCGACGCTGGCTGGGCTCCTGCGTGATCGCCATCGGTGCCCTTGTGCCGAACGCTCGTTCTCGGCCGCAACGCTTGCGCACCGTCGGCCGCTCCTCACGGTACAGCCGGTAGACCTTCTTCAAGTTCATGCCCCTG
The DNA here is from genome assembly GCF_009739515.1 of Sphingomonas profundi. NCBI lineage: Bacteria > Pseudomonadati > Pseudomonadota > Alphaproteobacteria > Sphingomonadales > Rhizorhabdaceae > Alterirhizorhabdus > Alterirhizorhabdus profundi. The sequence goes on from NZ_CP046535.1 coordinate 3,350,347, forward strand.
CCTTCACGCCCGAGCAGGATCGCCAGCCGGCATCGCCAGCTTTCTGTTCGACTTTCTGCCTTGCGAAACGCGCGCGGTGACCCCGCACGGCATCGAACTGTTCCACACGCACTATTGGGACGACGCGCTGTCCTGCTGGTACACGCGCCCCGGGCAGGCGATGCCGATCCGTTGGGATCCGCGTGACCTTTCCCGCATCTGGCTCGAACTGCCACACGGCGAGCACCTTGAAGTACCCTACCGCGATCTCCGGCGCCGGCCATTACTCGCTGGGAGCAGAAGGAAGCGGTTCATGGCTTGCGCGAGCGCGGTCAACAAGAGGCTGATTTTTCAGGCGGTGGAAACGCGGCGGCTGATCGTGGCGGAAGCCGCTCGCAAGACGAAGGCAGCACGTCTCGCGCTCCAGAGGACCAGGGTGGCTCGGGCCGACGCACGGCGCGCTAGGAGGAGCGACAAGTCCACCGTTCAGGAGGATAAACCTCCCAGTTTGCCGAATGCCACGTTCCTCTTGCCGAGCACGGAGTACGGGATGATCTGTTCGGCGAAGAAGCCGTTCGCCTGCGCGGCTGCGGCGCACTGCTGGCTGCGGAGCGCGAAGGCGTCTTGGTCGGCGCGCGAGACGCCCAGCCGCGCTCCGCGCGGCGATCCGATCGGTCTGGCGCGACGGCGGCCCGGCATCGCCTCATTGACTTGACCGGAGCTGAGGTGTCGTCGGACCGCGAGCTACGACGAGGAACTGAGCTCGACGCTTGTTCGCGAAAACTCGATCATGCGGACGACCTCCTCCCGCGCGGCCTCCGCGGATTCGCCGACGAGCCGATCGATCTCGGCCAGTTCTTCCGGCACGTACCAGTGCAATCTATCGGAGCCGTAGGCAGCTAGAACCGCCTTCGCGACCTCGATCGGCTCCAGCAATCTGAAGGCGCCCTCGGCGGGAGCCGACTGGACGGTATCTCCGATGATCGGTGTGTTGATGAGTCCTGGGAGGACATCCGCCGCGCGAACTCCGAACTCGCGAAATTCAATGGAAAGTGCCTCGGTCAGACCCTTCACGGCGTGCTTGGTCGCCGAGTAGACGGCGATACCCGGCATGCCGTAGGTCGCCGAGGACGACGACGTGGTGAAGCAGAGCGAATTGGGCGTCGCCCGCAGGAGCGGCAGGGCCAGATGAATCCCGTTGAGAACCCCCACGAGGTTCACCTGCACCATCTGGACGGCTGCTTCGAGGGGTTGCGCCGCGAAAGGATCCCTCCGCCCAATTCCGGCATTGTTGAAGAGGAGATCGAGCCTGCCGTCCGTAGCGGCGGCGAACGTGTCGAGGGACTTCGCATACTGCCCGGGATCGGTAACATCCAACACCCCGACGATGCAGTTGTCTTCCCCAAGCGCGCGCTTGAGGCCGTCCAGGCTGGCGCCGTTCACGTCGAAGCCTCCGACGAACCATCCCTCCTGACCGAACAGGACGGCGGTCGCGCGGCCGATACCTGAGGCCGCGCCGGTGATGAATATGGACCTCCGACCGTCCGTCAGTGTCATTGAATCCCTCCTCGCTGGGTTGCGAGCGGACGCATCCGCTCGGTATCCGAATGCGTTCGTCAGGCCCGGTAGGAACCCTCGACGATGGCGCGACCAATGTTATTGCGATGGATCTCGGTGGTGCCGTAGCCGATCGCCATCCCGCGAACGTCTCGGAAGTGTCGTTCGAAGGGATACTCCGCCGACAGGCCGTAGCCGCCTGCGAGCTGCATCGCCGCGTCGGTGATGCGTATCGCGGCCTCGTTGGCGAACGTCTTTGTTATCGAGGCGTCGATCGGATCGATCTGCCCTGCGTCGAGTGCCCTCGCGGCGCGATAGACCAGCGCGCGGGCGCCTTCGAGTTCGATTGCCATATCGGCCAGCTTCCAGCGTAGTCCTTGGAAGTCGCCGATGGCCTGGCCGAACTGTCGGCGGCTCGCGACGTACTCGGCAGCGCCGTTAAGTGCCGACGCGGCCACGCCCAGGCAGACGGTCGGGTTGCCGGAGATCCGATCGGCGTTGAAGACGTTAAGCAGATCGCGCATCCCGCCAGCACCGAAGAGCACGTGGTCGGCCGGAATGTAGCAGTCGTCGAAGAACAGCGGCGCCATACCCGTGCCACGCAGACCGATCAGGTCGAGGTGCTCGCCGATCTCGAAGCCCGGCGTCCCACGCTCGACCAGGACGCCGCCTACCCCGCCGAGCCCCTTCGCGTCGCTCATCCGGACCAGTACGAGGAACAGGTCGGCCACCTGCGCGCACGAGCACCACATCTTTGAGCCGCTGATCCGGTAGCCGTCGCCGTCGCGGACGGCTTTTGCCTTCATGCCAGCGAGGTCGGAGCCCGCGTCAGCCTCGGACATCGACCATGCGGCGTAGAGGTTTCCGGCGACGAAGCGCGGCAGGTAGCGTCGCTTCTGCTCCTCGCTGCCGAGGTGGAGGATGGCCCGGGGTGTGGCGCCGTCCGTCATGCTCATCAGGATTGCTGTGTTGGCGCAGGATCGCGCCACCTGCTCGATGATCAGGGTGTTCTCGAGGACGCCCAGCCCGAGACCGCCGTAGGCCTCTGGCACGAACGTACCTGTGAAGCCCTGATCCGAGAGCGTCTTCATGTTCTCGACAGGCGGCTTCAGCTCCCGATCGGCCCGGGAGGCGCCCGCGAGGAACCCCGAGGCGAGCTGCTGCACGGCATCCCGCAGCATCATCTGGTCGTCGCTGAGCATGTCCGACGCGCTCATACGCCCACCTCCGCTGCGTCCGCCACGGCGACCGACCTCGCGATCGCATCCTCGGTGCGCATCCAGATCTCGCGGGCGATCGGCGTCCGCAGCTCCTCCGCGATGTGCCCCACGAGCCCGACGGCCCGACCGATCACCGCGAGACCTCGGCATAGCCGCCAGTCGAGGCCGAGTTCGCAGCAGAGTGCGCCTAGGGCGCCTGTCGCGTTCACCGGCATCGACTTGCCCGTGCGGCGTTCAGCTGCGGCGGCTACGGCCTGCATCAAGGCCACGTAGCGGCCCTTGTAGCCGTTGCGCTTGGCGATATCGAAGAGGACGGGCGTCCGAGGGTCTATCGGCTTGTGCAGGTGGTGGCCGATGCCGAAAATCTGGCGCTTGGCGTCAAGCTCGCGATCCACGACCTGGGCCGCGAGTTCGACGAGGTCGGCGTCGCCGGGCGCATCCGCGAGCGCCGCGTAGAGCATCCTGGCCGCGCCCTCGGCGGTGCCCGCGAAGGTGGTGCCCATGCCCAGCAGGCCGGCGGCGACCGCCCCCTGCAGCGCCTCGGGAGCGCCGAGATAGGTGAGCCGCGTGGCGATCGCCATCGGCGTCGCTCCGTGCTCCACCAGCGTCAGCAGCATCGCCTCGAGCAGCGCGGTCTGCTGGGCGGTCGGCAGTTCACCAGTGAGTTCGAGCCAGGTCATCTCCGCGAACCCGATCTTTCCCAGCAGCTCGCCGCAGAGATCCCTGCCCTGGACCCAGATCCTGTCGGGTACGCTCGCGCCCATACGCGACAACATCGGCTTCTCAGGCATAGGTTTCGTAGACCTTCTTGGCGATGGAGGAGCGCATCACTTCCGCCGCGCCCTCGGTGATCATGAAAGAGCGTTGCTCGCGCCACATGCGCTCGATAGGCATCTCGGTGGTGAGACCCATGCCGCCGTGGATCTGCATGCAGCGGTCGATTGTGAATCAGCGTGCAATGTTGACCCCGTTCGGGGCTGATCGGCGTGCAAAATTGACCCCCCTGAACTGAGCGGTTCACGCCCGGCGCTTTGCGCAGGAGCGGTCGGGGAGAATGCTGGTCGTGGAGACGGTGGCGCGCATCCGGCGCGAGTTCTACGTCAAGGGTAAGAGCATCAAGGAGATCGTGCGCGACCTGCGGGTGTCGCGGAACACGGTGCGCAAGGTGCTGCGGTCCGGCGAGACGGACTTCTCCTACGAGCGGACGGTGCAGCCGCTGCCGAAGCTCGGGCCATGGTCGGCGGATCTCGAGCGGCTGCTGGAGGCCAACGAGCGCAAGCAGCGGCGCGAGCGCCTGACGCTGGTCCGGGTGTACGAGGAGCTGCAGGGGCTGGGCTACCGCGGCGGCTACGATGCCGTGCGTCGCTATGCCACGGCATGGCAGCGTGAGCGGTCGGCGGTCACGGCCGCGGCCTACGTGCCGCTGAGCTTCGCGCCCGGCGAGGCCTACCAGTTCGACTGGAGCCACGAGGTCGTCGTCATCGCCGGCGCGACGACGACGGTGAAGGTTGCGCACATGCGGCTCTGCCACAGCCGGATGTTCTTCGTGCGAGCTTATCCGCGCGAGAGCCAGGAGATGGTGTTCGACGCCCACGACCGGGCGTTCGCCTTCTTCGGCGGCGCCTGTCAGCGCGGCATCTACGACAACATGAAGACCGCGGTGGACGCCATCTTCGTCGGTCGTGAGCGGCGCTACAACCGCCGCTTCCAGCAGATGTGCGGCCACTACCTCGTCGAGCCGGTGGCGTGCACGCCGGCATCGGGCTGGGAGAAGGGCCAGGTCGAGAACCAGGTCGGGCTCGTGCGCGAGCGCTTCTTCACGCCGCGGCTGCGCTTCAGGAGCTACGACGAGCTCAACGCCTGGCTGCTCGACCGCTGCACCGCCCATGCCCAGCGTGCCGCGCATCCCGAGCTCAGGGACTACACAGTCTGGCAGGTGTTCGAGGCGGCCGACCAGCCTGCGCTCATCGCCTACCGTGGTCCCTTCGACGGCTTCCACGCCTTGCCGGCGGCGGTGTCGAAGACGCTGCTGGTCCGCTTCGACTACAACAAATACTCGGTGCACGCGAAGGCGGCGGGCGCCCGGTCGAGGTGCACGCCTATGCCGAGCGCATCGTCATCCGGCAGGACGGCGAAGTCGTCGGCGAGCATGCCCGGCGCTTCGGGCGCGACCAAACGGTCTACGACCCTTGGCACTATGTGCCGGTCCTCGAGCGCAAGCCGGGTGCGCTGAGGAACGGTGCGCCCTTCAGGACTGGCCGCTGCCGGTGGCGCTGGAACGCGTCAGGCGGAGGCTGGCGGGCCATGCCGACGGCGACCGCCAGATGGTGGGCATCCTGGCGGCGGTGACGACGGACGGACTGGACGCCGTCGAGGCGGCCTGTGCCGAGGCGCTGGCCGGCGGCACCGTCAGCCGTGACGTCGTGCTCAACGTGCTCACCCGCCAGCGCCAGACCGCCGCGCCCGCCAGCATCGCCACGCCCGAGGCTCTGCGGCTCGCCCGCGAGCCCGTCGCCGACTGCGCCCGCTACGACAGCCTGAGGAGGCCTTATGGAACGTCACGCCATCCTGGAGATGATGGGAACGCTGAAGCTCGTCGGCATGCGCCATGCCTATGACGAGGTCGTCGCCGATGCCGTGAAGCGGCAGCACTCCGCTCAGCGCGTCGTCGGCGACCTGCTCAAGGCCGAGATAGACGAGAAGCAGGCCCGCTCCATCCGCTACCAGATGACGACCGCCAAGCTGCCGCTCGCCAAGGAGCTCGCCGACTTCGACTTCGCCGGCACCGGCATCAACGAAGGCCTGGTCCGCGATCTCGGCACGGGTGCCTTCCTCGAAGCGCAGCGCAACGTCGTGCTGGTCGGCGGCACCGGGACGGGCAAGACGCATCTCGCCATCGCCATGGGCCGTGCCTGCGTGCGGGGCGGAGCGAGGGTCCGCTTCTACAACACCGTCGACCTCGTGAACCAGCTCGAGGCCGAGGCCCGTGCCGGGCGCCCCGGGCGCATCGCCGACCACCTGTCGCGGCTCGACCTCGTCATCCTCGACGAGCTTGGCTACCTGCCCTTCGCGCTCTCGGGCGGCCAGTTGCTCTTCCACCTCGTCAGCAAGCTCTACGAGCAGACCTCGGTGGTGGTGACGACCAACCTTGCCTTCGGCGAGTGGCCCACGGTCTTCGGCGACGCCAAGATGACGACCGCGCTCCTCGACCGGCTCACCCACCACTGCGACATCGTCGAGACCGGCAACGAGAGCTGGCGCTTCAAGAACCGCGAAGCCGCCTGAAACCCTTCCCCCGGACCCCCATCCCCCGGGTTGACCCGGTGGGTCCACAGGCACCTCCCACGGCCGTCACCGCCTGCGCTCGTGGCGGCGCGCGGCGCCGGCCGCGGGGCCCTCCTGTGGACTACCGGGACAACCCGGCTGCCATCAGAAAAGGGGGTCAAACTTGCACGCCGATACGGGGTCAACTTCCCGAGCCGATTGACAGGCGTGAGCTCGAGGAACATCGCGCTGCGCTTGAACGCGGATGGTATCCCGGGCCCCGCTGGCCAGCTCTGGAGTGGAACGACGCTGCGCGGTCATGTCAGCCGCGGCACCGGCTTCCTCAACAACGCGCTGCACGTCGGCCAACTCGTGTGGAACCGGCAGCGCTACGTAAAGGACCCCAGCACCGGCAAGCGTGTGTCGCGGATCAACCCCGAGAGCGAGTGGATCACGACCGAGGTTCCCGAGCTTCGCATCGTCGATGATGCGCTCTGGCAAGCGGTCAAGGCGCGGCAGGCCGCCATCGGTCTTCAGTTCGCCGGGACCATCGCGGCGGTTCGCATGGCGAATCGTCTGAACGCCGTCCATCGTCCAAAATCGCTCCTGTCGGGCCTCGTCTTCTGCGGCGTCTGTGGCGGCCCGTTCACGCTTCGCCTCAAGGGTCGCTTCGGCTGCTCGGCACGGACGGATAATGCGAGTTGCAGCAACGGCCACAGCATTGCTCGAGAAGCGCTGGAAGCCCGTGTACTCGACGGCTTGAAGGAACGCCTGATGACGCCCGAAGCGGCGGCTGAGGCGATCGACGCCTATGTCAGCGAAAGCAACCGGCTCAATCAGCAGCGGCGGGCATCCCATGCCGCCGATAACGCGGAATTGGCGCGCATAGCGCGCACCATCTCCGAAGTGCTCGACGCGGTTGAACAGGGTCGCAAAAGCGACGCCCTGTTCGACCGCTTGGAGAAGCTGGAGAACCGTCAGAAGGAACTGAAAGCGCGGCTGGCGACAGCGCCGGCCGACACACCGGACATTCACCCCAATCTGGCGGAGGCTTATCGCCGCAAGGTGGAGCGGCTTGCCGAGGCGTTGAACGCACCCGAGGAGCGTGACGAGGCGCGAGACGCGATCCGCAGCCTCATCGAGCGCGTCGTACTGTCACCCGGCGTGCGGCGTGGCGAGATGACGGCGATACTCCACGGGGACTTCGGCGCGATCCTCGATCTGGTGGACCGCCAAACGAAAGCAGCCTCCGGACCGTGTGGTCCGAAGGCTGTTATGTTTTCGGTGGTTGCGGGGACCCGCTTTCATCTTAACTTGCGATCCGCGAGCGGCTCGGAGGCTCACGACAGCGATCGCCTCATGACCGGGCTTGTCGGGCGGCTGGTGAATGCCGCAGCGTAGTCGGGCTGCCGCCCGTGAGTGTTGGAGAGCCATCCTATGGCGTCCGACAAGGCAAGTTTCACATACGATATATTATTATACTGGCGGGTTGAAGCGCCCAGTAGAAGTGTCACTCCTCCGCTTGTTAGAAATGTCACCTTTGGAGGTGCCCGGCGGATCACTGGTGACATCGCGCCTCCTGGCCAGGAGGCACGCCTGTGGCGGTGATCAGCATGAGCCAGAACGAGCTTTCGAGATACGATACGCTTCTCAGGGTCGAGCGCGGCGAGCTTCGCATTGCGGACGCGGCAGTTCTGTTAGGTTTGTATAATCTGCGCTCACTCACCGTAGGCGAAGGGGCGGGTCGAGCGGGTAAACGGCACCTTGCAGGACCGCTTGGTGAAGGCGATGCGGCTGGCGGGCATCGCGACGATCGCGGCGGCAAACGCCTTCCTGCCGAGCTATGTCGAGCGGCATAATCGACGGTTCGCGCGCCCCGCCTTCGACAGTCGTGATCTGCGTCGGCCGTTGGCGCCGCATGATGATCTGGGTGCTGTGATGGTGTGGCGCGAACTACGGACCATCACTGCGGCGCTGACGCTCCATTATAAGAAGGCCATGCTCATTCTGGAGCCGAACGAGATCAGCGCGGCGCTTGCCCGCAAGCAGGTAACGGTGTGCGAGTTCCCGGACGGCAAGGTTGAAATCCAGCATGAAGGGCATGTCCTGCCTTATCGTCTGTTCGACAAGATGCGGCAGGTCAACCAGGCGGCCGTGGTCGATAACAAGCAGTTGGGCGCGGCTCTCGCGGTTGCGCAGCAGCTGCAGGCGATGATGCCGCATCATCGCCAAAGGAACATCGACGCCCCTCCCCGCCGGTCCCAGCCGGCATCTCTTTCCGGAGCCCGAGGCGCCTGCAAAGGTCGATCGACGCCGGTTAAGCGGCGCGAAGCTCAAGCGCGGCCCCAGGCTCAGCGACGCAGAGTTGATCGAGCGCGGCACTCTGCTGTTCGTCAAGCCGACCGGGCCCACCGCTGGCGCGGCGGGTCCAGGCTCACCTCCTCGTCGTCGCGCATTAGCAGGGTCTGCGTTGCGCTGATGGATGGCTCCACACAGACCCTGCTGCTATCGACGTGTGACATTTCTAGTCTAATTGGCGCAAGTCATGACTTCTCTAAATGGAGAGAACACGGAATGCGATGCCGGATTGGAAGTCTCTCCTCCGCTTGTTAGGAGTAACACCCCTGAAGTGCTCGAGGGATCATTGGCGCTCAATCTCGACATTGTGAGATCAGTGTGTGTTTCGGTTCCTCTGGCGCCGGCGCCCACGCCAGACATCGTTTGATCCTGCCGCTACCGCGCGGAAGTCGCAGCTGAACGTGCTTTGAATGCTCACTCTTGTCGGGAGCTAAACGAGGCATTCCCATCGTTGAGGCTTCTCCCGTAGCGACTGCGCTAGAAAGTGGCTAATAGCGAGTTGAGGGGCACTGCCGAATCGGCGAGGCTGGCGGGCGATGGGGCCACGCCGCCCATAACGAGTGCGCGGCCCTGAACATAATCCTTGGTGGCGTTAACGCAATCGAGTGCGATCACCTTGCCCTCGCGCAGATAGACGACCGAGAAGCTGCGCGTCGCGGTGTCTCCGCGTACGATCGCCTGATCGAAGCCGGTGGAAAGGCCGACCGTCTGCAGGCGCAGATCATATTGGTTCGACCAGAACCACGGCACCGCATGATAGGCCTCCGTCGCGCCCATGATCGTCTTCGCGACCAGACTCGCCTGATCGTTGGCGTTCTGCACCGATTCCAGCCTGATCGTGGCGCCACGCGCGAAATCATTGGCGTGGGCGGCGCAATCGCCGATGGCGAATATGTCCGGCAGGCTAGTGCGGCACTGGGCATCGACGCGCACGCCATTGCCCCCGTCCGCGCCGGCCGCGATCAGCGGCTGGACGGCGGGGGCGATGCCGATGCCGACGATCACCATCTCGGCCGGCAGTACTTCTCCGCCGGCCAGATGCACGCCGGTGACGCGTGCCGGCTCATCCTCGCCGATGCTCTGGAAGCCGACTAGCCCATCGACCTTCACGCCAAGCCGCACATCGACGCCGTGGGCGCGGTGCTCGGCCTCGTAGAAGCGCGACAGCGGCTCGCCCGCCACGCGGGCAAGGACGCGGTCCTGCGCTTCCAGCACGGTGACTTTCTTGCCGAACTTGGTGAGGACGGCGGCCGCCTCCAGCCCGATGTAACCGCCACCGACGACGACGACGTTGGTGACCCCACCCATCTCCGCCATCATGCGATCGACATCGACGCGGGTGCGGACGCCGTGCACGCCGACGAGATCGTAACCGGGGCAGGAGAGGCGATGCGGGGATCCGCCGGTCGCCCAGATGAGGGTGCCGTAGCCGAGCGTCGAATCATCGGCGAGCGTAACGGAGTGCGCCGCCGGATCGACCGAGACGACGCGACGATCGAGCAGCAGATCGACGTTCCGCTCGCCCCAGAAGGCGGCGGGGCGGATCAGGATGCGCTCGAACGTCTTCTCGCCGGACAGATATTCCTTGGAGAGCGGCGGGCGTTCGTAGGGCGGCTCCGGCTCGTCGCCGAGGAGCGCCACGGTGCCGGCGAACTTCTGCTGGCGCAAGCTCAGCGCGGCCTGTGCGCCGCCATGCCCGGCGCCCACGATCAAGACGTCAAAGATGCGCTTTTCCACCGCAACCGTCCTATATGCGATACGAGACATTCACGCCGTATGTCGCTGGCTTTCCGGTGTACCTACCGATGGTATCGAACGCTGCGACGACATTGTTCCAATAATAGGTATTGAACAGGTTCTTCGCCCACAGCGATAGACGCCAGCGATCGTCCTGACTTTTGATTCCCACTCGCGCATCGACAAGCACGTAGCTGTCGATCCCAAACAGCGATTTGCCTTGCGGGCTCGCCGTCGCCGGATTGATGTCCCCGCCGACCACTGAGACGGTGTCCGAGCGCATGTTCATGCTGCTGCCGACGAATGCATCGATCGCCCGGCTTAGCGGGAAATCATAGTCGGCATTCACGCCCACCTGATATTTGGGCGTGAACGGCACGCGCGTGCCGCCGAAATCCGCCGCGACGCCGGCCGCGTTGATACCGACGAACCGATCGACCTTGGCGTCGATATAGGTCATTGTCGCATTGACCGTGAGCTGCCGGGTCGGCCGCGCGAGCAGTTCGATCTCGAAACCCTTCACCGTAGATTTCGGAATATTCTGCAGAATATCGAGGATACCAAAGGGCGGCTGGTTCAGCTTGGATCGCAACTGCTTGTTGCGATAATCATAATAGAATGCTGCCGCGTTGAATTGCAAAGTACGATCGAGAAGTTCCGCCTTAAAGCCGGCTTCGTAGGATATCACCGACTCCTGCCGTACGGGCAAGTAAGCGACGAAGGAAGAACTGGAAACGGTGGGGAAGCCACCCGCTTTATAGCCCTTGGCGACGTTGCCATAGAGCAGCAGTCCTGGCCGTGGCTTCCAGTCGATCCCGCCACGCCACGAGATGTTATTCTCCTTCAACGTCGCATCATATTCGCCCGGGGCGCCGGGTGCGACGCCGCCGATTTCGGTCGGCTGATCGTTGATCTGGAAACAGGCGCCGCTCTTGTACGGCCCGAACGCACCGCCGAGCAGGATATTGTAGAAGAACGGTCCCACATTGTCCGCGATTCCTGTACGATCCGAATTGCAGCTGCGGGTGCTCGCGCGAGCGTTGGTGTAGCGCGTGCCTCCCTTCAGGGTCAGGTTGGGCAACACATCAAACTCCACATTGCCGAAGAATGCATAGTTCCGCTTGCGCTGGTAGCTATAGTAAAAGGAGTTGGCGATCGGGTAGCCAAACACGACGCCCAATGTCGTTGTCGACGAGCTGTCGTGATAATCGACCAATATTTCCTGATCGATCCTGCTATGCTCGTAATTGCCGCCGATCACCCAGCGCAGTCGATTGGCGCTGCCGTTGGTCAGGCGGACCTCCTGCGACACGGTCTTGATCCTGCCTTGGTCGGAGGGCAGATCGAGAGTCGAGATCGGGAGGCCGTCTCCCTCGTCCGCCTGATCCTGCTTGTAATCGAGGTAGGCCGAAATCGATGTCAGCGTGACATCGTCGGTCAGATCCAGATCGCCGCGAAGCGATGCCTGCCACATACGATTATCGGCCCGAGTATAGCCGGGGGTGAAGTCCGAAGCGCGCGGTCTCTCCGGGGAAAGCTGCGAGTTCGTCACCAGAGACGAAACGAACGGGTTTTGTATATTAAAGCCGATCGCCTGAGGCGCCTGCGTCTCGCTCTTGTCCTTCCAGCCGTTCACGTTCAGCAGCAGGTTGATCGTCTCCGTTGGCTGGAGCGCAAGCTGTACGCGTCCCATATAGTTGCGCACCTTCCCGTTGCTATCACCGGGGCGCGAATTGCTGCGCTGCCAGCCATCGGCCCGTTCGATCCGCGCGCTGGCCCGCATCTGCGCCTTCTCGCCGAGCGGACCGCTGAAATAGCCCTCGCCGATCACCTCGTTGAAGCGGCCATAGCTCAGGTCAATCCCGGCCCGCAGATCGCGCGTTGGCTTGGCCGCTATATAGTTGATTGCGCCGCCCGTCGCATTCTGGCCGAACAGCGTGCCCTGCGGCCCTTTCAGCACCTCCACCCGTTCCAGATCATAGACTGAGTGTCTCGTGGTTGCCGGGAACGACAGCGGCACCTCGTCGAGATAGATGCTCACCGTGGGATAAGCCGCAAGCGAGGTCTCATAAAAGCCGATACCACGCAAAGTATAGACCGGGGTTCCGTTGGCACTGTTGGTATAAGATAGGCTTGGCACGATGTTGGCGAGATCAGCGAGCGAGGACACCCGCTGGTTCTGCAACGCCTGCCCGCCAACGACGGCCACCGCGAGGCCCACATCATTCAGCCGCTGCTCGCGCTTGTTCGCCGTCACAACGATGTCGTCGGATCGGCTTTCGTCCGCCCCAGCCGCCGCTGTTGGTCCGCCGGCCGGATCGGGCACGGCCTGCGCCAGGGCAGGCCCGCTCGCCAGGAGCGCCATGCCCGAAACACAGCCGAGCAGCGCCAGCTTTCCGATATCCATTATTCCACCCTCCCACGCAGTGCCGGCGTTGCAACGACGGCATCTTGAATGTTTGCTGACCATATGGTCTGTTGAGATCATGGTCAATCGGCTACCGCCGTTGCCCGAGAGAACATTTTTGGCGAGGAGGCTTGGATGACGACGCGGAACGTAGCAGTGCGATTTGCCCAATTGATCGAGGAAATGCGCTTCGTCGAAGCGTTCAGCATGCTGGCGGCTGATGGCCGCTACATTGTGCCCGGCACGACCCCGGTGTCGCGCGTCTATGCGGGTCGGCAGGATCTGCTGGACAATCTGGTGCCGGTCCTGTCGACCTTCACGGCTCCGCCGCAGCTGCGCTTTCAGGAGCCGATCGTAGATGGGAACCGGGCGGCGCTGATGGCCGGCGGCAGCGGCACTGGACCTACCGGCCCCTACCACCAGCCTTATTATGCCTTTGTCGCGACGGTTCGCGGCGACGAGTTCAGCGAGATCATCGAATTCATGGATCTCACCATGCTGGAGACCGCAGTGTTCGGCAAAAGGCTGGTCAACGCCTGATGCTGCGCGGCGGGGACCGGCTCAGGCCGGATCGCCGCTCGCGGTAATGAGCGGGCCGAGCAGTTGCGGCCGGATCGGGCAGAAGAAATCAATCTCCACCACGTCGTCGAGCGCCAGCGCGCGGTGCCACGCGTTCGGCGGGAAATGCACCAGATCGCCCGGACCGACGATGAAGCCCTCCGGCTCGTCGTCGGTCCAGAATTGCAGGTGCCCAGAAATCATGTAGCTGAACTGCTCCTCCGGGTGGTTGTGCCGCGGCACGACGAACCCTTCGCGCAGCCGCACCTCCATGACCATCGATGCGCTGCCAGGTATCGGCCGCCGATCGAGTCCATCGATCGGCGGGCCGAGCAAGGGCTGATCCTGCAGCCGCAGATGACTGACCTTCATCGCCCTGCCCCCCTGCTCAGATCAGGCTGCGACGCCGAACTTCTCTCTCAGCCCGGGCGCGAGCTTCAGTCGCACCCAGTGGCGGAAATCCAGCGGCTTGCCAATCAGCGCGGTGAGGCTGCCGGGATCATCCTGCGTGGGGCGCGTGCTCAGCCATTTGTAGAGGTCGTAGCCCTCGGGCCAATGCTGGGCGATCGCCTCCAGCGGCACTTCCACCGCGACCGCATCCTTGCCCACTTCCTCTCCGATGATGCGCGCCATGTCCGCCGGGCTGCCGATATCGGCCGTCAGATCGATCGTGCGGCCGATATAGGTATGAGGGTTGGTAATTACGGCGGCGGCGGCATTGCCGATATCCTCGGCGGAAATCAGTCCGTTCACCTTGTCCACCGGGATCGCCATTGCGATCACCAGCTTGCCGTCCTGCTCGTTGATCGGGAAATAGTTGAGGAAATTATCCATGAACCAGGCCGGCTGCAGGATCGTCACCGGCAGTTCGGTCTCGGCGATACGCTCCTCGATCGCGCGCTTGGAGCCGACACTCAGATAGCCGCGCGCATCGCCGGTCAGCGCGGACTGATAGACGAAGTGCGGCATACCCACCTCAATCGCCGCGTCCACCGCGTTGATACCTTGCACAGCCTGCCCGATATCCCACCGGTTGAGCAGCGACGGGCCCGCGAAATACACGGCATCGGCGCCCTCAATCGCCTTGCGGATGCTCGCCCGATCATCGAGATCGGCGGCGAAAAGCGTGATCCCCTGCTCCGCCGCCGCGCGCGCCTTGTCGCCGGCAGTGTCGCGGGTGATGCCGCGTACCGTCCAGCCTGCCGCCGCCAGCTTGCGCGCGGCGCCGCCACCAGACGTGCCGGTCGCTCCAAATACTGTTACGGTCTTCGCCACGCCCAATCTCCTATATCGTGGGGCTCGGCCCCGCTTCTAGTATCGCATGTCTCGGCATACCAACCCACGGCCCGCGCGGCAATCTACTGACCAGTTGCTTTGCTAGGCAACGATCGCCAGCGGCTGCTCAACCGCCTCGCGAAACGCCTGCATCACGCGTGCGGCAATCGCCCCGTCTATCGCGCGGTGGTCGAAACTGGCGGTCGCTCGCAGGATCGTCGCGAGCTGCGGGGCACCGGCGCCGTCCGGCACGAACCGCGCCTCGCTTGCGCCGACCCCCAGGATCATCGCCTGTGGCGGATTGATGATCGGGATCATCTCGCTGACTCCGTACATCCCCAAGTTGGAGAGCGACACGGTGCCCCCCCGACAGACTTCGGGCGCAAGGCTGCCGTCGCGCGCCGCATCGGCCAGCGCGCGTGACTGCTGTGACAGGGCGGACAGCGCGCAGCGGCCGACATCATTGATCACCGGGGTCACCAGGCCGCCCTCAACGGCCACGGCCATCGCGATATCGACCCGATCGAACATGTAGAGCGTGTCGCCGCCGAAGCGCACATTCGCCTCCGGCACCATCACCAGCGCGACCGCGAGTGCCTTCATCAGAAAATCGTTGATCGAGATCTTCACGCCTGATGCGGCGAGGCCCGCGTTCAGTTGCGCGCGCAACGCCAGCAGCGCATCAATCCGGCAATCGGACGATAGATAGAAATGCGGCACGTCCCGCTTGGACTCGGTCAGGCGGCGGGCGATCGTCCGGCGCATGGCCGAAAGCGGCAGCGTATGGAACGGTATGTCGGTCGGCGGCTCTTGTGGCGGGGCAGCGGCCGGGACCGCAGCCGGTACCGGTGCCGGTGCCGACGAGGTGGCGGACACCATCGCACGCACAGGCAGGATATCGGCGAGCAGGATGCGCCCGCCGGCGCCGCTGCCCTTCACCTGGTGAAGGTCCATCCCCCGCGCTTCGGCCACCTTGCGCGCCAGCGCCGAGGAGGAACCATCGTACACCGGCGGATCTCTCCGCACGCGGGCGAGCGCGCCGGCCGTGGGCGGCGCGGCGGGGACGGCCGGGATGGCGGTAGCCATAACCGCTTCCCCGGTCGGGGTCGGCGCAGGTTCGCGGTGGGGCGTTGCCTGCCCGGCCGATTCCGATTCCGCTACACCGATCCGCGCGATCGCGGTGCCGACCGCCACGTCATCGGTCCCCTGGGGCACGAGGATGGACAGCAGCACCCCGCCTTCCTCCGCTTCGAGTTCCATCGTCGCCTTGTCGGTCTCGACCTCGGCGAGCAGGTCGCCAGGCGCGATGGGGTCACCCTCGCGGACCAGCCATTTGGCGATCGTGCCATATTCCATCGTCGGCGAGAATGCCGGCATGAGCAGGTCCGTCGTCATCGGCTATGCGTCCAGCAGGAGTTCGGCGGCGGCCTCGACGATCGCGTCTGGATCGAGCCGGTAGGTGCGATAGAGATCGGGCAGGTCGCCAGTCTGGCCGAAACGATCGATGCCGAGCGGGCTTACCCGCTGGCCCAGCACCCCGCCGATCCACGAGAGGGCGGAGGGCGATCCGTCTATGATCGTGACCAGCCCGGCGCCGGGCGCAAGATCGCGCAGCAGCCGCTCGATATGGCTCGGCGTGGCCTCGCGGCTGCCCCAGCGCGCCGAACGCCGGGCGGACCAGCCGCGATGCAGCAGATCGGGCGACGTCACGTTGAGCAGCCCCAACCCCGGCAGATCCTCGGACATGCTTTCCCAAGCCGCGATCGCCTCGGGAGCGATCGCGCCGGTGAACAGGATGGCGACCTGAGCGTCCGCTTGTGGCCGTCGCAGCCAATAAGCGCCCTTCACCGCATCCACTTGCCAGTCGTCATCCGTCCTTTCGATCTGCGTGAGCGCGCGCGTACTGAGCCGAAGATATACGGAGCCGCCCTCCGGCGCCGGTGCCTGCAGATGATGAAAGGCATGCTCCATCATCAACGCCAGTTCGTCGACGTAAGCCGGTTCAAAATAGGTCAGGCCCGGCTGCCCCATGCCGATCAGCGGCGAGTTGATCGATTGGTGCGCTCCGCCCTCGGGGCCGAGCGTCAGGCCCGACGGTGTTGCGACGAGCAGAAAGCGCGCATCCTGGTAGCACCCGTAGTTTAGCGCATCGAGGCCGCGCGCGATGAACGGGTCATAGACCGTCCCGACCGGGATAAGGCGCGTGCCGAACAGCGGCTCAGCCAGCCCCAATGCCGCCAGCATCAGGAACAGATTGTTCTCGGCGATACCCAACTCGATATGCTGGCCGGCGCCGTGACCGACCCATTTCTGCGGCGAGGGGATCTTGGCGGCGTGAAAGACGTCGGCCAGTTCCTGTCGGCGGAACAGCCCGCGCTGGTTCACGAACGCGCCGAGGTTGGTCGAGACCGTCACGTCGGGCGAGGTCGTGACGATCCGGTCGGCGATCGGGTGCCCCGCCTTGGCGAGTTCGAGCAGGATGCGGCCGAAGGCGGCCTGCGTCGATTGTTCGGCGCCCTGCGGTGCGGCGATCGCCGGCACCGCCACTGCGTCCGCCTGCACCGACGGGAGCGCGGCGAGCGGCGCCGTCGCGACGAACGCTTCCAGCGCCTTCGCGGCATTGTGGCCAAGCCCGCCGTAGGGAGACCATTCGTCGCCCTCCGCAATGCCGAGCGAGGTGCGCAGATCGCCGATCTGGGTGGGGTTCATCAGCCCGGCGTGATTATCCTTGTGGCCCGCGAAAGGCAGGCCGTAGCCCTTGATGGTATAAGCGATGAACATCGTCGGCCGGTCGTCGGCGGCGTCGGCGAACGCCTCCATCAGCGTCTCGACGCAGTGGCCGCCAAGATTGGTCATCAACGTCGAAAGTGCGGGATCGTCGTAGCTGTCGAGCAGGGCGGCGATATCGGGCATCGCCCCGATATCGGCGAGGATGCGCTTCCGCCAGGCCGCCCCCCCCTGATAGGTCAGCGCTGCGTAATCGGCATTCGGGCATGCATCGATCCACTGCTCCAGCGCCTTGCCACCGGGCCGCGCGAAGGCGGCAAGCTGCATCTTTCCATGTTTCAGGGTGATGACCCGCCAGCCGCAGGTACGAAAGATGTCGTCGAAGCGGTTGAACATCCGGTCGGCCGTCGTGTGGTCCAGCGACTGGCGGTTATAGTCGACGATCCACCAACAGTTGCGGATGTCGTGCTTGTAGGCCTCGATCAGGCATTCGTAGATATTGCCCTCGTCGAGTTCGGCATCTCCCATCAGCGCCACCATGCGGCCGGTCTGGTCGGCGCCAAGGCGGCCATGGGCGATGAGATAATCCTGCACAAGGCTGGCGAACGCCGTGATCGCCACGCCGAGGCCGACCGATCCGGTCGAGAAATCGACCGGGATGCGGTCCTTCGTGCGGGAGGGATAGCTCTGCGCCCCGCCCATACCCCGGAACCGCTCCAGCTGGTCGCGCTCTTGCCGGCCGTAGAGATACTGGATCGCATGCAGCACCGGCCCGGCGTGAGGCTTTACGGCCACCTTGTCCTGCGGGCGCAGAGCATGGAAGTACAGCACCGCCATGATCGTCGAGATCGACGCGCACGATGCTTGATGGCCACCGACCTTAAGGCCGTCACGGCTCGGCCGCAGATGGTTGGCATTGTGTATGGTCCAAGCGGAGAGCCAGCGCAGACGGGCATCCAGCGTGACCAGCGATTCTATCGCGCCCGAATCCGGTCCACCCGACATTCCTGCCCTCCCACTGTCATTTTGACCGTTTGTACAGGTTGAACGTTGGTGATGTCCAGCCGAAATTGCCGTGGACGCTCGATCACGCGCCGAGATCCACGCGATAACCATGCCTGCCGAATTCTGAGTTGACAAATTGGTCAGTCTCTCGGCATAGTCGTGGAAAGCGCGACACGGACCGCGCAGCGCGCAGATAGCCCGCGAGGGGAGGCGAATGGCGAAGATCATCTTCAAGCAGCCCGATGGCGAGTCGGTCGACATCGATGCACGCAACGGTTTCACCCTGATGGAGGTCGCCGTCAACAACGGCGTGGTCGGGATAGACGGCGAGTGTGGCGGCGGCTGTTCCTGCGCCACCTGCCATGTCTATATCGATGCCAACTTCATCGATGCGATCGATCCGCCGACCGAATATGAAACCGATCTGCTCGAATGCATCGTGGGATATACTGAACGCTCCCGCCTGTCCTGTCAGGTCAAGGTCAGTGATGCCTTGGACGGCATCCTTCTCACCATCCCGTCGGATCAGGGGCTCGCCTGAAGCGAACCGGACGGCAGCCAAGGAGTGGTTATGGAAGCGATCATGGAAGCGCCCCCCCTCAGCCCGGCCGTAGCGCGGCCGGCGCATGTGCCGGAGGACCGCGTCGTCGACTTCGACATCTACGCGCCGCCGAACGGGCGCGAGAACTTCCATCTGGCCTGGAAGGCGCTGAAGGATAGCGGCGTGCCCGAACTCGTCTGGACCCCGCGCAACGGCGGCCACTGGATGGCGACCACCGGGCGGTTGATCAGCCACATCTTCGCCGACTACAAGCGCTTCTCCAGCCGCGTGCTGTTCGTGCCGAAGGAAAATGGCGAGCACCACCAGCTGCCCCCATCGACGATCGATCCTCCGACGCACCGGCCCTACCGCGCGCTCATCACCAACGGTCTCTCGCCGCGCGGTGTCGCAGCGATCGAGGATCGGATCCGCACGATGGCAGCCAGCCTGATCGAAGACCTGCGGCCGAACGGGCGCTGCAACTTCACGACCGACTACGCCGAGCAATTGCCGGTCCGCATCTTCATGAACATGGTCGATCTTCCGATGGAGGACGCCCCGAAGATCAAGTATTGGGTCGATCAGACCACCCGCCCCGATGGTACGATGAACTATGCGGACGCGATCGCCGCACTCGTCAGCTATATGGCGCCGTGGACGGAGGCTCGTCGCGGAGGCCTCGGCACCGATCTTATCACCGGGATCGTCAACGGTAAGGTCGGTGACCGTGCCCTCACCCCCAAGGAAGCCGCCGAACTCTGCGCGCAGGTGCTGGTGGGGGGCGTCGATACCGTCGTCAACATGCTCAGCTTCATCATGCTGCATTTCGCCACGCATCCGGAAAGCGCCCGCGAACTGGTGGAGACACCCGAGTTGATCGGCATCGCGGTCGAGGAACTGCTTCGTCGCTTCCCGATCATTTCGGACGGGCGCGAGATCGCCGGCGACATGGAATTCGAGGGCGTCGCCATGAAGGCGGGTGAGATGATCGTGCTGCCCACGGTCCTGCACGGCCTGGACGAGAATGAAAATCCCGATCCGCTCACCGTCAGTTTCCACCGCTCGACGGCCAACCACTCCACCTTCGGCAACGGCGCGCATAAATGCCCCGGCGCACATCTGGCGCGTGTCGAGATCCGCATCACGTTGGAGGAATGGTTCAAGCGCATTCCCGTTTTCAGTGTCGATCCGGCAGCGCAGATCACCTTCAGCTGCGGTGTAGTCGGCTGCGTCGATCGCCTGCCGCTGATATGGGATCCGGCAACCACATCGGATGCGGCCTGATATCACAGGCTCACAGCGAGGAGGGATGATGACCGAGACAACCGAAAGACTGCTCCCGCAGGGCTTTGAGGATCTGGAGCCGCTGGTCGAATATTGGGCGGGCGAGGATGGCCAGATCCGCTGGGATCGCCGCGCGCAGGCCGAAATGGCGAGCATCACCGCCTTCTACAATCAGATGGTCAGCCGCGCCGATGCCGCTCTTGCCTATCTCATGCCGTTTGATCTGAACGCCTTTCCCGGGCCCGAGGCGCGGCTTTATCGTCTCGTGCTCTCGCTTGCCCACGCCGCCATGGCGGTGGAGCTCCATGGGCAGCCTCGCGCGCCGCACTCGCCTTATCCCCACGGCATCAGGCTGGTGCAGGGGCCGCAGCCCTTCGCCTGACGAAAAACATAGACAGGAGAGATTAATGGCGACCACCAAGGAAACGGTCTCGGCCTTTTTCAGCAAGCTGTGTTCGGGCGATTTCGCCGGCGGATTCGATACGCTGAGCGAGGATTCCACTTGGACGATCATCGGTGACACGCCGCTATCCAGGCGCTTCACCAAGCAGACGCTGCTCAGCGACATGATCCCGATGCTCTCCACCTTCAAGGAACCAGCCAAGATGGCGGTCGACGACATCATCGCCGAAGGCGACCGTGCCGCCGTGATCGCTAACGTCCACGGCGTCGGCCCCCACGGCCCTTACGATCAGCACACCTATTGTTTCATCTGCCGCGTGAAGGACGACAGGATCGTCACGATCGTCGAGTATCTCGACACCGTCGCAGTTGAGACCGCGCTCGTAGGCAGCAAAATCGTTCGGCCCAGCTGAACACAAACGGGATGATAAAATGAAAGCCTATCGGATCGTCGAGTGGGGCCGCGCACCGGAGTTTGAGGAGGTGACAAAGCCTACTCCCGGTCCGGGCGAGGTCGTCCTGCGTATGAAGGGGGCAGGCCTGTGCCGCTCCGATCTCGATATGATGGCCGGCCCGCCTTATTCGGACTGGCTCAGCGCCGGCTATACGCTCGGCCATGAGAATGCCGGCATCATCGATGCCTGCGGACAAGGCGTCACCGGCGTGCGGGAAGGGGACGCCGTTGTCGTCCACCACATGCAGGTATGCGGTTACTGCGACTACTGCCTAAACGGCGTGGAACAGAGCTGCACCACTAATTCGCGCGGTCCGCTGCCGATCACCCGCGGCTGCGGCATCGATGGCGGCCTCGCGCCCTATCTCGTGGTTCCGCGCAAGGAGGTCCTGTCCATTGGTGCACTTGATCCTGTGAAGGTCGCACCGCTGACGGACGCCGGCGTGACCGCCTACCGTGCCGTCAAGAGCGTGGAGGAACGGCTGACGGCCGGCACCAATGCGCTTGTGATCGGCATCGGCGGCCTCGGCGCGTTCGGCGTGCAGTTCCTAAAAATCCTGTCTCAGGCGCGGATCTTTGCGGTCGATGTTGCGCCCGCGCGCCTGCAGCACGCTCATACGCGCGGCGCCGATCACGCGATCCTCTCGGACGACCGCGCCGCCGAACAGATCATGGACCTCACCGGTGGACGCGGCTGCGAGGCGATCATCGACTTCGTCGGGTCGGACGCCACGCTCGCGCTGGCCGCGCGAGTCTCGCGGCCGCAGGGCCGGATCGTTCTCGTCGGCATGGAACTGGGCACGCTCAGCGTCGGCTGGGGTACCATGGCGACGAGCTGCGAATTCGCCATCTCGCTCGGCAGCAAGCGAGCCGATCTACGTGAAGTCTGCGATCTCGCCGCGCGCGATCTGCTGCACATCGACATCGAACGCTTCGCCTTCGACGAGGTCGAAACCGCCTACGAGCATCTGCGCACTGGCAAGCTCACCGGACGCGCAGTCGTCACGTTCGACTAACCACGCTACATCGAAGCATCGTGGGTCCTGCCACAACCGGCACGGCCCCCTTTTTTATGTCCACTGGCCCATCCGCGCAAAAAAGAGGCCCGCCGATCCATGATCGGCAGGCCCTGAGCAGGGAGGGATATTCGGTTAGTAACGCAACGATACCGAGACGCCATAGGTGCGCGGCATGCCCGCCAGACGGTAGATGGAGTCGAAGCTTTGGGTCGCGTTCGTCCAGTAATACTCGTTGAAAATGTTACGACCGAAGATCCAGGCGCGCCATTTGCCATCGGCATCGGCCACCCCGACCTGTGCATCCACGGTCGTGAAAGCCTTCACGTCGAAGCTGTTGCCCGGCACTTTCACGCCCGGGCGATTGACCGGATCGAGCGGACTCTGCGAGATGATGGCCGGATCGGCGAATAGCCCGATCGTTTTGCTCTGGTAGAGCAGGTTCGCGCCGACAAACCCCTTCAGCCCGTTGCTGATCGGCCGCTCATAATCCGCCGATGCCGTGATATTCCACTTGGGCGTATGTGGGAAGGCAAGGCCCTTATAGTCGAACAGGTTGCCGACCGGATCATAAGCGAAGAAGCTCTTCGTCACCTTCGTATTCACATAGGTCGCGGAGACGTTGAGGTTCAGCCCTTCGGTCGGCAGCGCCTGAACCGAGATCTCCGCGCCGTAAACGCGCGATTTCGGAATGTTGAGCAGCTTGTCCAGAACGCCGAAGAAACCGAACGGATCGAGGATGCGGCCGCGCAGCTGCTTGTCGGTATAGTCGTTGTAGAAGCCCGCGGCGTTGATCTGCAGGCGGCGGTTGAACAGGCCGGCCTTCACGCCGCCCTCATAAGCGAGCACCGATTCCTGCGTCACGCCTTCGAGCTGGCTGTTCGCCACCACGTTGACGGAGGGGAAGCTGCCCGATTTATAGCCCCTGCTCACATTGGCATAGACCAGCATGGTCGGCGTTGCCTGATAATCCACGCCGGCGCGCCAGCTCACATTATCCTGGTTTAGCTTCTGCACGGCAAGGCCGGGGATCAGATCCTTCACGCTGCCATTCGGATTGAGCACGGGATTATTGGAGGTGCATCCGCCGGGCTGGATGTTGAACGGATGGCCGACGATGCTGGCGTAGACGATATTGAAGATGCCGCCCTGCACGCCATCGCCATAATCGGCGGTACAGCCGGTATAGATCCGCTTGTCCTTGGTGTAGCGCGCGCCGCCATGCAGCGTCAGGCTGTCCGTTACCTTGAAATCGACATTGCCGAAAACCGCGACATCCTTGATCGGCTGGCTGAAAAAGGACGCCGCATCGGTGTTGCCCAGGAAGCCGATGTTCACGGAGGATTCCGGCAGGAAATACCCGTTATACTGGTATACCTTATCCTTGGCATAATTACCGCCGACAATGAACTTCAATCGATCGAAGTCACCCGCCAGGCGAACTTCCTGGTTGAACGAGTTGACCTTGCCCTTGTCCGTCAACGAGAAGTCGCGGATATTGGCACCGTCCAGATCGATTGCAAAATTCTGCTTGTACCGGGTGTAGGCGCTGATCGATGTCAGTACCAATCCCTCGGCCAAAGTCAGGTCGGCCCGCAGCGAGGATTGGAACATGCTGTCGTTCCGGCGCAGCGGAAAAAGCGGATTGGCGTCCCAGTCCGCCGCACGCGCATTGTTCGGCGCATGCGGGTAATTGGCATAGGGCGCCGGGCCGCAGCAGGCGAGCAGCGGGAAGGCGTTCTGCAGTTGCGCCGCCTGCGTATCGGATTTGTCGCGCCAGCCATTCACGTTGAGCGTCAGCTGCAGCGCGTCGACCGGGTTCCACATGGCAATGATGCGGCCGGCATATTGCCGCTTGGCGCCGAGCTTGTCGTCGCGCGTGTAGCTTTTCTGCCAGCCGTCGGAACGCGTGCCCATGCCGCTGATGCGAACTTTCAAGCGATCGGACAGCGGCCCGGACACGAACACCTGCCCCATCGCCTCGTTGAAGCGCCCGTAGCTTCCGTCGAAACCCGCCTTAAACTCGTCGGTCGGCTTGGCGGCGATGAAATTGATCGCGCCGGCCGTGGAGTTTTGTCCGAACAGGATGCCCTGCGGCCCCTTCAGCACTTCCACCCGCTCCAAGTCCATCGTAGCGAAGCGCGTCTCGACCGGATAGGACAGCGGCACTTCATCGATATAGGTCGCGACAGTGGAAGCCGAGCCGAGCGTGGAGTCGTCGAAGCCGATGCCGCGAATCGCATAGACCGGCGCACCGCGCGGGGCGGGCGAGGCGACGAAGCCCGGCACCACCTTCGCGAGATCGCTTGGCGAAGTGATGCCCTTCTGCGTCAGCGCGATCGCGGGCAATGCGGTGATCGACATGCCGATCCGGTTCGCCGTTTCCGAACGCTTTTGCGCGGTGACGACAATCTCCTGAATACCTTCATTCGTCGACACCCCGGCCGTATCTGGGGTGGGCGTCGATTGCGTAGCGGACGGCACCACATCGGACGTGACGGCCGGATCGGTACCCGTCTGGCCCGATGGCAACGCGGTCTGCGCATGGGCCGAACCGGCCATCGCAATCGCCGAGACGGACATTATAAGCGCTATTTTGCGATGGTTTGTCATGCAGGCCTCCCCTACGCCGTCCTACCGGCTGTTATGATCGCGGCCAGTTTCCGGCCTACTCAAACTGACCGTATTTACAGTTCGTGCGGCTGTCAACGCAGTTGCTCGGCTTTTTACTGACCAAAGCTCCAGTGAGTTATTGTGCGGTGCGGCAGCAGAAGGTCGCCTGAGCGGGATCGGACCTCGGACCACGCGAGCGATTCATGGCTCACCATCTTATATCCTCATCTTGACCTAGCGGTCAGGCTGATCTAGCGTCTAGTACAAACTCCGGCGAACTATCGATCGCCGCAAGGAGCAAGGACGGAGAGACGATGAACCAGCATGTGCCCATGGCTTCGCGATCGTCGAACAACAGCCTCACCGAAGCGAATGGCCTGTCCACCGGACCAGTGCCAATGGAGCCCTACCGCTCACCCGCTTTCTACGCACTGGAGCAGGAGCGCGTTTTTCGCCGCTCCTGGTTGATGATGGGGCGGGTAGAGGAATTGCCCAAGCCCGGTAGCTACATCGTCAAAGAGGTGGAGGTCTGCAACGCTTCAGTCCTGGTCACCCGCGCTAAGGATGGCGCGATCCGGGCGTTCCATAACGTATGCTCGCATCGCGGCAACCAAGTGGTGCTCGACGATCACGGCACCGCAAGCCGCTTTGTGTGCCGCTATCATAATTGGACATACGCCAACGATGGCAACCTGCTGGGCATACCGGACGAGTCGCAATTCTTCTCAGTTGACAAGAAGAAGTGCGGCCTCACCCCTATCGCCGCCGAAGTATGGGAAGGGTTCGTCTTCATCAATCTCAGCCCCGTGCCGGAAGTTTCTCTGACAGAGTTTCTCGGCGATTTCGGCGAGTACCTCGCCGGGCTGAAATACACCGCCGCAGAGCATCCGGTCGTGTTCGTTGCGGAATTGGATTGCAATTGGAAAGTCGTGTCGGACGCATTCAGCGAATCCTATCACATCCCGGCCATCCATCCGCAGACGATCGGCGACACCTTCGCCTCCAAGAGCAACCCGTTCGCTCATCTGCTCGACGCGAAGATCTTCGGACCGCATCGAGTCAACTCGATGTTTGGCAACAGCCAATATGAGGCTAAGCCTAACAGCCTTGTCGAGCGACTCGGCCAGGCGGCGATGGCGACGGGCAATGCGATCTCGGCGGTCAGCGCCGATACGGTGTCCGAATTTCTCAGCCACCCGGCCGTCAATCCCACGGGCTCGGCCGACTGGTCGATGGACGTCAACCATGTCTTCCCAAATACGCACATCGATTCGGGCCAGGGCGGTTTCTTCGTCCATCAATATTGGCCGCTGTCCTACAATCGCACGCGTCACGAGGCGCGCTTTTACATCTCGCCGCCCACCAACGTGGTCGAGCGCTTCCGGGTCGAGCAATATATCGCCCGCGTCTGCGAAGTGCTGCTCGAGGATCTGACCAACGTGGCGCGCACGCAGAAGGGTCTCGAATCCCGCGCCAAGGATTTCATGCAGCTGCAGGATAACGAGATCCTCCTCCGCCACGGCATCGACATGGTGGAAAAGTGGGTCGCGGCTGAAACGGTTCGCGAGGCGATGGCCTGACCATCACCACGCTTCAACAAGATCGGGAGAGACGGGTGAGTAGTTTACAAGGCAAGTCGGCGCTGATCACCGGCGCTGGCTCCGGGATCGGCTTGGCCACCGCCAAGACCTTGGCGTCGCGCGGCGCACGCATCATGGTCTCCGATCTGCGCGAGGATGCCGCCCGCGCCGGGGCCGAGGAGATCAAGGAGGCCGGCGGCGAAGCGGATTTCGTGATCTGCGATATCGGCGATGAGGCGCAGATCGAGCAGGCGGTGGCCGCCACTGTCGCGCGTTTCGGTCGGCTCGATATCCTGCACAACAACGCCGCGCTTCTCTCGCCCGACGTGCTTGCGGCGGATGTAGATGTGCTGACAATCCCGGTGGAAGTCTGGGATCAGGTGATGAACGTCTCGCTACGCGGCACGATGCTGGGGTGCAAATATGGCGTGAAGGCCATGCTGGAAACCGGCGGCGGCGCCATCGTCAACACCTCTTCGATGTATGGGATGAGTGCTTTCAACCGAATGCCGGCGTACGGTGTTTCGAAGGCGGCGATCAACATGCTCACCCAGCATGTTGCCACTGCCTACGGACGCAAGAATATCCGGTGCAACGCCGTCGCTCCCGCGCTCATCAAGACGGCGGCCTCCGAAGCATTCATTCCGAAGCCGCTTACGGAATTGCATGACGATGCGGCCGCCCTCCCCTTCTCGGGCACCGCGCAGGATATGGCGAACGTCGTCGCCTTCCTCGCATCGGACGAGTCGCGCTACATCACCGGCGAGGTTCTGCGCGTCGATGGTGGAACCACCTCGCATCTCGCGACCTATGCCGACGCCCGCCGCTTCTTCGGCGATTGACGGTGAAGCTTGCACGTTATCGTCGGGACAACGGGCCAGCCCTGCTCGGCATCGTCACCGATGCCGGGCTTGTCGGGATCGCGGCGCACCTGCCTGATGCGCCGGGTGACATGGTTGATCTGATCGGCGCCTGGACCGATTGGAAAGAGCCGCTGGCGCAACTGACGGCCGTGCCACACGACGATGCACTGGCCGATGTCGAACTGCTCGCGCCGATCGCGCGGCCAGGCAAGATCCTCGGCATCGGCCTGAACTATGCTGATCATGTCGCCGAATCGGGGATGGAGAAACCGGCCGATCAGATGTGGTTCGCTAAGATGGGCACCACTGCCAACGGCCCGTTCGCGCCGATCCCCCTGCCCCGCGTTTCCACCGCGCTGGATTACGAGGCCGAGCTGGTCATCGTCGTCGGCCGCCCCGCCAAGCATGTCGCGACGACGGATGCGCCGGCCCACATCTTCGGCTACTGCGTCGGCAACGATGTCAGCGTGCGCGATTGGCAGCTGCGGACCAGCCAGTTCACCATCGGCAAATCCTTCGATGGCCACGCTCCGTTCGGCCCGTGGATCGTCACGGCAGATGAACTCGATCCGTCCGGTCTCGTCATCGGCTGCACCGTCAATGGCGAACAACGGCAAAAATCGAACACGCATAATCTGGTGTTCGATTGCGCCGATCAGATCGCCTTCCTGTCACAGGCGATGACGCTGGAGCCCGGTGACATCCTGTTTACCGGCACGCCCGGCGGGGTCGGCGCCGCGATGAAGCCGCCCCAATTCCTGAAAGCCGGCGATGTCGTGCGGGTGGAAATCGAAGGCATCGGTGCGATCGAGAATCGCGTCGAGCCGGAAGCCTGAAACCATAAAGAGGGAGAGAGTCTCATGCGTTTTCACCACATGGCCATCATGGTCACCGACCTTGAGGAAGCGATCAAGCTCTGGCGCGATACGATGGGGTTCGAGCTTGGCGTGCAGACCGTGATTCCCGATGGCCCGGAAGCCGGTCCGGAAACCTTCATGTACCCGGCTCTGCTCGACGATATCTTCAAGGTGAAGGGCGCGCGCTCGAAAATGGCGCTGCTCAGTTCAAAGGAAGGCGCGTTCATCGAGCTGCAGGAATGTGAAAACCCGGTCATCAAGAAGACACCGGAAGAAAATCTGCGCTACGGTCATACCGGTATTCACGAGCTCGGCCTGATCGTCGAAGATCTCGATGGCTGGTATGCGCGGATCAAGGCCGCCGGCTACCGCATGCAGACCGATTATGTCTGGAGCTGCGCGAACCTTGGCCGCTCCTTCCTGTTCTACGATCAGGATGGCAACATGATCCAGATGTGGGAAAATCCGCCGGGCGAAGCCGCCACCTGGAGCTGATCGGTCGATCCGCGTTCCGCCACTGCATCGAGGATATCCGATGATCCCCAAATTCGCCCACGATGCGCTGGCGGGCCTCGGCACCGTCGTCCAGGTCGCCTTCATCCCGCGCGATTTCGATGCGAGCTTCCGTTACTGGACGGAGGTGATGGGGGCGGGGCCGTTCTACCATCTCGAACATATCCCGCTGCAGAATACGCGCTACATGGGGCAGCCGGCCGAGTGCGATCTTTCCGCCGCGCTCGGCTATTGGGGCGATATCCAGATCGAGCTGATCGTGCAGCACGATACGGCTCCGTCGATCTATCGCGACTGGCTCGCCTCGGGTCGTAACAGCGTCCACCATATCGGCGTCCTCGTCGACGATTTCGATCGGGCCTATGCGGCGCTTGCCGCGGCGGGTGGCGTCGCGGTGCAGGAGACCGAGATCGTCGATGCGACGCGCGCGGCCTATTTCCAGATGCCCGATCCCGATGCGCCGATCGTCGAGCTGCTCTGGCTGCGCGAGCATTTCCTGACCATGTGGGCAAGGATGCGGGAAAGCTCGACGACGTGGGATGGCAAGACCGATCCGCTGCGGGCGCCCCCCGCCTGACCGCCTTGTTCCTCTGAAGACATCTTGGCCGTGCATCCGGCTTGCGGGAGAATATCATGCAGAGCGCGTTGCTGGACCCGCGTCGGATCGATCCACGGCGTATCGTGCTCGGTCTCGTCCTCGCCGCTATCGCCCTCGCGCTGATCGCGGGCGGGGGCTGGCTGATCGCGCTCGGCGGCAGCGCTTATTATCTGCTGGCCGGTCTTGCCGTCATCGGGTCGGCGTGGCTGATCGCGCGGGGGGACCGGCGCGGCATCTGGCTTTACGGTGCCATGCTGATCGGCACCCTGCTCTGGGCGCTGGCGGAAAGCGGCGGAAACTCGTGGGGCTTGCAGGCGCGCATCCTTGCCCCGGTCGTGCTCGGCCTCTGGGTCGGCTGGCCCTATATCCGGCGGATCGGCGCGCGCGGGCTGATCGTCGTCGCGATCGCCGTCGCCGTGCTGCTCGCCGTCTTGCTCCATCTCGGCGACCGGACCGAGGCGCCCGTCACCACGGCCGCCGCCTCGTCCGCACCGGCCGACTGGCAGCATTATGGCAACACCATCGCCGGCACCCGCTTCAGCCCCGCGAGCCAGATCACCCCCGGCAACGTCGCCGGGCTCGAACGCGCATGGACCTACCGGACCGGCATCAAGCAAAGCCGCATGGGCTTCGAGACGACGCCGTTGATGGTCAACGACACGCTCTACCTCTGCACGCCGAACAACGTCATCGTCGCGCTCGATCCGGATACGGGCGCGCGCCGCTGGCAATATGATCCCAAGGTCAACGCACCGCCCACCGGCACCTGCCGCGGGGTCAGCTATTATCGCGTGCCGAACGCCACCGGACCGTGTGCCGAGCGTATCCTGACCGCGACCACCGATGCCCGCCTGCTTGCGGTGGACGCGACCACCGGCGCCCCCTGCTCCGGCTTCGGCACGGGCGGCGCGGTCGATCTGCGGGTCGGCATGGGGCGGGTGGACAAGGGCTATTATTATGTCAGCTCGGCCCCGGCGATCGTGCGCGGTAACGTGATCCTCGGCGGCTGGGTGCTGGACGGCCAATATGTCGGCGAGCCATCGGGCGTGATCCGCGGCTTCGATGCCGTCACCGGCCAGTTCGCCTGGGCGTGGGATATGGAACGGCCTGACGATCACGGCCTGCCGCCCCCCGGCAAGACCTATTCGCACGGCACGCCGAACAGCTGGGGGCCGATCAGCGCTGACGAGGTGCTCGGCCTCGTGTATCTGCCGATGGGCAATTCGACGCCGGATTATTGGGGCGGCCACCGCTCGGCCACCTCGGAGAAATTTACCGATGCCGTCGTCGCGCTCGATGCGGCCACCGGCCATCTGCGCTGGTCGTTCCAGACGGCGCGGCACGATCTGTGGGATTATGACGTCGCCGGCCAGCCGACGCTGATCGACCTGCCGCTCGGCGGGCGGACGGTGCCGGCGCTCGCGCAGGCGACGAAGCGCGGCGAGCTGTTCCTGCTCGATCGCCGCACCGGCACGCCGCTGAAGAAGGTGGAGGACCGGCCCGTGCCGCAGGGCGCGGCGCCTGGCGATTTCACGGCACCCACCCAGCCATTCTCGGTCGGCCTGCCCTCGTTCGACGACACCGTGATCCGCGAGCGGACGATGTGGGGGGCGACGCCGATCGATCAGCTCTGGTGCCGCATCAAGTTCCGTCAGGCGCGCTACGAAGGGCCGATGACGCCGCCGGGCATCAGGCCGTCGATCACCTATCCGAGCTATCTCGGCGGTATCGACTGGGGCGGCATCTCGGTCGATCCGGAGCGGCATCTGGCGATCGTCAACTGGAACCGGATGGCGAACTATACCCGCCTCGTGCCGCGCGCCGATGCGACGGGGGTCAAGCCCTCGATCGACGGCGGCATCCATGTCGGCGATCCGGTGCCGCAGATCGGCACGCCGTTCGCGCTGTTCACCGGCGCCTTCCTCTCGCCGCTCGGCATCCCCTGCACCGAACCGCCTTACGGCAAGATCGGCGTCGTCGATCTGGTCAGCGGCAAGATGGTGTGGCAGCGGCCGCTCGGCAGCGCGGCGGGCAGCGGTCCGCTCGATCTGCGCAGCCACCTGCCGATCCCGATGGGCGTGCCGAACCAGGGCGGCTCGCTGACCACGCGAACCGGGCTGATCTTCATCGCGGCCAGCCAGGATCGCGCGATCTGGGCGTTCGAGGTCTCGAGCGGGCGCAAGCTCTGGCAGTCGGCGCTGCCCGTCGGCGGTCATGCCAACCCGATGACCTATGTGAGCGCGAAGACCGGCCGCCAATATGTCGTCATCGCCGACGGCGGCAACGCCTCGCTCCACTCGGGCAGCGGCGACTATGTGATCGCCTTCGCCTTGCCGCGTGGACGTTGACAAGAATTGAGTAATTGGTCAGGATCGGGAGGAGACGGCCGGTCGCCGCGAACATGAGAGAGGATGGAAATGGGATTGCTTGATTTCGCCCGTCGGGTCGCGATCGTCACCGGCGGCGGGCGCGGAATGGGGCGCAGCCACGCGCTGATGCTTGCCTCGCGCGGCGCCCGCATCGTCGTCAACGACATCCTCTCGCCGACCGGGGAAAACCCGGCCGAGGACGTCGCCGCCGAAATCCGCGCCGCCGGTGGCGAGGCGGTCCCGGTCAACGACAGCGTCGTCGGTGGGTGCGATGCGATCGTGCAGGCGGCGATCGATGCGTTCGGCCAGCTCGACATCATCGTGAGCAACGCCGGCGTGATGAGCAGCGAGACGCTTGCCGATGCGGCGGCGGAGAATTGGCACACCGTCTTCGACATCCACTTTCGCGGCACCGTCGAGGTCTGCCGTGCCGCCTGGCCGCATCTGGTCAAGTCCGGTTCGGGCCGCATCGTCACCACCTCGTCCAGCGGGATGCTCGGCAACGCGGGGCTGACCAGCTACGGATCGGCCAAGGGCGGCATCTTCAGCTTCACCCGCAGCCTTGCGATCGAGGGGCAGGATCACGGCATCAACGCCAACGTCATCCTGCCTTCCGCCAAGACCCGGATCACCGACACGATCGACGATCCCGCCATCGCGGCCACCCTGGCGCGGCATTTCCAGTCGGATCACGTCTCCGCGCTCGTCACCTGGCTCGTGCATCAGGATACGGCGGTGACGAACGAGGCGTTCCAGGTGAGCGGCGGGCGCGCCGGCCGCGTGGTGATGGCGGCGATGCCGACCGTCCGCGTGGCGGAGAGCACGCCGGAAATCTGGGCTGAGAAGCAAGGCGAGCTGATGGCGGACGGTCCGCTCAAGCCGCTGCTGACCACCGCCGCGATGTTCGGCGACGAGCTTGCCGATGCCGATCCCGCCATCCGCCACGCCATGAGCGGCGAGACCGGCGGCCTGGCGCTGAAGCCGACCACCGGCCGCGAAGGCTGAGCCGCCGATGGCGACCCAGCCGCATCGGGATCTGCCGGAGAACGTCCCCGTCCATCGCCTCTACGATATCGACATCTATGCGCCGTCGCCGACAGGCGGCGATTATTTCGCGGCATGGGCCAAGATCCATGCCGCGAGCGAGTCCGGCCTGCTGTGGACGCCGCGTAACGACGGCCACTGGATCGCGACGCGCGCCGGGACGATTACCGACGTGCTCTCCGATTACGAGCATTTCTCGAACCGGATCATCTTCGTGCCGAAAAGCTCGGGCGAGGCGCATAATATCGTGCCGACGACGCTCGATCCGCCCGAGCATCGCCCCTATCGCAACATCCTCAACGGCAGCCTCGCACCCAAGCAGGTCAATCGCGTCGAGGAGAGCTTCCGCCCGATCGCCGCCGAGCTGATCGAGACGTTCCGGCTCGACGGGCGCTGCGAATTCGCCACCCAATATGCCGAGCTATTCCCGATCCGCATCTTCATGCGCATCGTCGATCTGCCCGAGGCGGATGCCCCCCGGCTCAAGGCGCTCGCGGACCAGACGATCCGGCCGGATGGGCAGATGACCTATGAGGAGGCGCTCGACGGTCTCTACGCCTATCTCCAGCCGGTCATCGATGCACGGCGCGGCACCGATGGGCAGGACATGATCAGCCGCATCGTCAACGGCGAGGTGAACGGCCGGCCGGTGAACGATCGCGAGGCGCGCGAGATGTGCGCCCAGATGCTGATCGCCGGGCTGGATACGGTGGTGAACTTCCTCACCTTCATGATGCTGTTCCTCGCCACCCACCCGGAGCCGTGTGCCGCTCTGGTGGCCGATCCGGCGCGCATCCCCGCCTTCATCAACGAATTGCTGCGCCGCTTCGGCATCGTCACCACCGGCCGCGTCGTCCGCGAGGACTATGACTATCAAGGCGTCACGCTACGCGCGGGCGACATGGTGGTGGTGCCGACCGCGCTGCACGGCATCGATCCGGCGGTCTATCCCGATCCGCTCGCCGTCTCGCTCGATCGCGGCAATGCGCGCCATTCGGCGTTCGGCAGCGGCAACCACACCTGCCCGGGCGCCCACCTCGCGCGCACCGAGATCCGCGCGACCTTGCAGGAATGGCTGGCGCACATCCCGATATTCTCGCTTGCGCCGGGCAGCGAGCTGCGTTTCTCCGGCGGCATCGTCGCCTGCGTGCACGCGCTGCCGTTGATCTGGGATCCCGCCACGACACGGTGACTTTCGAAAAAGAGGAGAGCGAATTGACCGAGCAAAGTCTGGAACAGCGCATCAAGCTGATCGAGGATGAACTGGCCGTCCAGAAGCTGATGAAGACCTATTGCAAGCGCGCCGACGCGTTCGACTGGGTCGGCTGGGCCGAATGCTTCACCGAGGACTCGCTGTTCGAGTTCCACGGCGGCTTCGGCACGATGAACGGCAAGGCCGACATATTGGAGAAGTGCCGCGGCAGCATGGATCACGTCTATTCGTCGTTCATCCACTATATCGTCGATATCGACGTGGATGTCGACGGCAGCGATCGAGCCACCGGCACCGGCAACATCATCTTCGCGGCGCTGACCGACGACGACAAGCCGACCGACTATCTGCTCCAGGGCGGACGCTACAAATGGGAATTCGCGCGGACCGCCGACGGCTGGCGCATCGCCCGCACGCTGCTGCGCTTCATCTGGAACAACGGGGCGGATGCCGATTCGGTGTTTGTGCCGGACGACGAAAAGGCCGCCGCCTGATCGACAGGGGCCGGCGGAGCGATTGCCCTGCCGGCCGCTGCGACTATCCGACGAAGATTGGCGTGATCGTGCGCGCGGCGATTCGCCACCGTCCGTCGCTCTGCTCCATCACATCCTCGACATCGGCGATGGTCGGCGGAAAGGCCTTCGATCGGCCAGCGTCGGTGCGGTAAAGCGTTAGTAATGAGGAGCAGATGGTACGTCCCTCGCTCCGACGCTCGATATGGAAGTTCGTGACGACGTGCCGCGTCGTCACCTCCTTCTGCGCCGCCCTCGCGGTCATCGCTGCCGCGATATCGGGGCCGGCGATCGTCCCGGGCTTCGGTGATCCGGGCGCGAACGTGACCGTCGCATCCGGCGTGAACAGTGCCAGCGTCTCGTCAGCCCGCCCCATGTCCACGAGCCGGAAGAAATCGAGCACGACGGCCTCGATCGCGTCATGGTCCTGACGGGACATGGTGTGCATAGCGGGCCTCAGCGCAGCTTGATGTCGGCGAGCCCCTTGGCGCCCGCATCCGGTCGCTTCTTGAGCATATCCTCATCCTCGCCGGCGCGGAGCCGAGCCAGCAACGCGGCGGGATCGAATTCCACGCCGATCGGATTCTCGGCAAAGGCCGGCGAATAGAAGAATTTCGTCGATTCCTCGACTGAAGCGTAATTCTCCACCTGAAATTCCATCTGGTTGCCATCGGGGTCCGCATAATAAAGCGAAGTCGTCGGCCCGTGGTTTATTACGTAAATCGGATTGATGCCGATGGCCGCCAGCCGCTCGTAATTCTCCAGCAGGTCCGTTAACGAAGCATAGGTAAACGCGGCATGGTGCACGCCCGCCGTTCCCTCGCCCTGGTCGGCCAGCCCGGGCACGTTCAGGATCGCTACGCGATGATGCTCGTCATCATAGGATAGGAAGGTCAGCAACTCATTCTCGAAAGCGGGTTTAGCGCCGAGCACGGTCCGATACCATTGTACGATCTCAGCGTAGCGGGATGTCCGCAGCACGAAATGCGCCAGCTTCACAGGCGAAACGATATCGGTGGCCGTCATCGGTCGTTCTTCTGCGCCAGTCGCCATCATCATCGCTCCCCGCATTGACTGTGCGGACGGCCTCAGATCATCTGGACAGTCCGATCGCGTGACGCATTAGCGCGTCAGGCGGATTAATGGCAAAGGGCTTCCATTTGGTCAACAAGAGAGTCAGGTGAACACCAACTCGTAGATAAATGCGATGTTGCGCAATATCTCAGCCTCCGAGAACACGTCCCGCCCGGTCAGTGCCTTATACTCCATGCTGATCGTAAAGGGGGTGCCGCCTGCGCCGATGATGTGATAGTATAGCCGTGCTGGATCGCATTCCCGGACGGACCCCTCGTCTTGCCCGCGCCGAATTAGATCCTTCACCATAGTGAAGTGTCCGCGTAGGAAATGCTCGATTACCCATTCCATACGGCTCGTGCCCTGGTTGCTTTCCATCGTTAAAATACGGTGGATCTGCGGCTGGGCAGCGGACATTCGGACGAATTGCTCAATAAAAGTCGCCAATGCCTCGCGTGCGGGCATCGTATGCGAGTCCTGCAGATGATCGTTAATTGACTCTCCATAGTGGGTGAGCGCATGCTCCATGGTGGCGATCCAGAGCTGCTCCTTCGATTGAAAGTGATAGAGAACCAACGTGTGCGTTACCGCCGCGCGGTCAGCCACGGCGCGGGTAGAAGTGCCCTCGAAGCCGAACATGCCGAAGCATTCGAGCGCCGCCTGCAGCACCCGTTCCCGCACATCGTCGCCCCGTCTCCGCCGCGCGGGTTTCTCGACGGCATCCACCGTTTTCGTCTTTGCGGGCCTTCTGACGCGGATTCCTGAACGTTCGGTAGAGTCGAGGCGAACCGCGACGCGACCGCCCCGGCGGGTGGCCGGCTGTTCCAATGCGTCCGTCGTATTCGTAACCACGCTGAAACTCCTGCCAAACTCGGTCCGCTCGTCGTCTTCCCGGCCGCAACCGTGAAGCGTACGGCCGGAAAATGCAATCTCAAGCATCGCGAGCATCTACCGCCACCAGTTTTGGACTTGCATTGATCCTGACCATATGGTTTGTAAGAGCGGGGGTGGAAAATCGCCCTCCGGGGTGAGTTTCAATGCCAGCAGCGTCGGAACGGACCGCGCGACAAAACAATACCGAGTGGATGCCTGAATGACAGATCTTATCGAGACCCCGGTATTGATTGCCGGCGGTGGCCCTGTCGGCATGACGCTGGCGCTCAACCTAGCCCGCTACGGCGTGCGATCCATGCTGATCGAGCGCAACCCGACGACTACACGGCATCCGAAGATGGACTTGACGAATGGCAGAAGCATGGAGTTGTTCCATCGCCTTGGCCTGGACGAGCAGCTTCGCGATGCCGGTGTGCCGCGCGAAAATCCGTTCGACATCCTGTGGATCACCTCGCTGGCCGGACACCCACTGCACCGCTTCCCCTACCCCTCCGCCAACCAAAAGACGGAGCTGATCCGGCGCGAGAATGACGGCAGCCACGGCGCGCAGGCGCCGCTGCGTGTCAGTCAGATCCAGATTGAGCCAGTGCTGAAGGCGGCGATCGACGCTAGCCCGCTGGTCGATGTACATTTCGGCACCGCCTTCGAACGGATCGTTAAGCAGGACGAGGCTGGCATCACGGTGGAAATCCGCAGCGAGCAAGAGGGCATTACGCGGCAGGTACGCGCGCAATATCTCGCTGGGTGCGACGGTGGCGGCAGTCGGGTGCGGCGGTCGCTCGGCATCGAACTAGATGGCGAGATGGCGGTGGCCGGCGCGCATATGGTCCATTTCCGCACGGACGACCGCGCGCTGCTCCAGCGCTGGGGTCCGGTCTATCACCTGCAGAGCGGCTCCGGCACGATCATCGCGCAGAACGACCGCGACATCTACACGCTGCAGGCTTGGCTAATCCCCGGGCTCGGCGTTGAGGACATGCGGCCGGAGGATGTGCTGGAGGGCTGGGTCGGCACCAAGTTCGACTATGAGATCCTGCAGGCCAATCCATGGACGGCAAATTTCGTGGTCGCGGAACGCTACCGGCAAGGCCGTGCGCTGCTGGCGGGTGACAGTGCGCATCAGTTCATCCCAACCGGCGGCTACGGCATGAACTCGGGCATCGCCGACGCCGCAGCCCTGTCGTGGGTTCTGGCCGCAGCCGTTCAGGGTTGGGGTGGCCACAGCCTGCTGGACGCCTATGATGTGGAGCGCCGCCCCACCGCCTGGTGGCACCTGGAGGCCTCCCGGCGCCACATGGGTGTCCGAATGGAAATTGGACAACTTTACGCCGAAGCGGGCGACCTCTCGGCGGATGATGCATCCGGCACCGCAAGGCGCGAGAAATTGGGTGCGAACATCGCGCGGCTCGGCAATGCGGAAAATGAAAGCTGGGGCGTGGAATTCGGCTATCGCTATGACGGCTCCAACGTCATCTGCCATGAACCGGCCGCGCCACCGATCGATCCGCTGGTCTATGCGCCGAATACTTGGCCCGGTGCGCGACTGCCGCACATGTTCCTCAAGGACGGCGCGGCGATTCATGACAAACTAGGTTTGTTTTTTACGCTCGTTGTGTTGGACGATACCGAGCCGTGCGGGTTCGAGCAGGCCGCCGAAGAACTCGGCGTACCGCTTACAATCCTACGCCTCAATCAGCCCGAGCTTCGATCGATCTACGAACGCAATCTCCTGCTCGTGCGCCCCGACCAGCACGTCGCATGGCGCGGCGATGCTCCTCCGGACGATGCCAAGGGTGTGCTCCGCCACGTTACCGGACGCGAGGAAGGATGATGTCGACTAAGGTCATTATCAGCTGCGCGATTACCGGCTCAATTCACACTCCTTCGATGTCACCCCACCTGCCCGTCACTGCGGCAGAGATCGCAGAGTCGGCGCTCGGGGCGGCCGAAGCGGGCGCTGCAATCGTGCACCTGCACGCCCGCAATCCCGATGACGGCCGGCCTGATCAGAGTCCAGAGGCATTCGAGCCATTCCTGAAGGTTATTAAGCAATCATCGGATGTGGTAGTGAATCTGACGACCGGTGGGTCTCCTTACATGAGCGTCGAGGAGCGCGTACGGCCAGCAGCAATGTGGAAGCCGGAGGTCGCTAGCCTCAACATGGGCAGCATGAATTTCGGTCTGTTCCCAATGCTGAAGCGATACAAAACCTTCAAGCATGAGTGGGAGCCCGCTATGCTCGAAGGCAGCCACGACCTCGTCTTTCGAAACAGCTTCAAGGATATTAGGTACGCGCTTGAGACGCTCAATGAAACGGGAGCGCGTTATGAGTTCGAGTGCTACGACACCAGTCACCTCCACAACCTTCATCATTTCTGGACGGAAGGGCTCGTACAGGCGCCGCTCTTCATCCAAACCTGCTTCGGTTTGCTTGGCGGCATCGGTGGACATCCGGAGGAAGTTTTGCACATGAAGCGGACAGCAGACCGTTTGTTCGGCGATCAATATCGTTGGTCCGTGCTCGGCGCTGGCCGCAGCCAGATGCAGGTTGCGGCACAGGCAGCCGCGATGGGCGGGCACGTCCGGGTTGGCCTAGAGGACAACCTCTGGCTCGATCGCGGGACTTTAGCAACCTCCAACGCCGCTCAAGTGATGCGCGTCCGCCAAATTATCGATGGCCTCGGCTTGGAGATTGCATCGCCTTCCGATGCTCGCGAAATTCTGGCACTGAAAGGTTCCGATCGGGTAGGATTTTAACGTACTGTTATGGCCTGCGCCGCGCTGCGATAGCCTTATCAGAAACCGCTCCAGGTCATCTGTCCGAGTCACTCTGTAAGGCCTCGTCCAAACCTTCACACATATCCTCATCGGACTCCCGCGCCCAAGCAGCTGATGAGTTGTATTCGGTGATCCTAATACGTATGCCTCCGGTGAGCCTTTCAATTACCCACATCTGTATCGGCGGCGAGCGCTGCGCCGAGCTGGATGTCCATGAGGCGGGACCATCCACGCCACATGATCATGTTGCCCGGCGGAGGATCATGGCTACGCGCAAGATAGCCGCCCAGCCGCGCCATCTCGACGAGATATGTCGAGAGACGTGCCGGGGCAACGAGTGTTCTTCCAGCGTGGGCGACGATGCGATCGATCGTCTGTATTTCTTAGGCGGTCAGCGCGGCCTCGGGGCGTTCGTTCGGGAGCGTCCGGTTGAGCATCGTCATCCAGAAGATGCGCCAGCTGAGAATGCAGAATATTGCGATTAGATTGACCAAGCGTTACGGCCGAGCGAGGCCGGCTTGCTCCCCTGCCCTGCCCGCGCGTCGAGATAGTCCGCGACCGCTTCGGGCGTAGCCGGCAGCGCGACACGATCATGGCGGCGACACCAGAGATCGAACGCCTCGAGGTCCGACTTCAGCGCGCGGATGCTGTGCGGGGACGACGCGGCCTGGTAGGCGGCGATCAGCGGCTGGTTGACGACGATACTGGCACCCGCGCGCATCTTCACGACCGCCCACGACAGATCGTCGGTCGGCCTCACGGCCGCCGGCGCGCGATCCCCCGCGCTCAGGGCGTTCTCAGCGATCGATGCGGCTTGATCCATCGGCGGATTTTCTACGCGCCCTACAACGCGGCGTCAACATGGACATGTGATAGCTGCAATTATTGACGCTGCATTACTATATTGTTCTAAGTTAGTTACCGCAAATTTTTAGCTATTCGCTAATTACTCGATCTTATTGACCGCGACTATTTATCAGATAAGCTTGCGGCCATACCAGAGAACGCGACCGACGATGTTGATCCGTGCCGGATCGATGTTCTGCCAGCTCGGATAGTCCGGATTGTCGCTACGAATCGAAACCCCCTTACCTGCCGGCTGTCGGGCCAGACGCTTCACCATCAAGCTGTCGTCGAGCCGCAGCACGTAGATGCCGTCGCGCAAGCGTCCTACGCCATCCTTCTGGTCGACGATGACCTCGTCGCCATTCGCGAGCGTCGGCGCCATCGAGTCCCCGCTGACCTCGATGATCGACAGGCCATCGGTTGGCCCTTTCGTCAGCCCGCGTAGCCATTTTGGGTCGAACCCGACCGCACCGCGGTACGCCTCATCATGGTTATAGGCGCCGTGACCAGCCGACGCGCGAACATTCAACACCGGGACCGGGACGAGGGATGCCTTCAGCTCTTCCTGCGGACCGCCGAGCAACGCTTCACTCACGCCGAAATAGGACGCCAAGGTGCGGCGATCCTGTTCGTGGAGCTGCTTGGGCGTGCCACGCTTGATGAACTGCTGGACGTAGGCGGCATTGCGCCCGATCAGGCGCGACAGGCCGGCATAATCCTCATTCCGCTCATCGATCAGGCGTTGGAGCACCGCCTGCGGCGTATCGGATGTTGCAAGCATCAGCATAGGTGATTTCCTACAGGGCTGGACGTTGATATGGAACATAGGAGGAACGATGTAAAGCGAGTCGCCGCTGGTGGATGTGGACCTTCTGCAGAGAATCGAGGCTTTCCTCGCTCGGATGGGCGTCAGCCCGACCCGCTTCGGTCGGACCGTCGTTCACGATCCGCGCTTCGTTGCTGATCTGCGCGCTGGCCGGAAGCCACGGCGTCAAGTCCAAGCGAAAGTGGCTTCCTATCTTAGCCGGCACGGCGCCTGACACGACACCGCCGCGGCTCGACTCGGTACCGGAACCCATCTTAAAAGCCGACCGCCCGCCAGGCCTCGAAGACCTTGCGGACATAGGCGGGGGTCTCGCCATTGGCAGGAATGCCGCCGACACGGAGTACCGCTGACGGGCCGGCGTTATAGGCCGCCAGCGCGAGCGTGATCGACCCGAACTTGTCGAGCATCGCCTTCAGAAAGCGCGCGCCGCCATCGACATTGGCCCGTTCATCAAACGGGTTCCGAACACCGAGACCCTCTGCTGTGCGCGGCATGAGTTGCGCCAGTCCCAGCGCGCCAGCCCGGCTCACCGCATCCGGTCGATACTGTGACTCCACCGAGATCAGTGCATCGAGCAGCCCGCCGGGCAGCGCGTGGCGAAGTTCGGCGGATCGAATGATTGCCAGTACCCGCGCGCGAGCGCTGGCAACCGATAATGAAAACTTCCAACGCTCCCGAGATGCCGGTCGCGGCGCTGCGGTCACGGTAAGCGTGATCGGTTGATCGACCGCCGGAGCGGCGGTTCGATGCTCGAAAAGTTCGAAGGGTTCGCTCTCGGCGGCTTGGACGCTAGCGTATACGTCCACCCCGGTCGGCCCGATCATCTGGGCCCTAACAGGCGTGGCCTGAAAAATAAGCGCAAGGATGGCCAGAAGGATGGATCGCATCAGCATCATAGTCTCGCATCACAATTTTCCCTTCCCCGAATCGGAACATAGTGCGAACTTGAGGGTGTAGGAAAGCGCCTATGCCGGGAGGAAAGGCAGCGGTGCGGGGCGTGCCATTGCAGCGAGACGTCCCATGACAGTTCACGAAACCTATTTTCAGGCCACCGATACGGGCCGCATGATCGTCGAGGCGCTCGGCGGTTACTGAGCCAGCGCGGTGGCATGTGCCGATGCCCGGCGCACACCGATCGCTCGCCATCACTAAGCATCCGGCCGGGCCGGACCAGATTGCTGTTCCATTGCTTTGCCGGGTGTCCCACGAGCGATGTCCTTCGCGAGCTTGCCAGACTGAACCTGCCGGTCGGCGGCGTCCTTTCGCCGTCCGCGCGTCCCGCCCCGGATCCGGTTCGCGGAGCAGCAGCGGCCCTTCAGATTTGGTCGGAGGCGAGACCGCTCGCCGGCACGATTGCGGAGACCTATCTCCACGCACGTTCGGTGCCGGGCTCGAGCGAAATCCGCTTCCATCCGCGAACGCCACAAGGTCGAGCGCCGCTGACGCGCTTCGCGCCCGCGATGATCGCCGCGGTCCGTGACGAGGCCGGGCTGGTCGCGATCCACCGCACGTTCCTCGCATCCGACGGACACGGTCTCGCGACGCGACAGCCCTCGCGCGCGGCACTCGGCCTTCTCGGCAGCGGGCTCGTCCGGCTCGCGCCGGCAAGCGAACTGCTGGGCCTCGCCGAAGGAATCGAGACCGCTCTTTCGGCCAGCGCGCTCTTCGGTGTTCCGTGTTGGGCCACGCTCGGGACCGAGCGGTTCCAGCGCATCACCCTCCCCGCCTCGATCGATCGGATCATCCTGTTTCTGGACAATGACGCCGCAGGCCGCAGGGCCGAAGTTTTGGCCCGGGCCCATTTTCAACAGGTGGCGGTTATCGACGCGCGTTATCCCGAGCGGCCGGGTGCAGATTGGAATGACGTGATCCGACGCGTGCGACCAGCCGGTTGAGAGAGGAGAGAACGCGGCTGTCGCCGTGACGGGTTGAGGGCCGAGAGAAAGGCTTCCGGCTTGCCCGTCGCGGAGACGCGCTATGACCCAGATGCAAGTTCTTGATGCCCGCCAGGATATGAGCGGCGGCTACAAGGTGGATGTCAGCCGTGGCCAGCGGATCGGGCGGGTGTCGTCCGAATGGTTCTCGCGGCCGGCCGACGAGCGTTATTTGTCGCTGTCCGATCTGTTCGCCTCCGTGAAGGCTCGGACCGAGCGGAGCCGCACGCGCACGGTCGAAAGCGCCGCGGTGCGGGTCGAGGCGAGCCGCGACAATGCCGAAGGGCTGGCCCTCGTCCTGCCCGGCTCGACCGCCCTGGTCGCGCCGACCCATTGGAGCTTCGGCCAGCTCGCGAGCCTCGTCGGCGCGCCCGCCGCCTATTTGCGCCAGCTTCCGGCTGCGCTCGCCGGCATCAACCTGCAATATGGCCTGACCTCGCACCGCGCCGAGCAGGTGAAGACGCTTAAGACCGACGATGGGCGCATCGAGTTGCGCGCGGTGACCGGCCCCGATTACGGTCGCATTTACGATCACGAGCTGGTCGCCGCCGTGCAGCGGATCGCCGGGAACGGTACTGGCGACACGCGGTGGAAGGTGCCGGGCGTGCTCGACTGGTCGACCGGTATCTACAATCCGCGGGTCGACATCACGTCGGACACGACCACGCTCTATGCCAGCGACCGCGACGTCTTCCTGTTCCTGGTCGACGACCTCAATCCGATCGAGGCGGGGCGGTTACCGAACGGCTCGCCGGACCTCTATTTTCGCGGCTTCTACGCTTGGAATTCCGAAGTCGGTGCGAAAACGCTCGGCATGGCGAGCTTTTATCTCCGCGCCGTCTGCCAGAACCGCAATCTCTGGGGCGTCGAGGATTTCGAGGAGATTAGCATCCGCCATTCGAAATACGCCGCCAACCGCTTCGCCCACGAAGCGGCACCAGCGCTGACCCGCTTTGCCGACAGCTCGCCGATGCCGTTCGTGAATGGCATCCGCCAGGCGCGCGAGCGCATCGTCGCACGCACCGACGAAGACCGCGCCGACTTCCTGCGCAAGCGCGGCTTCGGCAAAGCCGAGACGGCGAAGATCATCGAGACGGTCCTCGCCGAGGAGGGCCATCCGCCGGCAAGCATCTTCGACTTCGTCCAGGGTATCACCGCGGTCGCCCGCGGCAAGACCCAGCAGGATGCTCGCCTCGACCTCGAAGGTCGGGCCAAGAAGCTGCTCGACCGGGCGGCGTGAACATCAGCCGCGTCGATCCGGCGCGGCTGCTGACCTTCCCAACGGCATGCGGCTCACCTCTTCAAGGAGAAGAGGGGGCCGCTTTGCTTTTGACGGGTCGAAAGGCTGGGAGAGAGGCTTCCGGCCGGCCCGTCACGGAGAAGTACCGTGGCCAAGTCACAACCGAAGATCATTTTGAGCGAACAGCGCGCGATCCCGCTCGACAAGCTCATCTTGTCCCAGTCGAACGTTCGCCAGATCAAGGCGGGCGTCGCCATCGAGCAGCTCGCAGATGATATCGCGCGGCGCACCTTGCTGCAGAGCCTGACCGTCCGCGCTGTCATCGACGAGGCGGGTCTGGAGACCGGCATATTCGAGGTGCCGGCCGGCGGCCGCCGCTTCCGCGCGCTCGAGCTGCTGGCCAAACAGAAAAGGCTGGCGAAGAACGCGCCGATCCCGTGCATCGTCAGGACCGAGGGCCTCGCCGAAGAGGACAGCCTCGCCGAGAATGTCCAGCGAGCGCCGCTGCACCCGCTCGACCAGTTCCGCGCGTTTCAGGCGATGCGCGAGAAAGGCATGGGTGAAGAGGAGATCGCCGCCGCCTTCTTCGTATCGGTCCAGGTCGTCAAGCAGCGGCTGCGCCTCGCGGCGGTCAGCCCATCGCTGCTCGACGTCTATGCCGAGGATGGCATCACGCTCGACCAACTGATGGCGTTCACGGTCAATCCCGACCACCAGCGCCAGGAGCAGGTGTGGGGAGGCGATCCAGCACGGCTATACCCGTCAGCCCTACGAAATCCGCCGTATGCTGACCGAAGGCGCCATACGCGCGTCCGACAAGCGCGCGCAGTTCGTTGGCATCGATGCCTATGTCGAGGCCGGCGGCGAGGTGCTCAACGACCTGTTCCAGGCGGACGAGGGCGGCTGGCTGCAGGACGCCGGCTTGCTCGACATGCTCGTTGCCGAGAAACTGCGCGAAGCAGCCGATACGGTCGCCGCCGAGGGATATAAGTGGATCGAGACCTTGGTCGATGTGCCATACGGCCACCACTACGGTCTGCGCCGGCTGACCGGCGAGCAGCCTCCGCTCACCGCCGAGCAGGAAGCGGCGCGCGATGCGCTACAGGCGGAGGCCGAGCAGATCGAAGCCGAATACGCCGAGGCGGAGGAACTCTCCGACGAGGCGGACAACCGCATGGGTGAGATCGAGACGGCGCTTGAAGCCCTCGACGATCGGCCGGTGATCTTCGATCCGGCCGAGGTCGCGATCGCCGGCGCGTTCGTCAGCATCGACGCCCAGGGACGTCTGCGGGTGGACCGGGGCTTCGTCCGGCATGAGGACGAGCC
Source organism: Sphingomonas profundi (assembly GCF_009739515.1). Classification (NCBI taxonomy): domain Bacteria; kingdom Pseudomonadati; phylum Pseudomonadota; class Alphaproteobacteria; order Sphingomonadales; family Rhizorhabdaceae; genus Alterirhizorhabdus; species Alterirhizorhabdus profundi. Next base: position 3,395,211 of record NZ_CP046535.1, read on the forward strand.
AGCGGTCGAATCGGAGTTCGCACCGGCGCCGGACGGCGACGACGCGGATTCTGTCGATCACACGACGTCGCCCACCGCGAACAGCGACGACACTGGTGAGGCGGGGGTAATAGAACCGGCATCCGCGCCAGAGCCGGAGGAAGATGAGAGTCTCCGCCCGATCCCCGACCGGCTGCTGACCGAGCTGACCGCGCACCGCACCGTCGCGCTCCGCGACGCGATCGGGGCCAACCCGAAGGTCGCGTTCCTCGCCGCGCTGCACGCGCTCGTGCTTCGCCGCTTCTACAATTACGCGCTCGACACCTGTGTCGAGCTCGACGCCAAGAGCAGCGGCTTCGCCGGCCAACCGGCGGGCCTCGGCGAGACCGCGTCGGCCCAATCGCTCGACGCGCGGCATGAGCGTTGGGCGAAGGTGCTGCCCAAGGATCCGGAAGCGCTGTGGGATGCGCTCGCCGGCTTCGACGCCGACGACCGCCAGCACCTATTCGCGCACTGCGTCGCGATGTCGGTCAACGCGACCTACGACGCCTATAATCGGCGGCCCCGAGCGCTCGCGCACGCCGATCGGCTGGCAGAGGCGGTCGATCTCGACATGGCGGGTCTCGGCTGGAGCGCGACGGTCGACAACTTCCTTGGCCGGGTGACCAAGCCGCGCATCCTCGCCGCGGTGGCCGAGGGCCGGGGCTCCGACCAAGTCAAGCGCATCGATCACCTCAAGAAGGCCGAGATGGCGGAACGGGCGCAGGGCCTGCTCGCCGGCACGGGTTGGCTGCCCGAGCCGCTGCGCACGCCGGGACGCGCGTTGCCGACCCCGGTCGGTGTCGCGGCGACCGATGGATCCGACACCGAAAGCGAACGCGTCACCGAGCCGAGCGACGAGCCGCCTGTGCGGTCGCTAATCTTGAGGCTCATACAGGTCGGACACCGGTCGCTCGATCCCGGCTTTTCGCCGCAGCGTCACCGAGGCCGAATGCGCTGGACGACAGCACCGACTGAGAGGTCGGGGCGACCCGTCACGCGGGCGCTGCAGAGGCCCTTTACCCGCCGGCGGTCCACGCGCAACCCGCCCGCCTGCGGCCCGTGTTGCCTCGCGCGGTTTCCCGCGAGGCTGCCCGCGCCAGCCTTGCCGGGGGGTGGCCCGTGTCCCTGATGCCGCCGTGTTCGGGCTCGCGTCGCCGCGATCGTGCGGCGTCACCCAGGAGACCTCTCATGCCGACCACCCTTGCCGCCCAGCTCGCCGCACTCGAACTCGGGCATCTCTCGATCAAGGCCGAGACGGGCACCCACTGCCTTGCCCGACCCGATCCCGATGCGATTGATCAGACGCTCGCCGCGGTCTGGTCCGACCTCTTCGCCCTGTTCACCGATACCATCCTCGAAGATCAGGCCGAGGAGCTTGGCTGGGGATTCGTCAACCTCTTCCACCGTGCCGCCGGCAAGGCGTCGACCCGGATCGACCGCGCGACCGACGAGATCCGGTTGCTGCTCGCGACCAACGACGGATCGGAGATCCACACCGCCGAACTCGAGCACCAGATCGAACGCGCCCAGGCTGCCGACGCCGAGATGCTCGCGCTCGAGAATCTCCGCGAGACGGCTGCTGCGCTCTATCTGGCTGAGACCGGCTCGTCGTGGAAGCCCGCCGGCGGATCGCGGCTCAGTCATGATGCGCTGACCACGTCGGCCGTGGTCCAGGGCCGCGAATTCCTGAAAGCCCGCGCCGAGGGCAAGCGCCGGGCCGCGATGCCGAAGGGCACCCCCGTCGTCTTCGCCGGTGGCCGCCAGAGCTTCTCGTCAGCCGATGACGCCAAGGCCTATGGTGATGCGATCTGGCGAACGCTCGACCGCGTTCGCGCCAATGTCGCCGAGATGGTCCTCGTCCATGGTGGCGACAGCAAAGGCGCCGATCGGCTCGCCGCATCCTGGGCAGAGCGCCACAAGGTGCCGCAGATCAGCTTCAGCCTCGATACCCGGCTGGGCGCCCGCGCCGGCTTTCGCCGTAACGAGCAGATGCTCGGATTGAATCCCCGCTACGTCGTCGCCTTCGCCGGCAACGGGGTGCTCGAGCGTCTCGTTATCCAGGCCAAAGGGCAGGGCATCGCCATCGTCGATCGGCGTGGCCCGCTCGGGACCAATCCCAAGCACAACGCCATCCTGCAAACCGCAACTGCCGCTGCCTGAGCGCACGAGTCTCGGCTGGACCGGTGCGCCGGTCCAGCCTCTTCTTTTACTCGCAGCCAAGAGAGTCTATACTGCCGCATAGACGGAGGTGATTCATGACGGCGATCCACAAGGCGAAGCTGTTTCGCAACGGGGCGAGCCAGGCGGTGCGCCTGCCCGCCGAGTTCCGCTTCGACGGCGGGGAAGTCTTCATCAGTCGTGATCCGACCTCTGGCGACGTCACCCTATCCTCCCGCCCCGGCGCGCTTGCCTGGCGCAAATTCTTCGAGCTGGCCGACGCCGCCGGTGACGCCGGCGACTTTATGGAGACGCGGCCGCTCAACAACGCCCCCGGTAAGCCCGGCGTGTTCGACGACGAATGATGCTCCATCTGCTCGACACCGATACCGCCAGCTACATCATCAAACGTCGCAGCGAGACGCTGGCCGATCGTCTCCGCCAGCTCGATCCAGCCGACGTCGCGATCTCGGCGGTAACCCGCGCCGAACTCGTCTACGGCCTCAAGCGGATCGACCCGGCGCACCGGCTGCAGGCACTCGTCGGCCAATTTCTCGACACCATCCAGGTTCTGCCGTGGACCGGTGCCGCCGCCGATCATTATGCCGACATCCGCCACCAACTGACGACAGAAGGGCAGCCAATCGGCGACATGGACATGATGATCGCCGGGCACGCATTAGCGCTCCGGGCGACGCTCGTTACCAACAATCAGCGTCACTTCAGCCGTATCGCGGCGCCGCTCCTGCTCGGGAATTGGATCGACTAACGCCGGCGCGGACATTGAGGCCCGCTCGCTTTCGCGGCTGTCATTGCCAACGGCGCCAGCTTCAGAACCCCGGCGGCGTTCTCGGACGGCGACGGTCCGATGGTGGAGCGGAAGCTTCGCATGTCAGGCTGGCGCGCACCGGCGCACGCGAAATCAACGGGCATGGCGACGTGGACATCCCGGTCCGAACGTCAGCGACCGGTCAGCGCGCGACCGTCTCGTCACTTTGCTGGGAGCCGCCCGCAGCATTTGGTCGACTGATCATGTCATGGTTCGTGGCCCCGCCTGTCCCGCCGATCGAACGGCGCGAGGAAGGTGATCGGTCCGAGGTATTCGCCACGCACCCGAGATCGGCGCCCCCCCTCACGCGATGGGCGGGAGGGCGATGCCGTGCGACGACAACGTCGGGGTAGACGGGCTGTGCTGATCACGGCGGCCGCAGGACTGACCCTTCAATACGACCGGTCGGTCAGCTAGCTCCGGTGTGAGCCAGGGCCGTTCCCATCGACTTATCTCCCCTATGGCGGGCGCGATCCGACGCAACCCCGCGAGCCCAGGCCCGTGTTGCTGCGGGCTTCGCCCTCCGCTGCCCGCGCCAGCCTCGGTCTCGGGGGTTCCCCGTCGGCCCTGACGGGCCTCGGTGCATCGTCTCGGCTTGCCTCGCCATGGCCGGGGTTCAGTCGATCGGGACGGTCCCGGCGACGAACCTGGAGCAAGGCCATGACCAACACCGTTCTTCTCGTCGGCAACCTCGGCGCCGATCCGGAAGCCCGTTCGACCCGCAACGACACCCGCGTCACGACGATCAGTCTGGGCACCAGCCGGCCCAAGCGCGACAGCGAGGGCAAGACCTTCAAGGATGCGAGCGGCTTCACCGCCAAGGAGACCGAATGGCACCGCATCACCTGCTTCAACGGGCTCGGCAAGACGGTTGCGCAATACGCCACCAAGGGCATGCTCGTCGCGGTGAAGGGGCGCATCCACTACAGCAAGTGGACCGATCGAGAGGGCGTCGAGCGCTACGGCTGCGAGATCATCGCGGACGATGTCCAGTTCCTCAGCCGCGGCAAGTCTGCTGGCAGCGATACCAGCGGCCAGAACGATCTCGACGACGATGTGCCCTTCTGATCGGACCGATTGGCCCCGGTGGCGACCGGCCACCGGGGCATCTTCTCGTTGAGCTACAACGGGAAGTGACGGGCGACCAAAGCGTCGAGGCGTCGGCCAAGCAATTCGGCCAGGACCAGGGCATCGCGCTCGGCATCGAACGGATCGCGTTCGATCGCGCTGACGATCGCGTCGCGCAGCCAATAGCTGGTCGCGGGGTGGGCGAGGATGGTGATCATCTCGATCATGTCCTCCCCGTCACGCTGCGTGGACGGATCAGCCATGGCTCCCCTCCCCACGCTTTGCCGGTGTCATCGGCTCGCTGCCGGGCGCCAAGGCGGGATCGTCTTTCCGTGGCGCCGGATTTTCGCCGGCAGTCGCGAACGTCACCAGCTCTTTCAGTCGGGCGATCCCGAGGTCGGCGCCGCCCGCGTCGAGCACGGCATAGCCGAGCTCCAGGGCGGCTGCGCGGCGGACATCGGCACCGCGGGTTTCGAGCACCCGTCGCTCTTCATTCAGACGTGTGAGCGCATCCAATGCGCTCGGCTTCTTCTTGGCCACGACCACTCTCCTTGTCGGTCGAAGCCCCTTCCAATGCCGATCATCGGGTATCGCTCGAGGTGTAGGAAAGTTCTTTCTTCGGGCCGGATTTGGGTAGCTCTCGAGGCTGCCGTTGCGCTTCAATCGCCCGTCGCGGGCATCGAGCCCGCGCCGGGCGAGCTCTTCTACTCGCTCGACATGGGGTAGAGTGACAGCGGGAGAAATCGGGCCTCAAGGACGACGGGGCCCCACCATTTTTCCGGCCGATCAAGGCCAGTACTTGTACTTCGGCAGCAGCGCGCGGCCGAAAAAATCGTGACCCCCATCGCCGCTTACGCGGCCGCGCGCTGAAGCGCGCGGTCCCTGACCCCCAATCCCTCCCGCTGTCCCCGAGACGCCGTCTTTCACGACGTTGAGGAGATGGACGATGACCTACTTCAGCACGATCACGGCAGCACAGGACAGCGGAGCGCAGGCCGATCATACCGCCTATATGGCAGCCTACGCCAAAGCCTTAGAGAGGGCGCGCTACAGCTACTTCGACCAGCACATCGTCCGCACCGATGACGGATGCTACTGGGTCGCCGATGAAGGGGATTACGAGCCGCTGATGGAGGAACTGGTCGACCGGATCGTCCATACCATCGACGCCGGCCGCAGCGACGAAAGTTAACGGCGTGAGAGGGACAGCGCTCCCTCTCTTTTGCTCGTCCAGAGCGGATAGGCGCGGTTTGAGGCGCCGATGCCGACATCCTATTTTGACTAGGCGGCCGGATGAATACTCCTGAATGACGTGTAATTCCGGCGCCCCCGGGCGACCCATTTTCACCGCTCCGCGTCCCTCCGGGAACACCGATCGATTGCCGGATCCTCGTCATACATCATCACCCGCAGCACTCGGACTATCTGGGGCAAAGGGTGCACACCTTACGCGGCGGGGCCGCAGTATAGATGCTTGGGATAACTGGCCAATAACCGTATAACACGACAATGTATTTTGTTAAACGGTCGTTATACAGTGCTAAGTCTTTGATCTCACTGTAGCTGACGTCCCTGCGCCTGCGTCGAAAGCGCTTTCCTACACCCCTGCCCCTCTGCTATCCCGGCCCTGCCTTTCGCAGCGTGACCGGACGCCTCCGCCCCCGACGGAGACGTTCATGTCGTACCACGAACTCATCGCTATAAGGCTCAGCAGCGCGATGCGCGCCGAGCTCAACGCGCTGGCCACTTCGCGCCAGACCGACGTCGGAAAACTCGTCCGGCGGCTCATCGCCAACGAACTGGCTGGTAGCCGGTCGCGGGTTGAGGAAGCGATCGATCAGATCCTCTATTTGGCCATCGCCATGGACGGTTTGTTGGCCGCCCACCCCAATCCCGACCTGCGCCACGACATGCTGCGGCTGTGGAACGAGCGCCTCGCCGAGGAGGGCCATTCCGATGCGGCATAAGCTCGTCAACTTCACCCGCGGCAGCCAGCTGATCGGGCATTTCGGCTTCATGTTCGCCGCCGGCTTGAAAGGTCCGGCGCTGGTTGCCTTGGCGACCTTCGGCGGGCTGATCTGGTGGCGACTCAACGCCACGCTCACCGATCAGGAGAGCTATCTTTCCTGGATGCGACTCTACGTCACGGCCTACACATGGTTCGAATTCGACCTCGCCAAGCCGATCAATCTGGCGCGCGAGGGGCACCCACTGCTGATCCCCATCGCGAACGCCGCCAAGCACCCCTTGATGGTGTCGGCCTGGACGAAATGCATGAGCGCGGTCCGTGACGGCGCGATGCTCGCCGCGTTCCTCACCATACCGGCGACGATGGCGTTCGCCTGGGCCGCGGCATGGTTCGGTCGGCGGTCGAAAGAGAGCCGGCACGAGCGTGGCGCAACGCTCGCAACCTACCCGGCGCTGATCGGGGAGATCGAGGCCCATAATCGCATCGAGCGGTCGCGCGAATATCGCCGCTTGCTCGGCCCAAGCTGGCGGCTCGCCTCCCCGGCCGAGCGGCGCGCGGCGAACCTCTATGAGCCGTATACGCTTGCCGGCGTGCCCTTCCCGTGGCGGCTCGAACAGAGCCACGCCATGCTGATCGGCACCACCGGCACCGGCAAAACCGTGGCGCTGCGCGACCTCCTCCAGCAAGTGCGCGACCGCGGTCATCGCGCGGTGATATTCGACCTCACCGGCGCCTTCATCGAGGCCTTCTACGACCCGGCGCGGGACGTCATCCTCAACCCGCTCGACGCACGCTGTCCGCAATGGTCGGTGTTCGAGGACTGCCCCGACGAGGCGGCGTTCACCGCCGCGGCCGAGGCGCTGGTGCCGCACGACGGCGGTGGATCCGAGCAATTCTGGGTGCTCGCCGCGCGCATGCTGTTCGTCGAAATGTGCCTCAAGCTGGTCGAGGAAGGCCGCGCGACCAACCAGGCGCTGTCCACCGAGCTGATGACCGCCAGCCTCGCCCATGTGCACCGGCTGATGGAAGGCACCGTCGCCGATCCGCTGACCGCGCCCGAAGCGGCGCGGATGGCGGAATCGATCCGCGCCGTGTTCAACGCCAACGCCAAGGCGCTGCGCATGCTGCCCACGACCGGGCCCCGTTTCTCGGTGCGGGACTGGGTCACAGGCGCAGGCGAAACCGGGAGCTTCCTGTTTGTGTCAGCGCGCTATGTGGACATGGCCGTCGCCTCACGCCTGCTCACCGTGTGGATGGACACGGCGATGAATACGCTGATGGCCGGGCCCCGCACCTCCGACCTGAAGCTCTGGTTTCTGTTCGACGAGCTCGGCGCGCTCCACCGTCTGCCGGCGCTCGAAAAGGGCCTGCAGACCGCCCGCAATTATGGTGGTGCGATCGTGGTCGGCGTCCATGCCTATGCCAAGCTCAAGGAGACCTACGGCGACAATATGGCGATGACGCTCGCCGCGCTCGCCCGCACGAAGCTCGTGCTCGCCACCGCCGATCGCGAGTCCGCGACATGGTGCTCGGACTTCATCGGCCATCGCCAATATCGCGAAATGGAGGAAGGCTATAGCTACGGCTACAACAACGCCCGCGACGCCGTCAGCCTGACACCCCGGCGCCAGATCGAGCCGCTGCTGCTCCCCGATCAGTTGATGAACCTGCCGCGGCTGCAGGGGTATCTGAAGTTCCCGGACGGTTTCCCCGCGGCGCCGGTCCAGCTACGCTATGTCGCCTTCCCGAACATCAGCGAGCCGTTCACGCCGCGTCTCCCTGAGGACCGTCGCCGCCCTGCCCGGGAGGACTCTGGCGCTGGCAGCACACGGCCTAATACCGACGCAGCGTCGGGTGCAAACGATCAAGGTCCGGGGCCGAGCGGCGAGCGTTCGAAGCCCGCAGAAGATCGTGCGATGCCCGATGCCAGGGCGCCGGCGCGTGTCGATGGCGATGCTCCCGGCAAGCAGCGCGAGCGAGCGGAGCGACGGATCGCCACACCGTTCGGCCGCGGACCTGCCAGGGCGAACCGGCCCGTCTCGGGACCCGCTGAGCGACCTGTCCGCACCACGAGCGGGGGTGATGCGCCGCCGACCCGTACGCCGGGACGGTCCGGGCAGGACGCTGATGCGCGCAATCAAAACGGCGCGGCTCGAACGGATGCGCCGCACGATGGCCGCCCCGGTAGCGTCGATCCCGCGCATGGGCTGAAACCGCTCACGCGCCCCGAGAACATCTCGCTGCGCGAGATGCGCGAGGGCATCGCACCGTCCGATCCGGGGCCGATCGATCAACCCGAGCTGGACCTGTGACGCCATGCTCTCGGTCTCGAGCGTTCGCTCCGCCAAGGGTGCCGCCGGCTATTTCGCCGCCGACAATTACTACACCACAGGCGAAGCGGAAACCTCCGGCGAATGGTTCGGCAAGGGTGCGGCGGCGCTCGGGCTCGAGGGGAAAGTCGATAAGGACCGGTTCGAGGCGCTGCTGGAAGGACGCCTCCCCGATGGCACCCAGGTCGGTTTGCCCGACCGCCACCGCGCCGGCATGGATCTCACCTTCTCGCTGCCGAAGAGCTGGTCGCTGCTCGCCTTGGTCGGCGGCGACCGGCGGATCCTCGATGCTTATAAAGAGGCGGTGACGGACACGCTGCGCTGGGCGGAAAGCCGTGCCGCGGAGACCCGTATGGAGGTCAAGGGCAAGGAGCGCGTCGTCGCGACCGGCAACCTTGTCACGGCTTTGTTCGAGCATGATACCAGCCGCGCGCAGGACCCGCAGGCGCATCTTCACGCCGTCATCGCCAACGTCACGCAAGGGCCCGACGGCAAGTGGCGCGCGCTCCACAACGAGAAGCTGTGGTCGCTCAATACGCTCTTGAACTCGATCGCGATGACGGGCTTTCGCGAGCGCGTCGAGGCGCTCGGCTACGAAATCGGCGACCGCACCAAGCACGGCAATTTCGAAGCCGCCGGGATCGGTCGCAACCTCGTCATGGCGTTCAGCACCCGGCGCCAGCACATCCTCGCAAAGGTTGCGGAGATGGGGAGCCGGACGCCGGAAGCGTTCGCCGCGGCGACGCTGATGACCCGCCCCACCAAGACAGCGGCGGTGGATCGGGTGGTGCTCTACGCGGCGTGGCGGCAAAGCGCGAAAGACGCCGGCCTCGACCTCCCATCCATGATCGCCGCGGCCGACGTGCGACGCCAGGCGGTGCCCACCGGCTGGTCGAAGCTCGCCCGCGCAATCGGCAGCGCCGCCGAGCGCGCATCGACGGTGATCGACGTATTGCGCGAGCGGCTCGGGCTTGCGCCGGCCGATCCTTATCTGCCCCGCGCGTCGAACCGCATGGAACCGGCTCAGGCGGCGGCAGCGCATGCCGTGGCTTCGGCGCTGCGCCATCTCGAGCAGCGCGAGGCGGCGTTCGCGAAGACCGCTATCTATAAGGCCGCGCTCGACACCGGGCTGCCGGTCCGCATCGAGGCGGTCGAGCGCCGGGTCGAGGCGCTCACCCGCGCCGGACAGCTGGTCGCGGGCAGACGGACCGAGATGATCACCACGGCGCAGGCGCTGGAGACCGAGCGGCGCATGCTCGCCGAGGTCGACGTCGGTCGCGGCAACGGCGCCGTTTATGTGCCGGGCGAGACCGCTATCGATCGATTGACCGGCACGGCGAAGGCACGATCCGGCATCATCCTCAACCCCGGCCAAAGTGCCGCCGGCGCGATGATCCTCGCTTCACCCGACCGCATCGTCGCGATCCAGGGTGTGGCCGGTGCCGGCAAGAGCAGCGTGCTCGCGCCCGCCGCCGAGATCATCCGCGCCGGCGGCCGTGAGGTGCTCGGTCTCGCCGTGCAGAATACGCTTGTCCAGATGCTGCAGCGGGAGACCGGTATCGCTTCGATGACCGTCGCCCGCTTCCTGAAGAGCCACGACAAGCTGCTCGGTCCCACTCCCGATCGTAGCGCGCTCGCCGACGCGCGCCAGTCACTGGGCGGTGCTGCGGTCCTGGTTGACGAAGCGTCGATGCTGTCAAATCCCGACCAGTTGAAGCTCGTCCGGCTCGCCAATTTGATCGGCGTGGGCCGCATGGCGTTCGTCGGCGACGCGCGCCAACTCGGCGCCGTCGATGCCGGTAAACCCTTCTCGGTGATGCAGCAGGCCGGTGCGCCGACCGCGCAGATGAGCCAGAATCTGCGCGCGCGTGGTGAGGCGATCAAAGTTGCGGCGGCGGCCGCGCAGATCGGCGCGGTCGACCGCGCGATGGAGGCGCTGGCGCCGTTCACGATCGAGGCGCCGGGGCGCGGCAGCACCGAGGCGGCGGAGCGCTGGCTGGCGCTTCCGCCGGGCGAACGCAGCCACACGGCGATCTACGCCTCGGGGCGGCGGCTCCGCGGCGAGGTCAATCAGGCGGTGCAGGCCGGGCTGATCGCGCGCGGCGAAATTGGGCCGGGCAGCATGAATCTGACGGTACTCGAACGCGTCAGCGTGACCAACGAGGAACTGCGACGGTCGCAGAGCTATGAGGTCGGCATGATCGTCGAGATTAGCCGCCCGCAGGTCGGCCAGCGGCTGCCTCGGGCGCGCGCCACAGTCGAGAAGGTCGATCATCGAACGGGTACGGTGACCCTGCGCCTGTCGGGTGGGCGTGAACGGAGTCTGCGTCCGGACAAGCTGCGCATCCGGCACGGTGAGAGCCCGCTTCAGTTGTACGAGCCGAAGGCGCTGACCCTGCACGAGAAGGATCGCATCCGCTGGACGGCGAACGACCATCAGCGCGGGCTGTTCAACGCCGATCAGGCGACGGTGGTGGCGATCGATGGGCGCCGCGTGCTTGTGGAAACCTCGCAAGGACAGACTGTCTCCCTGACCCGCGGCGACCCGATGCTGCAGCGGCTAGACCTAGCTTATGCACTCAATGCTCATATGGCGCAGGGGCTGACATCGGATCGCGGGATCGCCGTCATGGAAACGCGCGACACCAGGCTCGTCAACCAGCAGACTTTCCTCGTGACGGTGACCCGGCTCCGTGATGCGTTGACCCTCGTCGTCGATCGAGCAGGCCAGCTCGAAAGACAGCTGCTACGCGCTCCGGGCGGAAAGGCGTCGGCGCTCGAGACCAGCGGCGAGTTGCGCGGCGCCAGGAACTCAAACGCAACGAAAACTTCCGGACCGACACCGCCCGAGAGGACGCTCGACCACGATCAGGGTCGGTCGAAGCCGTACGAAATCGGGATATGAATAGGAGCAGATTGGACTCAGATAAACGACCCAGAAGACGACGTTGACGGCGGCGGGATCGCCTCTGGAAACCGGCCTTTCGTTCATGTTGCCTGCCCTCGAACCTGGCGAGGCCCACAGCAAGTTGGAGCGGCAGCAAAGTTGGACAGTCCGGAAAGCCTCCTTTCGGGAGCGCGATTGGACTAGCGGACACTCCCGGCAGCGAAACGGCGCGTTGGATTTGGCGTCCATCCCGGGAGTTCATGGCCGATTGCGATCCTCCCGAAAGCAGTCGTTTGTTCATCCGCGCTCGTCGTCCAAGCGTCGCGCAGAGAACATGCTTTGCTACGCCGACGGAACTTGATACCGTCTCCGATCGGAGGGGTAGCATGAAAGATCTGACCGTCATTGAAGCACAGTTGACGCGCGTCTTGGACTTTTTCCCCCGCGTTGACACCAAGGTCGCTGGGCTGTTCACCGTCAATTCTGCTGTACTGACGGTCAGTGCGCTCAATGTACAAGCTGGCGATCTCAAACAATGGTACATCGCCATTCCCGCTGTTTTTCTGGTCCTTGGCTTAGTCGGGTCCTACACATTTCTCTATCGGTGCAACTTTCCTGATCTTGAGGGCGGCCAGGGCAGCCTGATCTATTTCGCCGCAATCCAAGACCGCACGGAAATCAAATTCAAGGACGAGTTCGAAGCGGTTAGCGAGGCGGACTATCGCTCTGACATGCTTGGCCAAGTCTGGCGCAATTCCCACATTCTGTGCGAGAAATACCGGGCCATTGCTGTCGCAATCCGTATTACGCTGGCGACCTTCCTGCCTTTTGTGATCTTTCTGGTGATGACGGCAATCGAACATAGCCGGATACCCGTGTTTCGCGGGTAAGTCAGATGGCATTGAAAGACGATCTCACTAACGCCGTCGACGGCATTCTAGGAACGGCGTTCGAGGAGCGCGACGGTCAGAAAATACCGACATCGGACGACATCGCCTTGTCAAACGGCGCCGTGAAGCTGGATGCCGCGTTCCTCTATGCCGACCTCGCGGGATCGGGCGTCATCGCAAAGGTTTGCCCCTGGGACACCACAGCGAAAATCATCCGCGCCTATCTGGACTGCTCGGTACGCATCATCCGAGCGCAAGGAGGCGAGATTCGAAGCTTCGATGGCGATCGTGTAATGGGCGTGTTTATCGGCGATAGGAAGCGAACGAACTCCGTGAAGGCCGCGCTTAAGATACAATGGGCGACCGAAAATATAATCCAGAAAAAGGCAACCGCCCGGTTCAACTCGGTAAAGAACAATGACGTCAAGATTCGGCAAGCCTGCGGTATCGATGTCGGCATCTCCAGGGCGGTACGCGCGGGCATCCGCAACAATAACGACCTTATTTGGATTGGTCGCCCGCCAAGCTTTGCGGCGAAGCTCTCCGATAATCGAGAATATCCCTTCTGTACCTTCATCTCGGCCGCAGTGTATGATGCGATGTTAGACGAAGCGAAGCTGAGCAAAGGCGTTAATATGTGGGAAAAGCGGAGCATGAAGTTCGCGGGCGTTGACGAGGCCGTCTATCGCTCAAATTACGAGTGGACGCCGTAACGGCGTTCAACGCACCTTATCTCGATCAGGATCGTCCTCTCGAAGAAGCCATCGATTATCGTTCGGCGGCGTGAAGTTGGTCCAGAATATCAAGTGCAACTTCCCTAATTTCCTTGGCAACAGCTGGCGTTTCGCCTCGATTAAGCTTCAGCGCTATCGAGAGCGGCTCCACCGTTCTGCCCTCTTCGGAGTCGAGCAACACGCTCAACTCAGCACTGAGGCCAACGCGGGCAAGCTCCAGGCTTGTGTCGACAAAGCTCGGGATGAGCTCGCGCCGCGTCTCCAATTCCGGCAGTGCGGCACCGAGATGGGCGATCGCCGCCTGAATGTCGCCGCGCTTTGCTTCAAGCGGTGCGAGAAAGAGCCGTGCCTCGGTCAGATCTGGATCGCGTTTGAGTGCTTCGGCGCCGTCCTCGATCCGGAACTGCAGTTCGCGATCGGTCAACTGCGCGCGCGCCAACAGGCATTTGGGATTGTCGGGGTCCGCCTCCATTGCCCGGCCAATCAATGCCTGCGCTTCGGAAGGCGCAGAGATGCGCGCCAATCCCGTCAGCGCCGATACCCCAATGTCATTCAGGGCGAGGGCGGATTTGAAATATTCACGCGCGCCATCCTCGTTGTGCCGGCGGGCCGCGATGTCCCCTTGGAGCACGAGGCTGCAGTAGCAGTCCTCATTCGCAGCGAGAGCCTCGTCTAGCAATTCGAGGGCATCGTCATCGTCGCCATGATGGACAAGCAATTCGGCAACTTCGCGCATCGGACCGCATGCGCCGCTATCCAAGACCGCCTCGACGGCTTTCCGCAGTGCGGCCTCCGCCTCGGCATCCGAAGCGGATTTCTCCATCAGCAGGCGCGCCAGCCTAACCCAGGCCGGTTCGCCATCCTCGAGGGTCGTGGCGTGACGATAGGCCTTCTCGGCGCGATCTCGCTGACGGCTCGCGCTGTAGATATCTCCGGCTGCAATCCATGCCCAGACATCGCCGGCACGCTTTTCCAGCATTGCGTCGGCGACCTTGGCAATCACCTCGAAAGGTTCGCCCATGTGGCGCATGGCAGTTGCCAGCATTTCGTAGATCGCGGGGCTACTGGCGCCGATAGCGACGCTCCGGTCGAGCGCGGCGCGCGCCTCAGTAAACTCCCCCTCCGCTGAGAGGAAAGCGCCGAGATCGGCCCAGGCCGTCCAATCTTCGCCGCCCTCGGCTACCTCGCGGAGCAGCGCGATCGCCTCTGGCGCACGACCGGTTCCACTAAGCAAGCTGGCGAAAAGGTGTCTGGCATCGGAACGATCAGAATTATCTTCGAGCGCTTGGCGAAGCAGTGTCTCGGCTTCATCCACCTTGTCCTGACGCATCAGGATTCTGGCAAAGTGTGTCGTCGCGTCATCTGTCAGCTCGCCGAGCGCAGCCGCCCTGCGATACAAATAGAGCGCGCCATCTTCGTCATCATTCCGGTCGCGCAAACGTGCCAGATGAAGGATCGCCGGCGCGCAGCTGGGGTCGATTTCTAACGCGCGATTGAAGGCGACTTCGGCCGCCTCGGTCTGGTCCGCAAACGACAGCATTAGCCCGAACACTGAATGGGTGCCCGGATTCTCGGGCTCGCGTTCCACGGCGCGCTCGGCGGCGCGAACCGATTCCTCATGTTCGTGAAGTTGAAGGTGCGTGAACGCCAATTGTATGAATGGCATCGGGTTTGATGGGCTGATGGCTGCGGCCTCAGCGAGCAACGCCTTTGCCCGGTCGGCATCCTCGCTCTCCAGTGCCTCGCGTGCATCGCGGAGAAGCCTGTCGACAGCGGCATCGCCGTCGCTCTCCTCGAATTCCGCTTCGATCAAACTTGGCGCGACTTCGGCCGGCAAGCCGTCCTGACGCAGTGACTGAAGAAAATCAGCGGGCGTCTGCGCTAGGATACGCGCGCGCACCGTCTCGGGTTGCCCCGTCAAAATGGCATCGAAGGCCCAGTGATAATCCGCCCGCTTCGCAGGCTCGAACCGGCAAGCTTCGTCGACGAGTTTGGCTGTTGTCGCGACCAATTCGTCCCGATCATAATATTCGGTCATGAAGGCTACGAGCGCGCGGACCCGGCTCGAAGGATGGCTGCGCCGCCGCATTAGATAGTAGATATTGAACAGCCGCTCGGCGGCGTAATAGAGCGCCGATCGTCCGCGACCTTGCTCCTTGATCACAGAACCGCGGTCGCTCAACCGTCCAAGCATGGCGGAGGCCGTGTTTACGTTGACCCGCGCTGCCTCCGCGATCTGCTTTGCGGTGCTCGGATCCCAGGCGTCGAGCAGTGCAGCGAACACCTTCCGCTCGACCGCGGGGAGCGTGTCGAGTTGGCTTTTGAAATATTCGGTGTTCTGATCGATCAGCTGGTTGAGGTTTTCCATGAGATCGCCAAGCGAGGGCGTGCGCATGAAATCTGCAAGAATATGAATTAGTCGTGGGCTGCCGCCAGTTAGGATCTGCAATGGTCGGATGCGGGCGCGCGGCACGTCGTGCGTGGTGAGGGAGGCCCATAGCGCATGGCATTCATCAAGTGTCAGTGGCCGGAGCGGCAGGATGCGATAGCCATCGAGGGGGCAGCTCGAACTCTCGTCGGTCGATTGCGCCACGGAAGTTGCGAGTACACCGAAGAGCGAATCGTCGGCCAAGGCGGTCAGAAGGATTGAGCGGTCGCTGCCGATCTGATCGTTCAGCAGCATGTGGAAGTTCTCGACGACCACAAGAAGCCGCTTGCCAGCGGCTGCCGCCACTTCGCGCAAGATCTCCAGGCAGCGCTGCAGCAGGATTGTCTCGTCGGCGATCGTCACCGCTTCGCGGTGCCGGGCCTTGAGGTTTGCATCGCCGGCATCATCGGCGAGATAGAACAGACATTCGAGGAAAAATTCCCCTGGCGTGGTGACCGTATAGCTTTCCTCGCCAAGGAAAATCGGCTGCCACAATGCGTGCAGCGTTTCATCAGTCCTGATTTCAGCCAGCACGCGCCGACACAAGGTCGTTTTCCCAGCACCTCGCGGTGCGACCAGAATGGCCCGCGGCGCCGCCGTCTCCCCGCGCAGGATCGTGAGGGTCTCTGCAAGCTCGGGCTGTCGAACGATGAAATTCGATACGGCCTCATCATCGGACTGAAAGGCCGGATTGAATTTGTACGCCATCGTCAGCGTCGCTCCATGACCTGCACCAGTGAGCACTCCTAGCTGCCAACAATTCTGTTGGCAAACGGAAAAACATGGTTTATGTCTTGCCAACAATTCTGCTGGCAGACCGGCTTCAGCGGAAAATGAATAGGAATCTCAATATTATGGCAAAGAAGGTGTGGAAGAGCGAGACGACCGACAAACGGGTGGCAACCCGCTTGAAGGAGGTCGAGACGGTCGAGATCAAGGATTATGTACGCGATACCGACCTGCATGGGCTCGCGCGGAACAAGGCGTATCGCGTCGACGGCGTTCATGTTTATGCGGACATTCTCAACTTGGGCGAGATGCTGCAGTCGACCGAGGTCGAGGGCGAGACGTGCCACAAGCGGACCCTTCGCTTTCTTAACCTTCATTATCGCGCCGTCTACCGGATCATCGCCGCGGTGGATGCGATTCAGGTCGATTTTCACAATCAACGGCTGCACTTGGTGGTCGCCAAGCCGTATGGCGACGAAGCCGCGCGCGTGCACAAGGCGGTGGCGATCGGCCAGCTGATTATGGATGTCCTGGCAAAGACCGGCGAGGATGGTGACGATAAGATTCCATCGGCAAAGGTCAGGGTCGGCATTGACACGGGCCTGGCCCTGGCGGTTCGGAACGGCCGCCGTGGCAGTTCCGAGCCGCTCTTCCTGGGCGTACCGGCGAACCATGCCGCCAAGCGCGCCGGGGGCGGAACCAACACCGGCATCTATCTGTCCAACGAAGCGCGTGGCGCCATCGACTTGGATGCGGTGGATGACGAAGATGTCACTGCGCTGACCGCAGCCGAGGTGGGCGATAGCCAGGAAGACGCGGCGCTCGCCGTGACCGCGGATGGTATCCTCCGGGATTGGAAAAAGGACCTCGAAGCCAATCCGATCGGCAAGTTTTTGTTTAGCGGGCATACCCCGCCGTTCGCCGATCTCGATCTGGAGGTGCTGACGCCTGGTAATTCGCGCCGCAACGACGCGATCTCGATCTATGCGGACATCGACGGCTTCACCGCTTATGTTGCCAGACATATCGACGACGACGATGATGCAATGGAGGTCGTGCGAGCACTGCATGTGCTGCGCGCTGAACTCGACGCCGTGCTCACCGAAGATTTCGGCGGGCGGAAAGTCCGGTTTATCGGCGACTGTGTCCACGGCGTCATCGGTGAAGGCACCGCGCAGACCGCCGACACCGAAGCAAGCGCGAGCACCGCAATCCTGTGCGCGGGCGCACTGCGCAGCGGCTTCGTCCGCGCTTTGAAGTTGCTTGAGGACGAGGGCATCGACGTTGCCGGTCTCGGGATCGCAATCGGATTTGATGCCGGCCCCGTCGCACTGACGCGCCTGGGCATGAAGGGGTCGATGATCCGCTGCACGACTGGGCGAGCCATCCTGGCTTCGGAGCACGAACAGCGTCGATGCGCCGGGGATGAGACCGCGGTCGGGGCGGTCACGTATGGATGGTGTTCCAACGCTGGACAGAAGATTTTCGGATCCAGCCGCAAGCGCTCAGGCCTGACCTATGACGTGGCGCTTGAGGAACTCGCCGACGAAGGGGATACGACGGCTGCGGCCGCCAAGGTAGCGAAGGCCGCGATGGCGATGACGCTTCTGGAGCCGATCATTGCCGCGCCGGCCGCTGCAGCGCCGAGCGCTTTCCGCTTTCCGAATCGCGATGCCACGCCGACCAAGCCGGCAGGCTTCGCCTGATGTGGTATATGCGTGATCTGGGCCGCCTGGCATCCGAACAGGCGGCCCTTGCCGACCTTGAGAGGCGTGAGGCTTGGTTCACCGTCGCCAGCATCTATTTCGACGATCAGGTCCGGCTCTGCTTCGATGCCGAAATCGAGATCGGTCCGAAGTGCTATCCGATCCGGCTGACATATCCGCAGACATTTCCTTACACCCCGATCTCGGTTCTTCCCCAATCTCCCGAACGATGGTCGGAGCACCAATGGGGACGCGGCGAACTTTGCCTCGAATGGGGCCCGGACAATTGGACGCCCGACATCACGGGTGCCCAGATGGTCGAGAGCGCTTACCGGCTTTTGCACGGTGAAACGCCGAATGATGCCGAAGCGCATCCGGTCCTGCCATCGCGCCATGCCGAAAGCCTGGGTCAGCAACTGCGCGCCTCGGCCGTGGGCTTTGTCCTGACCCGGGCTCTTGCGAGCAAGCTCGATGCAACGCCAGGCCCGCAACTGCTGCCAATGAATTTTTTCTTGCGCTCGACGACGCACGTAGTGATCCCGCTGACTGTCGGCGATGAGGACCCTGTTTGGCGTGACCCGACGGTCCCGGAAGCCCTGAAGGCATCTAGCCTGACCCTGAAGGGGCATGTCGCCATTCTACCAGCCGGAATGCCGATTCCTGCGCTGGGAACTGCATCTGGGTTAAAGAAGGCTCTTGCCGAAGCGGGCTGCAGCTATCCCGAGGGCTATGTCTCTGACGTGCTGGATATGTGCCTGGTGCACGCAGATGGCGTCGCCCGTCTGTTCTGGGTGAAGGACGGGGCCGACACCGTCACAGAATTCAAATGCCTTCCTGAGGGCAGCGGCGGTCGCATGGAGCCATCTCGCGCGGCCCTTGGGACCATGACCGTGGGTCTTGTCGGGTGCGGCTCGGCTGGCGGCAAGATCGCGACCAGCCTGGCCCGCAGCGGCGTCGGCAATTTCCTGCTTGTCGATGACGATGTGATGCTTCCCGAAAATCTTGTTCGGCACGATCTCGACTGGGACGCGGTCGGCGATCACAAGGCTGAGGGGCTGAGGCGCCGGATCGAGATGATCGCGCCGGCCGCCAAGTGCACCGTGCGCCGTCAGCAGCTCGCCGGACAGGAGAGCAGCGGCAGTATCGACGGCGTGCTGGCGCTTTTGCAGACCTGTGACCTGATCATCGACGCGACCGCCAATGCGCGCGTGTTTAACTTGCTCGGGTCGGTTGTCGCTGCAGCCCGAAAGCCGTTCCTGTGGTTGGAGATTTATGGTGGCGGGTTCGGCGGAATGATCGCCCGGTCGCGGCCCGGTCTCGATCCCGCGCCGCAGATCGCGCGAGCGCGGATCGAAGCGGTGTGCGCGAAGAAGAACGTCGTCGCACCGCGTGCAACCGCAGGGTACGGGATCGACGCTTTGAGTGGCCCGATGATCGCCGATGATGCCGACGTTGCCGTGATCGCAGCGCACGCCACGCGCTTCGCTATCGACACACTCCTGTCGCCCGGCGAGTCGGCTTTTCCCGTCTCTGCCTATCTACTCGGGCTGAAGGCGGGATGGCTCTTCTTACAGCCGTTCCACACCTTTCCGATAGACCTCGGCCAACCGGAGCCGGAAGCCACGCCGGCAATGGATCCAAACGGCTTGGCCACCGTGCAGCGCCTGATCAAGGAACGTCATGATCGTAACGCTGCCGCCTGATCTCATCGCGAAGTTCGAAAAAGCGCTGTCGCGCGCCGGCACCCGTGAAATTGGCGGTGTGCTTGTGGGCGAGCACGTGGCGGACGAAGAATTCCGCGTGGTCGATCTTTCGGTTCAGCGTTCGGGCGGAACTGAGAGCTGCTTCGTTCGCCATCCCAAGAAACATCGTCGCTTCATGCGGAGCTTCTTCCACCGAACCGGCGCCGACTATGCGCGCTTCAACTATCTGGGCGAGTGGCATTCCCATCCCCTATACCTGCCTGTTCCGAGCACCACCGATCTGGCGCAGATGCAGCTGATCGTAGAGGACGGCTACGACGCGCCGTTGTTCGCGGTCCTGCTCATCATCCGCCTCGACGGCGGCGAGCGTGTCGAACTTGGCGCAACGGCCTTCACGCCAGGATCGGCGCCGACGCGGGTCGAGATCCGCGTTCAGCCGAGGCCGGCTGATGATCCGACCCTTTCCGGCAGGCCCACCCTACGGCCTTGGAACTGGTCAGGCTGGTGGCGCAGGAAAGACATCAACAGGAGGAACGATTGAGCTTGAAGAAACGATATGAGGATCGCGCGGTGTTGATCGACGCGCTGCTCGGCCAGAAGATTATTCGCGGCAACGAGACGATCGCTGCGGCCTTTGCCGATGCCGGCGATTTGGTCGAATTCGCCGCAGGCAAGAATATCGTCGAGCAAGGTGACAGCGATCGGTCGGTACATTTTCTGCTGTCCGGCCGAGGCCTGATCATCATCAACGGGGTGCGCCTCTATCACCGCGAGCCACCCTGCACCATCGGCGAGATGTCGGCCATAAATCCCAGTATCGGCCGATCCGCGTCCATCGAAGCGGTCGAGGACGTGGTCACGTTGAAAGTTGGCTATGAAAAGTTCGTCGAGGTCGGCGAAGCGCATCCCGAAATGTGGCGCCTCGTCGCCCATGACCTTGCTGGGCGGCTCGAACAGAGGAATCGCTTCGTCAACCGTGCCAATATACGCCCCCGGGTGTTCATGATCTGCTCTGCGGAGGCGCTACCGATCGCAAAGTCCATTCGCGTCGGGCTTTCCCACGATGCGGACGTTGAGATCTGGAGCGACGATATGATCTTTCCGGCTGGCGGGTATCCGATCGAAGCCCTAGAGGAGCAGGTCAACATTGCAGACTTCGGCGTTGCGCTCTGCGAGCCCGATGATCTCGTCACAGCCCGTGGCAAGACATCGGCGGTCCCGCGCGACAACGTCATCTTCGAGCTCGGCTTTTTCATGTCCCGCCTTGGCCGCCATCGGACTCTTTTGCTGGTGCCGCAACGCACCGATGTGACACTGCCGTCCGACTTCAAGGGTCTGACGCCGCTTCCCTATGCAACCGCTGACAAAGCCAGTGCTCGGGCTGTGGCGCTCGGCCCCGTGATCGATCGGATCAGTGCCATCATAGAGGAAATGGGTGTTCGCGCTTCGCTAATCGAGAAGAATTAGAACAGCGAAGTCAATCGCCGGTCATTGGGCTGCGCCAGCTCGGTTACCATTTAGAGGACGTCGATGACTAAATTGCATTTTGCTCGAGGATCGATGTCTCGTTGGAATTGGGGGCTAGTCCCTACCGATGGCGACGTTGTTCCATTCAGCCGACTGAAGGCCGGTAGCGGTGGGGCGGGGAGAAAGCTTCGCAAACATCACTACCTGTCCATCACCTATATGTCGGGTTTCACAGACCCGGACGGCCGAGTCTGGGCTTACTTTGATAACAAACCTGATGATCCGCAGCCATCACAGCCCGGCTCGATCGCGTATCGCAAACTATATTATTCGCTCTCATCCAAGGATGGCGGACGTGATGACACTTCTTGGGAAGATCATTGGAATTGTGTGGAGACTGTGTGGCCTATCACCGTCGCCGCCGCGCGTGCGAAGCGCCTGTCGCCGGCTATTTCCTTCAATCTACTTGGCATGGTTGCGATCCTAATGGCGCGTGTGCCGGCGGCGCGTGAACGACATGAATATCTGCTGGCACAAAAGATGCGCGCGGAGATCCAGACTTTAGAAGCGGTCGGGGCGCTGCCCGCGGATCTGGCGGGATATGCTGGGAAGCTCGACCGCGTCCCCGTTGGCATCAATCCCGAGCAGAGCCTAGCCAATATGCCCCAGGACATTATGGGTAGCGGCGATTTGGCCTTCCGGATGGGCTTTGAGGTCCTTCACAACAAGACCGACTTGCCGTTCCTGACTACCGACAATCCAGTTTGCTTCTACGATCCCGACCAACCAGTTCATGCTCGCATACCCTACCCCGAGGATGGAGAGATCGAGCTCATTTTCCCAATCGATGCAGGTATGGTGCTGCGCGGATCGACGCGCCTTCGTCCGGTAAACAGCGTTATGCGGCACCGTGTGCTGAGCGACAAGGCGAAGGTTCGCAAGGTCAACAGGACGGTCGCCCAGTTCGGCTATCGGCTCTATATTGCTCGTGACCTGCTCCCCGGAAATCATGCCATTGGTAGGTTAGCTCGTCAGATGGAGACGAGCGATGCGGCGAGGCCGTTTTACCGAGGATCAGATCATAGGCGTGCTGCGTGAGCACGAGGCTGGGGTGAAGACCGCCGAGTTGTGCCGGAAGCACGGCATCAGCGATGCGACGTTCTACAACTGGAAGGCGAAGTATGGCGGGATGACCGTGTCGGAAGCGGCGCGGTTGCGGACGCTGGAGGACGAGAACCGGCGGCTGAAGAAGCTGCTGGCGGAGTCGATGCTGGACGTGTCGGCGCTGAAGGATCTGCTGGGAAAAAACTGACCCGGTCTGTGGATCGCTACGCTGCGGTGGAGAAGCTGATAGCCGACCACGGCTTCTCCGAGCGTCGCGCCTGCATGCTGATCGGGGTCAACCGGTCGGCATGGCAATCTGAGCCGCTCCGCGGGAAGGACGATGCTGTGCGCGAGCGAATGCGCGAGATCGCAAACGAGCGTCGTCGGTTCGGCTATCGCCGGCTGGCGATCCTGCTCAAGCGGGAGGGCGAGGGCATGAACCTGAAGAAGGTGTACCGGCTCTATCGCGAGGAGCGGCTGACGGTGCGCAAGCGCGGCGGCCGGAAACGGGCGTTGGGCACACGAGCACCGATGGCGGTTCCACAGGAACCCAACCAACGCTGGTCGCTCGACTTCGTATCGGATGCATTGGCCTGCGGCCGGCGGTTCCGCGTGCTCAACGTCATCGACGACTACAGCCGGGAATGCTTGGCATGCATCGTCGACACCTCGTTGTCAGGCCGGCGGGTTGTTCGCGAGCTGAGCGCCATCGCCGAGCGCCGCGGGCTGCCGTGCATGGTGGTCAGCGACAATGGCACCGAACTCACCAGTCACGCCGTCCTCACCTGGTGTCAGGACACCGGCGTCGAGTGGCACTACATCGCTCCGGGCAGGCCGCAGCAGAACGGCTTCGTGGAATCATTCAATGGTCGCTTGCGCGACGAATGCCTGAACGAGCACCTGTTCCCCTCGCTCGCTGCGGCGAGACGGATCATCGAGGCATGGCGGACGGACTATAACACCGTGCGTCCGCATAGCAGCCTCGGCGGCATGGCACCCGCCGAGTTCACCAACCGCCCCTGCCAAAGGCATGAAGACACCGAAGCTAACTTATCAGCGGCCTGAAAACGGGGAGCAGGTCACTCGGGACCGCTCTTGCGACGACCTGGTGCGGCATTACGCCGCCACCGTGCCCACGGTGCATGTCGATGTGGAGTTCGAGCCTGGCCATCTGCGAATAATTTGGCGGCATCTATTTGGGAAACGGCCCATTCTGTCGCCCTATGTTGATACGCCAGAGAAGGCTGCGCGATTGACAGAGACTATGGAGCAAGATGGCTTCTTCAATTAGCTCCCTCCCTTGCGTGCCGTAATCGATACTTGCCACCCGGAACTTGTTCATCCGCTTTCGGTTTTTTCTGAGCCGTATGCCGAGCATCTCGTTTACACCGAGAGGATCAGTGACTCGGATGTCTGCTTCCTTGTTTCTCAAGCTGAAAGCTGCCTTGCAGCTACCGACCCAGTTGCCACAATCTCTGGCGGTTGAATGAACGGCAGCTACCGACGGACGATTTCGGGGCTGCGAACGGCGGCTCTGTCGGCGGTTGCGACAATGGCCCACACAAGCTGAACGAAGGGTCGCTTACCCCGGTTTGGCGCTCCGAAGCGGCCGGGCCGTAATCCACCAGTTTCACCCAAATGCGGACCGTCCGCTCTCAACCAACGATCGGAAATTTAGTCAGCTTCGGCGGTCGTTCTGGGGGCATTGTTGGCTTCTGCCATTGCACGATCGCGCGCCAACGCGTCGCTGAAAGAGGCAGCCAAAATCCCGGTGGGCATTGCGATTAGCGCGATGCCCGCAATTGCCACCATCGCGGCAAGTACCTTGCCTAGCGGTGTTACGGGATACGCATCGCCGTATCCAATCGTCGTTAGTGTCACCACAGCCCACCAGACGGAACGTGGAATGCTTCCGAACTTTTCGGGCTGCATCGCACCTTCGGCCCAGAAAAGCGCTGTCGCTCCGAAGAGGACGATCACGGCTGCGAGTCCGGCCGTAGCGAGCAGCTCGTCCTTGCGAGACCGTACTGCCTCAAAAAGGTGATCGAGCGCGCGCGATGTCCGACCAAGCTTCGCCAGGCTTACGATTCGAACAACCCGAACGAGGCGCACGACAGCGGCGTTTACAACGACGAACGGGGCAAACGTAAGTATAATGACGAGTGCATCCAGCATTCCTGCTGGGGAAAGCGCGAAATGCACTCGCGAGCGCCAGGGAGAGACGCTGCTATTTCGCTCGGGTGCTGTCCATACCCTGGCCGCATACTCGACCGCGAAAATCACGCCGAATATAAGTTCGAGCGATGCAAAAAGTGACTGATGACCAGCAGCAATTTCCGGCTCGGTTTCCAAGACTGCAGTCAGGACTGCAAGAAAGATCAGGAAAACAAGTGCCTTATTGAGAGGTGACAAACCTCGTTGAACCCGTACTGTCGGATCAAGCTGTCCGTCAATTACAGACCGCAGGTCACGCCAACCGTCCATCACCCAGCCCCCCCCCCCGCTTTGCATGCGAACCTGATAGCCGCCAGGATCCTAATTTGCTTTGCTCAACGCTTGGCCCGACAGAGCACGCGCCATCGTCGGTCGGCCGGGCGGCGAGTTTGCTCGTTGGTCAGGGTCGGAACACGCAGGCTCATCATCAGCTCGTAACTCAGCTTTCAAAACGTTCTATAGACTTATGCGGCCCTTACGGCCTTAATGAGAAGGAGAAATAGGGCTGGGGGCGGAATGGCGACGAACGCGGTGCAGGATGCTGTCGGAGAGCAGGCATCGATTTTCCAAAGCAAGCTGCCGCTTCGCGAGAAGCTGGACCGCGCTCGCACCGAGTTGCTCGATCTGTCGGCCCGCAACCGCCTGCTCAACATGCCACGGTCGGCCAAGGGCGCGCGAGCCGTGGAGATCGTGGACGAAAAGACCCGTGAAATCTTCCGTCTTTTGGTTCGCGATGCTCGCCCCTTCACCTTCGTCGCTGGAAAGGCGGCACGCGCCGGCGAGGAGACCGGACTGGTCGACGAAGCCGATGAGATCGTTGACCTCGCGCAGCCGGATGACGATGAAACCGACGATCGCGGCATCAGCGTCCGGCACAGCGATACGCGCCTCCAGACTCGATTTACGCCGAAGGGGCTGCAAAAACGGCTGCTTGAGCTCTACCATGATGCCCGGACGCTCGAGGAAGAGCAGGGCGTCAACATCCTGTTCCTCGCGCTCGGTGCGCTAAAATGGATCGACCCGCAAAATACCGCGAACGTCCGGCATGCGCCGCTGATCCTCGTCCCCGTGACCCTCGAACGCGGCAATGCGGGCGAGAAGTTCAAGCTGCGCGTGCGGCCCGACGACTATGCGTCGAATCTGTCGCTCGAAATCTTCCTCGATCGTTTGCACGGCATTCGCCTGCCGATGTTCGAGGCTGGCGATGCGTTCGATCCATCCGCCTATCTTGCCGAAGTCGCTGATGCCGTGTCCACCAAACCGGGGTGGGAAGTCATCGCCGATCAGATCGTGCTCGGCTTCTTCTCATTCGCGAAATTCCTGATGTATCGCGACCTCGATCCGGAAAACTGGCCCGCAGCCGGCAAGATTACAGAGAGAGCGTTGATCCGTGGTTTGCTGTCGGATGGGTTCGAGCCGGACGCGAAGATGATCCCCGAAGACAGCAACATCGACGCCCATATCTCGCCGGCCGACATGTTGCATATCCTCGACAGCGACAGTTCGCAGGCGCTGACCGTTCACGAGGTCCGCCGCGGCCGCAATATGGTCATCCAGGGACCGCCGGGAACGGGCAAGAGCCAGACGATAGCTAACATCGTCGCGGCCGCCGTCGCGGACGGCAAACGCGTGCTGTTCGTCGCCGAGAAGATGGCTGCACTCGAGGTCGTAAAGCGACGGCTGGATGCTACGGGGGTAGGCGACGCTTGCCTGGAACTGCACAGCAACAAGGCGAATAAGAAGGCTTTGCTCGAGGAATTGCGTCGTAGCTGGGAGCTGGGGGCGCCGAAGGGACGCGATCCAGGAACGCTGCACGCCCGGCTGCGCGAGGCGCGCGACGGACTCAATGCGCATGCCGATCGCATGCATCGCGCGCATCCGGCATCAGGGCTGACGCCATATCAGGTCGTCGGCCAGCTGACCCGCCTGCGTCAGGACGGCCAACGACCGAGCGATATCGCGCTCGACGCGCCGGAAGTCTGGTCGGCAGATGCCTTTGCGGAGCGCCACGACGTGATCGGCGAACTGGTCGAGCGGATCGACGCGATCGGCCGGGCGGACGACCATGTCTGGCGCGGCGTTGGTCTGTCGTCGATCCTGCCGAACGATGGCGAACGGCTGCGCGCCCGGATCGAGGCTCTGTCGGCGCGGATCGACCTTTACATCGCCGATGCGGGAGCGTTGGCGCAGGCCATTGGAAGGGCGGTGCCCGAGGATCTTCGCGGGCTGGACCCACTGCTGGGGCTGGCACAGCGGATTGCAGGAGCGCCCGACGTGCCCAGCG
This sequence comes from Sphingomonas profundi, assembly GCF_009739515.1. Lineage (NCBI taxonomy): Bacteria > Pseudomonadati > Pseudomonadota > Alphaproteobacteria > Sphingomonadales > Rhizorhabdaceae > Alterirhizorhabdus > Alterirhizorhabdus profundi. The sequence goes on from NZ_CP046535.1 coordinate 3,421,731, forward strand.
ACGCGATTGGTCATCCGGCTTGGGACGAGCGGCCTGCTGATATCAGGGCACTCGTCGCAATCGGTGATCGTCTCGCTGCGATAAGCGCGTTACTGGCCGAAGCGGTTGCCGAGGAGGTTTGGTCCGCTGACCTCACCGAGCCAATTGCGGCGCTCGCGCTGTTGCCGGAAGGCGTTACCAGCGACGCGCTGGCACGGCTCGCCGAAGCGCACACGCTAATACCCCGCGTAATCGAGGAAGCGGGTGCGCTGGCGCGGATGCTCGGCTACGACGCGCCCACTACCCTTGCGGAGGCAAGGCGGCAGACGCAGATCGGCGATCGCGTTGCTGCCGCGCCGGACGCGGACCCTGCGGCGCTGACCGCAGCCTGCTGGGAAACCGAGACAGAGCGCGCCGCCGATGTCGCCATGGCAGTCGCGACGCTTGAATCCGCCCGCGAGGCTATAGACGGCGGTCTGACCGACGCAGCCTGGACGATGGATATGTCGGCAACCCGCGGCACGCTGGCCGCGCATGGCTCGGGCTTCTTCAAACTGTTCAGTGGGGAGTGGCGACAGGCCAACCGCTTGGCACGGTCTGTCCTGACCCGTCCCGATGCCCCGTTGGAAGCTACGCTGGCAATTTTCGACGCTTTGGCCCGTGGGCAGGCTGCGCTTGCCGTGGTCAAAGGCGAGGACAGCTTCGCGCGGACGGCATTCGGCCGCGACTGGCGCGGCGAGCGATCGGCGTCGGAACCGTTGTTACGTCTGGTCGAGTGGGTGCGATCGCTCAAAGCCACCGGCGCTGCCCCGCGTGCGATAGCGGCGAGACAACCAGATCGCGATGCGGTCCGTGTCACGACGTCCCGCGCCGCAGCCACCGCAGAGACCGCCACGGCATTGTTGTCCGCGCTGCGCGACGATCTGGGTCAAGCGCGAATTGTGCTGTTCGGCGCGGCCGACGACGCAGCTGCGGTCGATCTCATCGCTGCATCCGCGGCAGCGACCCGCCTACACCATGCGGACCGCGTCTCGGCGATGTGGATGCGCGACGGTCAGCTCAGCCTCGATCTCCGCCGGTCACGGCTAGCTACACTTGCAGAAGGTCAACAGGCCGCGAGTGCGATTGCCGAGGGGGCGTCGCTGGGCGGCGCAGTGTTCGGCGGCGGCTGGCAGGCGGCGCAAAGTGACTGGGTCCAGCTGCGGAATGCTGCGGAATGGATCGGCGCGAACACGGACATCAGGCTGCTTGTTAGCGGCATCGCCGATCATGGCGAACCCAAGCGTCTGGCAAAAGCAATAGCAACGACGCGAACTGAGCTGGAACGCGAGCTGTCGGCGCTGTTCGATCACCTCCAACTCGATCGGCCGTACGCCTTCGGTGCTACGGACCCCGCCTTGATCCCGCTCGCATTGCTCCGGACGCGGTTGACCGCGTGGACGACGGGCGGCGAGCAGCTGTTCCAATGGGTGGCGTATCGCGATCGCGCCAGTCGCGCGGCGGCGCTCGGCTGCGAGGACGTGGTGCAGCGGCTCGCCGATGGCCGGCTAACGTCCGAGGGAGCGGTTCCGGCGTTCGAAATGGCCTATTACGAAGCGATCTATGCCGATCAGGTCGCCGCCGATCCCGCGCTTGGCAGGTTCGACGGCACGCTGCATGGCCGCCTAGCGCGCGACTTCGCCGAGATGGACCGCCAGCGAATAGCGTCGGCCAGTCTGGAGGTCGTCCGCGCCCCATCACGCGCGTGTTCCGGCACGCGACGGAGGCGCGGTCGGTCCGCTTGGCGTGCTGCGGGCCGAGATCGCCCGCAAGCGCGGCCACATGCCGATCCGCAAGCTAATGGAACAGGCCGGACCCGCGATTCAGGCGCTGAAACCCGTGTTCATGATGAGCCCCCTGTCGGTTGCGCAGTTCCTGGCGCCCGGCGTGCTGGAATTCGACCTGCTGGTGATGGACGAGGCGAGCCAGATCCAGCCGGTTGACGCGCTCGGGGCGGTCGCTCGAGCCAAGCAGGTCGTCGTGGTCGGCGATCCCAAGCAGCTGCCGCCAACGGCCTTTTTCTCCAAGATGACCAGCGGCGGTGACAATGATGACGACGGCGAGGATGCCGTTGGTCGTGTCGCGGACATTGAAAGCATCCTCGGCTTGTTCACGGCGCGCGGCCTGCCAATGCGGATGCTGCGCTGGCATTATCGCAGCAAGCACCAATCGCTGATCGCGGTCAGCAACCGGCAGTTCTACGAGAACAAGCTGTTCATCGTCCCCAGCCCCTACACTGCCGAAGCCGGCATGGGGCTGCGCTTCCATCACATTGCGAACGGTATCTTTGATACGGGCACGACGCGTACCAACATGGTCGAGGCGAAGTTCGTCGCGCAGGCAATCGTCGCCCACGCCCGCGACCACCCCGACCTGTCGCTAGGCGTAGCCGCCTTCTCGTCGGCCCAGCGTCGCGCGATCGTCGATCAACTGGAGCTGTTGCGACGCGCGCTGCCGCCCGAGGCGGAGGCATTCTTCCAGGCGCATCACTCCGAGCCGTTCTTTGTGAAGAACCTCGAAAACGTCCAGGGCGACGAGCGGGACGTAATTTTCATCTCGGTCGGCTATGGTCCGACGGTGCCGGGCGGACGCGTGCCGATGCGGTTCGGCCCGCTTGGCACCGATGGCGGCGAACGCCGGCTCAACGTGCTTATCAGCCGTGCCAAGCAACGGTGCGAGGTGTTCGCGTCGATGACTGACGAAGATATTGATCCCGACTTCGCCAGCACACGAAAGGGCGTTTTCGCCTTTCGCCTGTTCCTGCACTTTGCTCGCACGGGCCGGATGACTCTCGCCGAAAGCACCGGACGGGACCATGACAGCGTGTTCGAGGAACAGGTCGCGATCGCGCTGCAGGCGCGTGGCCTGCAGGTCCACCGACAGGTGGGGCTAGCGGGCTTCTATATCGATCTGGCGGTAGCCGATCCGGATCGTCCCGGCCGCTATCTACTGGGGATCGAGTGCGATGGCGCGTCCTATCACGGGGCCAAGTCGGCTCGCGATCGGGATCGGCTGCGCCAGTCGGTCCTCGAAAGCCATGGCTGGTCGATACACCGCGTGTGGAGCACCGACTGGTTCCAGCGCCCGGCCGAACAGCTCGATCTCATCATCGCGCGCGTCGAAGCGGCCAAGGCCGAGCATGACTCGCAGGCAGCGGGCACCGCGGCGAAACGCGCTGTTCCGTTCGACATCGTGACGATCGAGCGTGAGGATGTGACCGAGATCGGCCTCGTGCCGATCGAGGATGCGACGTCAAGCGTCCTTCCCTACATCGAAGCCGCAATCTTGCGTCCCGCACACATCGCCAGCGAACTCCACGACGCGCCGCGTGGCATCCTGTCCGGGCTCGCCGAACAGGTCGTCGATGTCGAAGGCCCGATCCACATCGACGAGATCGTCGCGAGGATACGTGCCGCCTGGGGATTGAAACGGGCTGGTGGACGGATCCAAACCGCGATCGAACAGGCTGTGGATGTTTCGGCACGGACTGGCCGCCTGGCGCGCGACGGCGACTTCCTGTCGATCCCGGGTCGCGAGGCCAAGGTTCGCGACCGCAGCGCCGTCACATCGACCACCCTGCGACGGTGCGAGGCGTTGCCGCCAGCCGAACTCGAACGTGCCGTCCTCGACATCGTCCGGACGCACTTCGGCGCAACCGACGACCAAACCGCCCTTGCTGTATCACGCGCCGTCGGGTTCAAATCCACCAGCAGCCAGTTGCGCATGCTGATCGCCGACGTCGTCACCGCCGCGATTGCCAAGGGCTGGATCGTTCGCAAGAACGGCGTGCTGATAATGGGTGCGGAGGCACCGGTCACCACGGCGCCGGTCGACGCACCGTCGCCGCTGGCCGCGCTGATTGCCGAGGGCGAACACGAGCGGCTGGAATTCAAGGAGACGCTGCGATGGGACGTAGCGGCCGCCGCCCAGAATAAGAAGCTCGAAGACGTCGCGATCAAGACGCTCGCCGGCTTCGCCAACCGTGTCGGCGGGACGCTGCTAATCGGCGTCGCGGACGACGGCACGGTTCGCGGGCTGGACCGTGACTTCAACTGCCTGGGCGGCAACCGCGACAAGATGCAGCTGCACCTGACCAATCTGGTAACCAACCATTTTGGGCAGGCCTATCGCGCCGCGCGCATTCGCGTCGGCTTTCCCGAACATGAGGAAACCGAAGTGTGTCGGATCGACATAGATCGTTCGCCGTCACCCGTTTTTGTGACGACGAAGGACGCCCGCGACGTGTCCGCCGAACGCTTCTTCGTTCGCTCAGGCAATTCAACGCAGGAATTGAGCCCAAGCCAGGCCGCAGCCTATATTCGCGAACACTTCCGAGCATAATGATTGTTGCTGGGAATTAATCAGGCATGATCGAAGGGCTGATTTGTGCCGCGTACCCGTCATCACTTGGACGTAAACGAACTCCAAATTCTGCTGCTCGGCGCCCCAAGCGGCCGACCGTAATCCACTAGAATGAGAGCACTTCCGCAATCCTCAACTCCGCCCTCGCGAGTCCGTTGCGCAAGCGACTTATCAACACAGACATGCTTCGGTACGCCGGCGCGATCGGATTTCACCGAGAGTAGAGGACGCGCGGGCTTTCGAATTCCACTCGCGGCAAGGAGGCGCTTGAGTTATGATAGGAGAAGCTTCGAGGCCCAGCACCATGTCAGATCCTGCCACCGATCCTCGACCCGAAGCACACGCAGATCGCCTCCGCGCGCTCGAAAACGAGCTCAGCGCACAGCGACGACCGTTTCCGAGCGATGGGTTCGACGGGATTCGGGAATATAGTCACGCATGGCACGAGAACCGTTCTACCGCTTACTTGCTGCGGAAGAGTTGGGCTGATCCCGTAAGCCGCTGGTTCATTGTCGCCGTCCTGATAGGAATAGGCGCGATTTGGGCGTACCTTTTCTCGCAGTAGTGTCAGCGATCATCAACGGGATGAGATCGGACAGACTTGCCCCATTCTCTGGCACGTTCAGCCCCCTCAGCGGTCGGCTGAGCCGCAGCACCCGATGTGTCACCCTCGCGGATCCGACGCCTTCTATCAATTTCGATGGTGCCCGCCACTTGGGCATTGGAGACTTCGCCCCGAATGTCATAAACTCGGCTTAACAAATCTCCGCTTCCTGCAACTCTGGGAACGGGTGGCAGGGACCGTGTCGAAACAGCACCGGATAGGTTGACGTCCTCTTCCCCGGCCGCGGCGGGTCGGAGCAGCCCCGTTGCGCCAGGAGCCGTGAAATGATCTTCGACTTGAGCCCTCATGTTTTGCCCGACTTGCTCAACATATTTTGACATGAGTAAGTCACGTTCGAGCACGATTTGAGGATTGTTGCTGTGCCAGTGTGTGGCATCTGCCGGGTCGAACTCGCGATATACCAGAGGCGTGCTGGCGATCTCGGATCGCGCGAAATTAAGGAACGCGTCACTCGTGTTGAGCGAACCGCTGACGCCCTCACCATCCCGTGCCGACCAACGCATCTCAAGGCGGTCAGCCTCTTCGTAGAATCGCCGCGCTTCTCGGCTGAAGCTCTGCGCTTCGGTCACGCTTGAGCTAATGCCTGAACCCCTGCTCGACACATCTGAGCGCGAACTCGTCGCGACTGACCGATCGAAAGCGTCGCGATTCTCCGACCAGCCATGACCCATCGACCATGAGTCGAGCGCATCTCGGATATTCGAGCCCTCGCGAGAGACCGAGGCCGTATCGCTGTCTGTCCACCTCTTCGACATTCCTCCGCTCCCAACTGCGGAAACTCCGCCAGACACGACAGGCAGACTTCCGCCAGCAGCGGCGTTGAGGCTGGCTGACCCACTGACAAACTTCTCGACCGCGATCGAGTCCGCTACCTCCGCGCGGAGCCCGAACCGGCTCTGGAGCATGCGCGATGCCTGATCGACCTCGTTGAAGCTCTTGCTGATATTCGAACGGTCCTCAGCTCCGTAGCTGTCGGCGACCGAACGATCGTTGCTGATGGCATGGCGGAAATCGTTGAACCTGCTGACGGCATTGCTGACGCTTTCGCTGGCCTGGTTCGAGAGGGTCTCGCCGCGGGCGCGGGTCTCACTGGCAACCTTCGCCGCCTCGGTCGCGACCGATTGCGTCACTTGCGGCATGAACGGCAGCTTGGAGACCGGCACGTCGAGCAGCTGATTGCCGGGGAAGCTGGTCGCCACGGTGCCCGTATCGTTGAACGCGCGGGTCTGCGCGGCGCCGTAGGTGAAGCTCGGCGCCTGGTTCCATTGGTCGTGCTGGCGGGTTTGCACCGTCTGGTTGTCGAAGCTGCTGTTGCCCATGGCTATGTTGCCGGTCGACGCCTCGCGCGCCGCTTCCTCCGCCGCATTCTGTGATGAATTAAGGTAGCTGGTCGCCTGGCTGGAGATCGCCATAGCGCCTCGGGCGATACCGCCGGCGAGGAACGGGATCGAGGCGACGAGATAGCCGGCGAGCAGGCCGATATCGCTATTGGCCTCGCCCATGCCGGTGAAGCTGCCAAGCGTCAGCCCCGACCCCGCGCCGGCACCCGCCACCTCCGCGGCGCCTTTGAACATCATCACCATGTGGAGGATGACGTAGAGCGGCCCCCAGGCGGCGAGATAGAAGAAGCCGGTCAGATAGCCCTTGAGCGCGATCGGGCCGCTTCGCGGCATCAGGAACAGCGGGAAGAGCACTGGGAACAGCGCGTAGAAGACGACGGTCAGCACGATGTTGAGGATCGGCACCCACTTCATCGCGGCATGCGCGATCGAGCTATAGGTGCGCTCAGTCTGGATATCGGCGCGGGTCTGGGCATAGACATCGACGCTGCCGGTGCCGGTGGCGCCCGCCGCCCCGTGCATCGCCTGGCTCATCGCGTTGATCGTCAGCGTCTGCTTCAAGATGTCGCTGGCGGAGGCCGAGACGCCGGTCAGGTAGCGATAGGCGACCGGCAGATCGGCAAACAGCTTCGCCTTGGCGAGATCGGCGGTCAGCTTCGGATAAAGCTGGCGCCCAAACAGCTTGCCGAGATCGTCGGTCATGCCGTTCCACTGGGTGCTCAGCGACGTATAGGCTTCGCGGCAGGTCTGGATCGACGAGGTCACCGCGCCTGAAGCATCGCGCGCCAGCAAACGCTGCGCGCGCGCCTGGCTTCCCGGCCCGATCGCCCCCCACAGATCGGGCGCGACGGCCAGCGTCTCCATCGAATAGCGGCCGAGCAGCACGTCGTAGAAGACACACTGGCGGAAATGCTCTTCGAGGTTGGCGGCGAACTCGGGATCGTTGATCCGGAGGCCTCGCGTCGCTTCGAACAGCCGGGAGCCGTAGATCATGCCGTTGCGGCTATAATCGAGGTCGCCGGGCAGGCCGAACACTAGCTCCGACGAGCGGACCAGATAGTCACCCACCTGGCTGGTGAAGCTCGCCATCATGGCGAGGCCGAGCGGCACGTTGGCGACGTGCGCCGGGGCGAGGCTGGGGTTGATCCGGTCGGTGACCTGGACGTCCATCCGCGGCACCATCAGCACCATGTACATAAGGGTCGCCTGCAGAAACCAGTGCAGCCACGCCCGCCAGTCGAGGCTGAAGGCGACGATCAGGACCGAATAAGCGAGGCCCATGACCATGACGACCCGGAGCAGGCTCTTATAGCCCCCTGCCCCGGTCCATGCCGCGACCGCATTGAGGACGTTGACGATATATTCGCCGCCCCCGATCGTGAAGAGCTCGACGGTCGCCATCTGCGCTATCCTAGTTGAGGCCGCGGGCGCCGACGCCGCGCGACCAGTCGAGCGACGCGGCCATGCCCGGAGACATCGAGGTCGCCAGTACATTCTCGAGGAACTGCGTTTTCTGGATGATGGCCATGATCGCGGTCACCCGCGCCTGCGTCGTCTGCTGCCGATCGGCGAGGGTCGTCCGCGCCACGGCGATCTGCGCGCTCCACGCGGCGAGCTTGGCTTCGTCGGCGGCGATAAAGCTCGCCTTCGCCTTACCGACCTCGCTGACGAGCTGGTCGAGGATCGCGTAGAGCAGGTCGATCGAGGCAATCTCGGCCAAGGTCGAACGATCGTCGGTCGAAAGCCCGCGCGCATAAGCCGCCTGCACCGTCAGGATCTTGTAGAGCGGCACCGACGAGATCTGCAGCAGTTCCTTCTGCTCGGGCGTGATCGCAGTGTCGGCGCGGATCGCCTCGACCATGCCGTCGATCAGCGCGGTGACGCGCGGGCGCAGCGCCTTGGCGGTCGGCACCGACAAGGGTGCGAGCGTCGGATTGAGACACTGATCCTCGGTATCGCAATGGTAAACCTGGACCTCGCTTGCGCTGGTGCCGTCGAGCAGCGCCGTGACCAGCGTCGAGCTGGTGTCGCCGGTCAGCGGTTGGAAGCGGCCCGGATCGCTGTCGGTCGGCGGCACGTAGATGATCGTGCCGACCATGGTCATGACATATTCGGCCAGCTCGCGGTCGAAGCTGCCGCCGGGGTTGAAGAATTTCGAACCCTTGAGCACGTGCCAGGTGTAGTTCCGCGGCACCGCGCTGTTGACCGCATCCCATTTCGCCGGATCGGCGCCGCTGATGGTGGAGCTGCGCTCGCCCTTGCTGCCGCAGCCATGCTTGGCGGCGGCATAGTCGGAGAAGATGCCGTCCGAGTTGCCGATCGCCTCGCAGATCGCCTTGTCGGCAAGGTCGCCCTTCGGCCACATCGAGCCGACCAGTGCCTGGGCGGACTCGCAGCTCGAAATGTTGAGGTTGTTCATGAGCTGCGCCTTCTGGGCGAACTCATCCATGACCTTCGAGCATTCCGGGCAGACGGTGTCGATCGCGAGCTTGAAGGCGAAGCCGACGGCGTTGTTCGCAACCGCCTTCAGCATCGCGACGATCTCGCTCGAGTTGATGAACGAGAAGGAGCCGGCGAACAGGTCGATGCCGCCGCAGCCGGCGCGGGCCGAGGGCAATTGCAGATTGGCAAGGTTGGTCGTCTTCTGCGGGAAGCGCGTCCAGACGTTGCCGAGGCTATAATAGCCGGCCGACTGACCCTGGAAGGCGCTCGGGCCGGTGACGTTGGCGGCGCCGCCGGCATCGGCGACGAACCGATCCATCGCGCCGCCGACATCGGCGGTGGCGGGGCCCGCCGGCACCAACAGCGGCACGAGCGCGCCCAACAGCGCCGCAGCGCAGCGGAGCGACGCTACTCCGTCTGCTCCGCGCTTGAGCGCGGCCTGGCCAGTTGCGACTGCGGCGCGGATGCGGGCGCGGAGACTTGGCGGATCAATAGTCACTGCCGGCCTTTCGCTGGGTCAGGAGGAAGATGCGTTCCATCAGCTCGTCGGCGGCGATGATGCCGTAGCCGATCGGGATCGCGTTGCGCGTGGCGCTGTCGAACAGCACGACGGCGGGCGTCGTTTTTGCGGTCAGCCCCATTGCGGCGCGCTGGTTGGTCTCGACGGTGTAGCGTGGGAAGGTCTCGGACGGGCCGCCGTCAGTCGAGATCGCCCGTATCGTCATGTGGTGCGTGTCGGCGACGGCTTTGACGATTGGCGACATAAGTTTGCAGGCGCCGCAGCCCTGCGCAAAGAAGTAGAACAGCCCGTAACGCTGGCCGATGCGGTCGAGCGCCTGGTCGCGCTCGACCTTGCGCGCGTCCGACCATACCTGCTTGGCGACGGTGCCGACCGGCCGCTGAAGCGTGTAGTCGAGCTCCGGCGCCTGCCACAGCGCGCGCTGCCAGACATCGCCGAACAGCGATGCACGATCGAGTTGCGCGCGTTGGAAGCGGATGTAGGCGGTGACATTCTCCGGCGTCGGCTCGAGGATTGCCCTGGCCTTCAGCTCGCGTAATTCGGCGGTGACGGCATCGAGCTTCTCCGCCGCGGTCGGCTTGGGCGGTGCGGCCGACGCGGGCGATGTCGGCGCCTCGGCCTTCGGCCGCTCGCAGTAGAACCAGGTGCCGAGCTTGCGATCATGGCAGTAGAAGCGGTCGCCCTGCTGCACCGGTGCCGGCGCGGCGGGAGGCTGAGCGCGGACCGACGGCGCGGCGGCGATGCCGAGCACGAGGAAGCCGACAACGCGGGCGCGGGGCGGGCTCACCGACCACCTCCGCTGATCGCGTAATAGTCGTCGATCTTGCGCTTAAGCGTGTCGATGGTGGCGAGGTCCTCGGGCAGCTTCGCCGCATCCTGGAACTCGGCATAGACCTCCGAGAAATCCATCCGGCTGAGATCGAGCCGGGCGAATTCGTCGATGGTAAAGCCCTGGCAGCTCTCCTTCTTGGGCGTGCCCCACGCCTTGCCGATCTGCGGCCGGCCTTGCTCCTGGAGGATGCGGCTAAGCTTGGACTCGAAGCAGCAATAGGCCTTCTTCTTGGTAACGCAGACGCCGAGCACGCTGTCCGAGCAATAGCTGCCGACATAATGGCACAGCCCCTGGGCATCGCGCTGGTGGAGCAACACCTCCTCCCGTGAGCAACCGAGCGAGACCAGCAGGCTCGAATAAGGGATCAGCGGGAAGGCCTTGCCGGCGCAGCAGTTGAGCAGGCCGAACACCTTGGAGTGGCAGGTGTCGCGCTCGCCCTTGAACAGGGTCAGGGTGGCGGGATCGAACTCCCCGCCTGCCTGCGCCGCGGCATGCAGTGCGACGGCCGCATCCTTGAACTCCGCGTTCGGCTGGCGATCGATCGTCTCGCACTCGCCGTTGATGCAGTAGATGTCGCCATCGCAGACATATTGCTTCTGCGCCGCGGGGCCGTACGGCACCGCGCAAGCGTAGATCCGCTCGCGCGTCGGGCACGGTAGGTCGTCGGTCAGACATTCCTCGCGGACGAAACGGCACGATGTGTTCGCCTCGAGCGCATCGCAATTCTCTGCGGGGACGGCGTGATGGCACTGATAGCGACGCCCCCACGCCCAACATGGCTTGGTGACCGCAATGCCGTCGATCGTGCGGGTTACTGGGTCGCTCGACGTGCAGGTCTCCGCCTCCAGCGTGCAGCCGCCGTCCGCCGCCGGCCCGGCGCAGGCGCTTTCGTCGCGTCGCTCGGCGATCGAACTCGTGCCTTCGGTGTTGAGCAACGTCGCGCCCGCGACCTCGGCATCGCACAGCAGCTCGTCGACCGGTTCGCCGGGCTCGATGCAGCCGCCGCGAGCACCGCGGACCAGGCAGCGTCCGGCGTGGGTGCCGGTGACGCGGCAGCTTGCCGCCTCGAACAGGCTGCAGTCGTCGACGCGATTGAACCGCGCATTGTAGGCACTGCACCAAAAGCGATAGGCGGTGGTTCGCGTGACCGAGACAACCAGCGGGATCGTGCAAACTTCCGTTTTTTCCTCGAGCACGACGCCGTCGTTGCAGGTCGCCTCATAGGTGCCAGCGCCACCGGTCGATGGTGGAAGCTCGCGGCAGCTGCCCTCGCCGCCGCTGACCCCCATGCCGCTGACATAGGTCGTCGGATCATCCGCGACGGCGCGACCCCGCGCGATCGTCGCCTCAATGTCCGCGACAGCCACGCGAGGCCGCCGATCGAGCGACGAGCGCACGGTTTGATAGCCCGGGTTGGTGGTCGCCGCCGCCGCCGCCTGTGCCGCGATCGCGTCGGGATCGTCGAACAGCGCCGATTGCGGCGGCGAATTGGTGAAATTCGGCAGCGTTGCCGCCGTCGGCGCGGTCCTTGCGGCGCTCTGCGCCTTGCCAGCGATGTCGCCCGCGAACGCCTTGCCCTCAGTCCGGGCAGCCTCGGTCTGGCTCTGACCCGACGCCATCGAGCCGGTCAGCCCGGCGCCGAATAGCGCAAGCCCGACAAGCAGCGGAATGGCATGCGGGTTCATAGCCCGTCTCCGCCGAGCCGTGCGCGGTAGATCGCCGCGACGCGTGCCGCCGGACCATTACCCGACGCGAAGGTATCGAGCGCGTGCGCGAGGGTGACGTTGCCGTCGATCCGATCGTGCGGCGGCAGCGCGGTGTGGCAGTCGAAGCCGTCGCACAGATCGAAGTCGGTCGCGGTGACGACATAGGCTGGCACCGCGTCGACTGCGAAAGCGCGGAACAGCCGCGGGTCGATGCCGACCGCGGCTCTGACTTCGCCTGCCGGTAGCACCTTGGCCAGCGCCGCGGTGAAGGTCCGCGCCGAGTTGCCGGGGAGGCCACGAAACACGACCACGCCTCCCGCCTTGCTGACATCGGCGATCACCGCCTTCAGCGACCCGGCCGGCATCGAGAGGCTGGCGAAGGCAACGAGCCGCGGCGCATCCTCGGGCGCCATCTGCGTGGCCGATGCGGCGACCATCGCATCGAAATCGAAGGCCGCCGCCGGATCGCTTGTTGGCTTGGCCGTGCGGGCGTAGCCGCTGACGGCGGCCCGGGCGTTCGCGGCCACCTCGGCCGCCTCCTGCTTCAACGATTGGCCCCGGCCCGCGATCGACGTCGCGAACGCCTCGGCATCGGTCGGCGCGAGCTTAGCGCGCGCCCTGACTTTAGCCAGATCGAGGCCGTCTACCGTCTGCGCGCCGCCGCCCGACGCGAGCCCAAGCAGAACGCCTGCGAGAGCAGCGCCGGCTGCGATGAGGGTGAGATCGCGCCGCATCACAGCGCGCAACAGTTACGTTTGCGCCAGACGAGATAGCCCATATCTTCTCCGATCGCGGGGTAGACCTGGCCGGCTGACATTAAGGTTGTCGATGCGCCAATCGGCGCGCAGGCGTAGCGCCCGCCGGTCTGGGGATTGGGGTTGGTGGCCTGGAAGCGGTATTGCTGCTTGCGCATCACCGGCATGAGGTAACTGCCGCACAGGCCTCGTCTGCCCATGGTGCCCCAGGCGACGAGCTCACGGTGGAGCTTGTAGGCGAAGCGGGCGAGCGCCAGCCGCGACGCCTGAACATGCCCGATCGAGGCCGCAACATTGCCGTTGAGCGGGTACATCGTGCCCTGGCAACCGGCACACCAGAACAATGGATCGGTCGGCAGCTTGGCGGTCGCGGCAATACAGTCGGCGGCACAGGCCGCGAGCGCCAGCGGGTTGGCGAACAGCACGGCTTCCGGGTTGATGATCGCGGTGAGCTCGGAATCCTGCCACAGCGGATCGACCTCGGTGATGTAGAGGATGTCGATCGAGCCCGCTTCGAGGCAGAGGAAATCGGCGACGATCTCCATCCAGTAGAGCAACGGATAGGCATACCAGTGGACGTGCCAGCCACTCGTATTCTGCGCCTTGCCGCCGACGGCACTCGGTCCCGCGATCGTCTTGAAGCCGATGTCGAAACCCGGGTCGAGCTTGAGTCCGCCAAGATTGACGAAGCACCACGGCTTCATGCTGACATCCGCCAGCCGCACCGGTTCCCAGAAGCCCATGGCGATACCGACGCGAAGACCACAATTGCAGACCGGCAGGTCCGGATTATCCGTGTCGGGACGGCCCGCGATCGACGGCCAGATATTGAGCCCGCCGACCGACATCGGAAAGAGGCAGCTCCAGCAGACGTCGGTGATCGGATTGACGAAGTGGCCGGTGCATTTGCCCGGCGTGCCTTCGGCGCGCGCAGGGGCGGCGAACGTCACAACGGCGAGGGCGGAGATTAAGAGCGACAGGCACCGCCGCGCCGAGTTTCTCCCGCGCGTCATCCGCGATCTCCTTTGGCTTTCGAGACGACCAGCTCGCGGACGAGCAGCGCGCGGCCCTGCTGTTCGACGAGCGCGGGCACGGCGCGAATTTCGAGACGGCGCGTGAGCGTACCCTGCTGGTCGAAATAGAACCGGCGTTGCGCGGCCTTCATCAGCGCGAAGGGAGAGCCGTTGACCAGGATCAACTTGGCGTCGAGCGCGGTGGTGTTGCGCATCGCCCAGGCCACTTGCGCGGCGTCATCGCCGTCAAGGAAGACGAGCTTCTGGCGCAGCGGTACGGTGTCGAGCGGATTGACGCGCATGCCGGCCGCGACGATCACCCGCCCCCGCCCATCGCGCAAATCCTGGCCCACCGTGATCGTCGGGTCGAACGTCCAGCGCCGCTCCTGCTTGGCGGTGACGATGCCGGAAACCGCGGCGGGCCGGCGGACCTTGGCGGCGGTGCGCTCGGCCAGCTGGCGATTGGCGCGGTCGATCTCGCCTGAGGCTTTCATCGCGGTCAGGCGCTGCTGGATTACCGACAGCAAATCGGCTTCAATCACCGGGAAGACCGCACCCGGCCGACCATAATCCTTTGCGGACGCAGGCAGTGCGACGCAGGTGCATGCCATCGCGACGATCCTGAGGGGAATGCGCCGGGTCACAGGATCGACTCCCCGACGCCGATCACCCGCGGCCGGCAGATCCAGCCGATCACCGCATAGCGGCTGTCGAAGCTGTCTTTGTTCGGCGTGGCGACGAAATAGCAGCCGCGCGGGATGGTCCCAGTGGGGCCGGCCTGAAGCGGCTCGCCACGCATCGTGTTCGGCTTGGCGAGGGCGACGGGCGTGCCGTTGATCAGGAACAGGCGTCCACGGCGCGCAATGTGATCGCCGGCGACTCCATAGACGATCTTGCCGAATGGCTGCGGATCGCGACCGAAATGCCGCTCGAGCAGCGCGCTCGGCGGCGGATCGAAGAAGACATGGTCGCCGCGCGCTGGCACCCGGTGACGATCGACCAGGAACGCCCAGTTCGGCAGGCTGCTGCTCTGGTTGATCAGGAAGATATGGCCATCGCTCCAGCTGGCGACGCTCGCATAAGCCGGGACGCTGACAGCAAGGCAGGCGAGCAGCGACCAGCGCCGCCGACGTGGGGGCGACCAGAAGCGATCCTGCTGGTCAGCGCGCATCACGGCTCGCCTCCAGCGCCCGCGCGACGCGCGTCCTCACGTCCGCAGTGCGATCCTCGACCGAGCGGCCGAGCGTCGCTTCCGAGACCAACACGGTTGTGCCATCACGGCCAAGATCGGCGACGGCCGTGTTGATCGCCGCGAGGTAGGTGCCGGTCCGCTTGGCCGCCTCCTCGGGCGTTCCGCCGTTGCGCGCTTCCGCGGCAACGAAATCCTCGACGAGCCTCGAGAGGCTGACCGACACGATCTGGCGCTGCTCCAGCGCGACCAGCGTGCGTGTCGCCCATGCCGTCCAGATCAGAGCGATGGCCAGAAGAAGCGCCGTCGCGACGCGCGTGACCGACCAGCCGGCGATGGTGCGAGTGGTCACGTCAGCCACGATCGCCTCCACGCCGCAATTCGCGCCGCAGCCGCAGTACGAAGCTCGGCAGGCGCGCAATCAGAAACATCCCGACGATGCCAAGGAAGACGCCAAAGAGCTGGCCGTTGAAGCTCGCGCGCGCCGCCTGATCGGCCGACAGATAGTGCGCCGAAAGATTCTGCAGCTGCGCGAAGAAGCGCGAGGGTCGCCCGTCGGCCATGAGGATCATGAAGGCGAGCAGCGCGCCCAAGGCGGCGAGCAGGATGCCGCTGACCCAAAGGACGGCGCTCAGCAGCAGATGGCAGCCATCGGCGAGCAGGCGGCGAGCGCGGGCAAAGCGGGCGCGCATCGGTTCGGGCATATTATACATGGTGCGCCTCGCTGGGATCGGCTGCACCCGCCGCGACCGCGTCGATCGCCTCGGCGATGCTGGCGCCGGCCGCCATCCGCCGCTCGATCGCGGCATAGGTGTCAGGCGAGGAAGAGAAGACGGTGGCCGAATAGCGGTCGAGCACGAGCCGGCCGATGGCCTGCATTTCGGGGCCCCTGATGAAGACCTCGGAATATTCCGAGCCCGACCGCTTCAGTGAGCGGATCAGACCCTCCGTGCGATCGTCCATATCGAGCCGGGCCGATTTGCGCAGATCCGCGACCGTCTCGGGCTTCTGCTGAAGGATCAGCATCCAGTCCGAATTCTCCAGCGCCGCAGTCGCGCCGTCCGACTTGTAGAAGTCGTTCAACGACTGGGTCGCTGTGCACAGCGCGCCGCCATATTTGCGCGCGGTGCGCGCGTACGTCTCGACGAAGTCGGACATCGAGCCGCCCTTGAGCATCGCCCAGGCCTCGTCGATCAGCAGCAGCTTCTTCACCGAGCGGGGTGACCGCGTCATCGCCTGACTGGTCATGAACATGATCGCGGTCAGCACGACCGAGCGCAGTTCCTCGCGGGTGGCGAGGTCGGACATTTCGAAGACGGTGAAGTCCGCCTCCAGCGCCAGCGTCGCCTCACCGTTGAAGAAGCCGCCATAGGTGCCGCCGCTGCGAAATGGCCCCATCGCGATCGCGAGATTGGCGGCGTCGGCATTGCCCGTTGCTTCGAGCGCGGCGGCGACCGCATCGATCGAGCCGGCGCGGCCCTGCTCTTCCCATACGCGATTGACCGCCTGGTCGATCAGGCCGCGCTCGGTGTCGGTCAGCCGGTCGATGAACCGCGCCATCTGCCCGACGATCGCCTTCAGCATCGCCATGCAGTCGAGCCGGTAGTCTTCGTCTTCGGCGACCCGCTCGCGGTCGATCATCGAGAAGAGGTTGAGACAGAAGCCGCTCGCCAGCGTGAACTCGATGAAGCGCCCGCCCTGCAGCCGGCAGCTGTTCATGAAGGACCGGCCGTCGTCGATGACGACGACCTTGGCGCCGGCGCCGCACAGGCTCGCGCACATCTCCTGCAGCAGCACGGACTTGCCCGACCCGGACTTGCCGAAGATCGCGACATTATGATTGCCGGCACCATTCTCGAACGGCGACCAGAAGAAGGGTTGGCCCCGCCTGCCGAGGAACAGCAGATGCGGGATCGCGCCGCCGAGATATTCGCCCTGCACCGGCGCGATGTTCGCCGCAGTCGTCGACAGCATCGTCCGCATCCGCCGGCAGCGCTCGAGATCGGCACCGAGGCCGTCCGCCAGCGTCAGCGGCATCGCCGCGAGCAAGCCCTGGATCTGAAGGAAGCGCTCGTCGGCGAGATCCCAGCCGGCCGACTTGTAGAGCGACTTGACCATCCGCTCGTTGCGGTCGCCGTCGCCTTCAGGTGAGAAGCAGGTGACGCCGTAGAAAGCACGTACCAGCCGGCGCCCTTCCTGCATTTGCGCCTGAACCTCCCGCCACTCAGCGGCCTGCTCACGCAACTTCGGAACATAGCGCGCCGATTTGCCTTCGCTGAGCGATGTGGTCCTCAGGAACTTCATCCCCGCGCGGGCCGAGGCGGCCTCCTGGTCGGGATAGACCAGGCACAGGATCGTCGCGGCAGGGCACGGAAATCGTAGCTTATCGGTGATCAGGTCGCCGATCAGCCGCGCCGTTTCCCACGGCGTCCAGCGCGTCGGCATGTTGCGCACGCCGAAATGACGCACGTCGAAACGGTCGGGATAGATTTCGCCGATCTCGGGTGCGTCGCCTTGCCTCGCGCCAGTCGCCCGGAAGCGTTCGGTCCGGAGCAGCATCCGGCTTTCTTCGACGACCAGCTCGATGTCCCGACGGAGCGCCTGATCCGCGATCGGATCGAGCGGATTATAATCGACGGCATCGTCGCCGCTGGCGGTGGTCGGCGAGGTCAGGTCGTCGAGGAAGGCGATCAGTTCGACCGGCGTGACATCGACCGCCGGCACGTCGAGCGAGCGCAACACGCCGAGCAGACTCTCGCGCACCGCGATCAGCTCCTCCTTCGAGGTGGCGCTCGCCGCGGGTACGCCGACCGAGACGAGCAACTGGTGATGCCGCGCATGGAACGGCGCACCGGCTGAGCCGCTCGTCCAGACGAGATCGTAGAGGCATTGCGCCCGGGCGCGCGCGATCCGCTCATAGACGCCGCCGCGCGCATAGCGTGGTGCAAACCACGGCGCGATGTTGCGGCTGATGCGCGGGCTTGCCCAGTGGACGATCTGGACGCAGGCGCCTGCTGGCAACCCTTCCGAGAAGAATTGCCCGAGCAGGTCGCCGACCTTCTCGTCAGCGCCGACCAGTGGCGCGACATTGAGCACGAAGCCGGTCGAGCGCGCATTCAGGTAGAGCCGGGTCGATGGCTCATAGACACGGTACGGCAGGAAGCTCGACAGCATGTCGAGCCCGAGCACGGGACGATCGCCCTCGCTCTCCTCGCCATCGCCGAACAGGCCGGTCATGACGGTGCCCATCAGAGTGCGCAGCGACAGGCTCATCGCGGCAGCTCCTGACGGGGCAGCGTCATGGACGGATCGGCGGGGTCATCCGCAGCGGGGTCAGCCGCGTCAGGATCGCCGGCGATCGGCGGCTGGCCGAGCTTCGGCAACTGCGGCGCCGCCAAGGCCCTAAGCCTCGCGCGCGTCGCTGCGGGATCGCCTTGCGGTAGAACGACCTTGCCGGGCGGCAGCGTTGCTGGAGCTGCGTTTGGTATCGGCGCGACTACGGCGGACGTCCCTGTTTGGGGGATGGTAGGCCCTGCGACCCGATGTCCGGAGCGCGCCGCCGCGATCGCCACTGCCGATGGACCGTCGCCAGCGACGCCCGGCGGCGTGAAAGGTTGAGGGGCTCGAGCGGGGAGCGTCTCGAGCCCCTCGATCGCCGGTGCCGAAGCACCGGCGACTGCCTCGCGCAGGGAGGAAGGGGCGGAACTGCGCGAGAACTCGGGATTGGATGCGAGGTCGCTGCCGGCGGCGAAGGTCCAGCCGGCCTCTTCGACGACGGCGTGCACGGTCGCGGCGTCGTGGAGCACATCGGCTTCATCGACATGAGCGGGCAGCAGGATCGTTAGCATGCGCTCGCCGGTCCGCACCGGGACAGCACCGGAGCGTAGTGCAAGCGATGGCTGGCGCGAGCGGACTTCCGCCTCAGTGCCAGCACCCTCGCCTGCCAACGTTCGTATTGCGGCCGCATCGATCGCGGTCATCGGTGCGCACGTGCCGGTCGGCGCGCGGCAGGCGAAGTCGCCCTTGACCGTGCCACCGAGCGTCGCACAGCCGGAAAGGAGGGCGGCACCACCGAGCAATGCCGTTGCGAGAAGGTTTCGGTTCATGCTTTGCCTCCATCGATGAAGGCCTTGAGCTGCTCGGCGGGTCGGAAGCCTTCGAGCACAGCGCCGTCGGCGCGGATGATGACCGGGGTGCCGCTGAAGCCGTGCTGCTTGGCGAAGGCTTCGTTCGCGTCGAGACCGGCGACATCACACTTCGCAGCGACGGGAAGTGGCCGGCCATCATAGGCGGCGTGGAGTGCGGCGGGGGGATCGGCCGCGCAAAGCACCGCCTCCGCCTTCCTACGACTCTCCGGGCCAAAGATCGAGATCGGCCGTTCCTCGACGCGCGCGCCGAGCTTGACCAGTTCCGCCGACAGATGCCGGCAATAGCTGCAGGCGAAATCGCTGAGTATGATCAGGCGCGGACCGTTGACCGGGCCCCAATGGATGGCGCCACCTGTCGGCAGGACGCTGAGGTCGACCCTTGCCGCCTTGGCGGGCGTGGGCGCGGGCTGATCATTAGCATCGTCGCGCTTGCCGGCGGCGCCAGCGAGCAGCAGATCGGGATTGAGCTCGAGCAGGCGCGCGGCGGTCAGGTCGCTGCGCGTCTCCATGTCATAGAGCCGCCCGATCATCAGGAAGCGGGCGCCGCGATCGACATAGAAGAGCGTCGTCCCCGCGACGACTTCGCAGAGACCACCGAATCGGCCGCAGTCGATCGCACCGATCGCGGTCTTCGGCAGGCGCAGTTTCAGCGCGGTTCGGACCAACTCGGTGTTGATGCTCACCGAGGCAGTCGGCGCGGCACGCACGGCGTTGGTAATGCCACCGGCGCCCATGCCGAACAGAAGCGAGGCTCCTGCAAGAGTCGCCCAGAAGTGCGGTCCCTCCGCGCGCCTCATCTTATCAAGGACAGTGCCGCGGGTCATGTTTTGCGAATTCATTGGGAGTTCCTCACATAGACGCCATCGAGGAAGACGATTTCGACATCGATGCCGGTCGGCATCTCGACGACGGGCTGATATTGTTCTGCGCGTTCGATCAGGTATTTGGAGACGGTGTCCGCGGCGTCGCCGACGCCTTGCCCGAGACCGCCCTGGACGATGTCGCCGGCGCCGAGCGTCTGGCGCTTGCCATCGGTGCCGCTCGACAGTCCCGAGAACAGGCTGTTGGCATTGGCCGAAAAGCCGCGCCCGAAGCCGCCGACAATGCCGGCGAGCAAAGCCTGGGTGACGAGACTACCCTCGCGGCTGACAACCCGTCCGCGTACGCCGGTCTTGCCGGCAAAGCTGATGAAGCCCTTGACTTCGCTGACCGCGACCCGGCCGCCGGGCTGGTCGCAGGTCATTTTCTGGAGCTTCACATAGACCTTCTCGGCCGACAGATCGCCGCGCGCCGCACCGTTTACGACGCAGCCCTGGATGTTGGTGGTGAGGAGCTTGCCGTCCTTGACCACCGAGCGGGCCGGCCCGGTGATCCGCAACACCACCGGCAGCGGGTCGGTCTGGCTGGCGACGCCGGCCGAAGCATCGACGCCGACGATGACGCGCGCCGGCGCATAGCTGTTCGGCGGCAGATAATCCGGGCTGTCCTCAACTTCGATCGCGGGGGCTTGCGGACGCCCGGCTCGTAGTCCCGATTTGGCGGCGCCCGCCCCCTCGGCCGCCACCGTCGTGAACGACAGCGTCTTCACCTGTCGTTCGACGGCCGCTGGCAGCGCCGCTCCACCCGCGTCGCGGGCAAGGTTAGGATCGAGCGGCGATCCTGACGGGATCGACGGATCACGGGTGCCGTATGCCGGCACCGCCGCGGGCGCAGGTGCCGGAACGGACTGAGCGCGCGTCAGCTCGGTGCGGAGTGTGCTATTCTCTTGGGTCAGCGCGTCGATCGTGTGCGCGCCGTCGGCCTTCATCGCCTGGTTCTCGGCGGCGAGCGCGTCGAGCTTTGCCTGGATCGCAGGATCCACCGCACGCCGCTCCTCGAGCGCCTTCAGCTGGCGCGCCTGCGCATCCAATCGGTTGCCGTAGATCGCGACGAACTCGCGCTGGCTGAGATCGCGATTGACGATGCCGTCGGTCTCGATCTTCTGCGGCGCCTGGGCGTCGTGCTTGCTAGTAGTACCGCCACCGGCGACGAGCCAGAGCAGCGCCATCGCCACAGTTCCGCCGCCGCCGAGCAGCAGCATGCGCTGACGCGCCCGGGTCTTGCTGTTCAGCGCGCCGATCGCGCTGCCGCTGTCATCGGGGCGAGTGGCTGCGACCGCGCTGGTGGGAGGCGCGCCGGTCATTCGCCCGCTCCCGCATCCTGGACGAGATACATCGTCGTCGCACCCTTAGGCGCGAGTTCGGCCGTGCCGATACTGATCGCGAGACTGCCGTTCGGCGCCACGGTGGCCGGGTCGATGACGACCGCCTTGGCGGCGCGGTTGTCGATCCGCAGCACCTTGCCGGTCAGCCGTCCCCCGCGATATTCGGCGATCAGGCGCACGCTGAGATCACCGAGCCGCGTCGGCGGGCTCGCAACCTGCCGGACCTGGAAGCCATCGGGCACAGCACTCGTCGCCATCGCCTGGATCAGGCGGACGGCGGCATCGCGGGGCGTGGATTTCGCTTCCCAGCTTTGCGCGCGATCGCCGGCGATCGCGGGGTTCGAGACGAAGATCTGCTCCGCCTCATCGCCAGCCACCTTGCAGGTGAATTTGTAGACGAAGCCCTTCTTGCTCGTGGCGAAGAAGATCACCCGGCCGGGCGCGAAGCCGTCCGGCACCGAGATATAGATGTCACCGCGGACCGGCTCGTTGGTGACAGTGAAGTCATTATAGGGGTAGCCGGTCGTGATCTTGCTGACGCTGGCGAAGGCATCCGCGATGAGGCTGATGCGGGTGAGCTCGCGGGCCGAGACGACGCAGTCGACCTGCGCATTGTCCGCAGTCTGACGAAACTGCTCGGCCCACGCCGGCGAACCAGCGAGCGCCAAGGCAGCGGCGATGGTCGCGAAGCTGAACGGCTTCAGGTTGATGTCGCTCCATTGGACGTCGTCAGCGACAGTAAAAGTCGTATCCGCAGCAGGCAGATCGGCAGCTGGTCCGGCGGTCATCGAAACGCCTCCTTATTCTGGGAAATGAGCGCGAAGCTGGTGAGCGAGAGGCGCAAGCCCACGTAGCTCCAGCCGAAGCGGAAGCGTTTCGTCTCGCTGGCGATGACCTGGCCCCCGACGAAGGTCTTGAGGTCACCCTCGACCGTGGAGGACAGCGCCTTGGGATCGACCGTCATTCCCGTGATCACAAAGGCTTGGCTCAGGTCCGAGCCGCGCTGCTCGGTGACGATCTTGACCAACTCGGCCTTGAGCGCGCCGTAGGAGGCGGGATCAGCGAGCTTCAGGATCTGCTCCATCCAATAGTCGAGACCGGCCGGGGACCGATTGAGCAGCATCAGCGCGACGTCGCGGGTGACGAGCTCGAGATAGTCGGCCGACACGCCCGACGAGCTGATCGCCAGCGGCCGTGACGAGATCGGCTGCAGGATCACCTCGCGGTCGCGGGTGCTCAGCGCCGAGACCAATGCGAGGTTGGTCAGGAACGACGCCGCGGCGGCGACGAGCAGGATCTTGCGCTGCCGCAGCAGTGCTTGGCCGCGCTGATGCGCGATATCGGATAGCATGAGCCCCCTCCCCTCAGCCGGCGAGCCGACGGCAATGGGAGGGCGGAGTGGCGCGAAGCCGGACGAAGCCCGCTCCCAGATACCAGTAGGCCGCGTGGATGACCCAGGAGGTGGCGCGCCCTGCTTTTGCCTTTCGCAGCGCGAACCAGACGCCCCCGGCGCCCAGGATGCCCAACAGGATGTGCTGGGAGAGGATTCCCCAGGCGAACGGCGCTGCGAGACCGATGAATTCATCAAGGGTCCAGAGACCAATGAGCTCGGGATCGTCGAGCCGCCGGGGAATGAAATACTTGTCCGACATCGCGTCACTCCGCCCTCTTTCCCGCGCTCAGATGAGTGCGGTGACGGTGGAGGTGACGATGGGTACGCCGGTGCCGACGCCGATGCCGACCGCAACGGGCACCGCCACCTGCGCCAGCGTGAAGCGGCCCGACGCCATGCCGATCAGGCCGCCGGCGAGGCTGAGGACGGCGATGATTTTCCCGCCCGAGCCTTCGAGGAAGTCAGTAAATTTCGTCAGCGCCGGGCCGAAGGTGGTGTCGGCGCCGGCATAAGCGGCGCTGGCACAGAGCAGCAATGCGGCCGCGGGTACGACATAGTCGCTGGCACGGCCGAGCCGGGCTCGGGTCAGCGGGAGCTTCATGGTCAGCATCGGGAGGGTCTCCGTGGGTGTCGGCGCGGTCGAACACCGACCGCCCACTCACCTCACGCCGCTCACCCCCGGCTTCAACAGAAAGGAACATTCAGCGAACATATTTCCATCCGCGTCGCGGAATTTGCGACAGCCGTCGCGGTATCGCTTGGTATTTTCCTATGCTCCCGCGACGTCCGTCGCGGAAACTGGCCCAAGGATCGGACGACTCCGCGACACTTGTCGCGGGTCCGATCCTGGGGTGATTCGCAAGGAGAACGAGCTTATCTTGAGGCAATCCCAGCGGGCCTCCGCGCGTGGGAACACGGCGCTTATCTAGGATGTTCTTGTTTTGTTTTCCTACACTCTGGCTTCGCGCTACCTTGGCCGCGACTCGATAGCTGGAGAAGTCATGTGTCCACCACCGCCGATCCGCCCCCCTTCACCACGGCGCCGTTGCACGCCGTCGTCGCCGACCTCGTTGAGGAAAGCGGCGTCAGCCAGCGCGATCTGGTCGCGCGCGTCGGGCTCTCGAAAGATCAACTCAACCGGACTCTCAAGGGCACGCGCCACATGAGCCTGGAAGAGGCCGCAACCATCCTGCACGAGACCGGTCTGCCGGCACGCGGCACGCTGACGCTTGCCTTATTTGGTCGCCAGGATCTCGCGACCGACTGGGCGCGCTCCGGATCGGCCGCGTTTCTCGAGACGATGATCGCCGCCCTGCCCGATGCGCTTACGGCCGAGATCGGTGAAATTCGGGACCGGATCGATCCGAGGTGGGGCGCGCAGGCGGCGCGCTTCGTCGCGCAGCGCATCGCGCACCACATCCACGATATAATCGAGCGCGAGGAGCGGCTCGGAAGTTTTCAGCCCGCTGGCGGGTGATCGCCGGATCGCTCACGACCAAACGCTGGGGAGCGAAAAGGAAAAACGCGTTGTCCGGAAGGGCGGACACTACGCGACAGGCATTGAGCACGCTCCATGCGCAATTTGGAACCTGCCCAGACGACCGACGAAGCAACGACCGGGAAGCTGCGTCTTCACACCAGTTTGGGAGAGGCAGACGAGCGACTGATCAAGTTCGTCCGGGCTCTGGCCCGTTGCGCCGCCCACAGATACATCGCCGATGCGGAGAAGGCGCGCGCGCCGGCGCCGCCCCACGAAGATGCGAAGCCCTAGCAAGGCATTTGCCGCGCTGAGCGGGCTCGCGCCGGACTGAGGCTCTGAAGGGTCCGTCTGAACGACCGCCGAGGCCGACAGCTCCCTGCTGAGACGGCGTTCCGTCTATGAACGATTGGAGGCGCTCTGGCTCAGGCGCTGCCCGTAAACCTCACGGTGAAGCAGGAACCCTTCGCATCCGATCGGTCGGCGGCCGACAGCGTTCCGCCAAGCTGCCGCGCCAGTGAGGTAACTACACGCATGCCGAGGCTCTTGGCGGCGGCGGCGGGATCGAAGTCGGCGGGCAAGCCTTCGCCTTGGTCGCACACGACGATGCGGTGTTCGCCCGCTTCGTGGGCGTAGGTGACGTCAATACGACCGGCGCCGTGTTTCGCGGCGTTCGTCACTAGTTCGTTGACGAGCAGGCCGATCGGCTGGATCCACGTCGTCGGAACCTTGCCATCGTCGCCATGCACGACGATCAATCGGCCCAGGATTGTCGCAAGATCCTCGCACAGCCGCCGCAGGAAGGCGATGCACGATGCCTCGTCAGCCTCGTCGGCGTAGAAGTGGCGGTGGACCTGGGCGACAGCCGCCACCCGGTTTGCCGCCAACTGGAGGTGGGATGCAGCTGGGCCGACGTCGGGCGTGCGGCTCTGCATCGCCAGCAACCCGGAGACGAACTGCAGGCTGTTCATGACGCGATGGTCGATCTCCCTCGCCATCAGCTTGGCCTGACTGACCGCGTGTTGCGCCGAGAGGCGCATCTCCAAATGGTCGATCACGATCGAGGCGAGATCCTTGAGGTCTTCGATCTGGCTCTCGTCTATCGGCCGCGGCTCCTTGTCGATTACGCAGAGAGTGCCAAGATTGTAGCCGTCGCTCGTGGTGAGCGGGATGCCGGCGTAGAAGCGCAAGCCGAAGTCGCCGGCGACCAACGGATTGGCGAGCGATCGCGGATCGAGGCTCGCGTCCGGCAGCAGATACGGGTCGTTGGCCAGGATCGCCGATGCGCACAGACCGGGACCGCGATCGATCTGCTGGGCGGACAGTCCGTGGTGCGACTTGAACCAGATGCGGTCCTCGTCGACGATGCTGATGATCGAGATCGGGACACCGAAGCGCCGCGCGGCGAGCGCTGTGATCCGGTCGAAGGCTCCATTAGGCGGCGTGTCCAGCACATCGTAGCGCCTGACGGCCGCAATCCGCTGCGCTTCCTTGTCCAGCATGGCGTCGGCGAATGTCATGGGGCTTTCGCCTCCGTCGAGGATCATAGGGAGCGAAGAGACAGCATGCCCCGAAAATCCGGAAATGTCGAGGCGGGCACCGATGGGACGTCAGCGACGGGCCCGAGCCCGGAGCTAACACGTTCTAATATCTCAAGAAGGAGCTGAGATTGTGTGCCACGTGCTGATTATCGAGGACGAGACGCTGATTGCGATGATCATACAGGATCTGCTCGAGGAAGGCGGTGCCACGTCGGTCGATTTTGCCGTAACACAGGACGAAGCCGTCTCGGCCGCGATCGCGCATCGTCCAGCGTTCATGACTTCAGACGTGAAGTTGCTGGAGGGCACCGGCCCCCTCGCCGTCGCCGAGATCCACCGCCTCCTTGGTCCGGTTCCGGTGATCTTCATAACCGCGACCCCGGAAGATTGCAGACCATGCGATCCGTCAGAACGAATTTTCCGAAAACCGATCAATCGCGACGAGATCATCCGGGTGTTCCACGAAATGACACTCGACTGAGCGAAGGTCGCGCGTAATGTTGAACGCCTTCGGCGCGCGATTGGCGGACTTCAGCAGGATTGCAAAAGGGAAGTATAACGCTGGTCGCGGACGCCAATCCCCTCACAGTCTCTCGAGTTTGAGCTTTTGAGCCCAACGCCGGTGTGCGGAGGGGTGGTGCGGAGGCGCTCCCATAGTGCGATATGATTTCACGATCCGGCACATCGCTCGTCGCGCGTCCGCCCTGCCCGCTGGCACAGATCGTCAACCATGCTACCCACCGGCCATGAAGATAGACGGAACGATCGCAAATAATCTGAAGTTGGCGATCGCCAGCGCGCAGCGGCTTCGCGGCCACCCCGTCTATCCCGACACGATCGCCTTCTGGCGCGAGCTTCTGCACGAGGGCCGTCGCGCCCGGGGCAATGCCGCCGGGGTCGAGCTTGCGGAGCTTAATGCGCTCATCGAGAGCCTCGAGCATGAGCTCGCGGAGCGCCCCGCGCCAAAGGCGTAGCCGGCGCGCGCAGCGGCGATGCGGGGCGCGCTTATGCCGCGACCGCGTCGGCCTCGGGCCTCACCGCGCCCACGCCGCCGAGCGCGGCACGGGCCAGTGCCGCGGCGTGCCGTCGACCATAAGCCGCGCTCGCGCCGAACGCCTCCCTCAGGACCCGGTCGGTTACGTACTCCAGTTCCTGAGGTCGAGGCAGTCTGCCTTCGATGATGCACGCCAGCAGGGCGCACGGGAAAATTCGCTCCATTATCGCTCTCCTGTGTGTCCGCCGCTCAACGGCTTCGGTTGCCAACAATATAGCAGGCCTCACCCGGATTCGCGACCTCTGTCGGCCCGCCGTTGGCGAGATCGGCCGCGACGGCTGATCAGCTGCCGGCGTCGAAGGCCACGGTATTTGAATTGATCGGGTTTGTGCGGGCTCTGGCTTGCTGCGCGGCTCAACGATACAATGCCGGGACAAAAAGGAGCGCGCCCGCGGCGCCTCCCGACCGAAGCAGGAGAACCCTCGTGAAGGTTGCCCTCTACGCGCGCTACTCGAGCGACTCACAGCGCGACGCCTCCATCGCCGATCAACTCCGCGTCTGCCGTGCGCATGCCGAGCGCCAGGGCTGGCAGATCATCGAGGAATATACCGATCACGCGATCTCCGGCGCGTCGCTCCTGCGCCCCGGCATTCAGGCGATGATCGCTGACGCGCTGAGCGGCCGTTTCCAGCTCGTCCTCGCCGAGGCAATGGATCGCCTGTCGCGCGACCAGGAGGACATCGCCGGCCTGTTCAAGCGCATGGTCTATGGCGACGTGAAGATCATCACCTTGTCCGAAGGCGAGGTCACCCAGCTCCATGTCGGCCTGAAAGGCACGATGAACGCCCTCTTCCTGAAGGACCTCGCGGACAAGACGCGGCGCGGTCTGCGCGGCCGCGTCGAGCAGGGAAAGTCTGGCGGCGGCAACTCCTACGGCTACACCGTGGTCAAGCAGTTCGACGCCCATGGTGAGGCTGTCCGCGGCGACCGAACGATCGACACCGACCAAGCTGCGGTCGTCCGTCGCATCTTCAGCGACTACGCCGCCGGCAAATCGGCGAAGCGCATCGCGGTGGAACTCAACCGCGAGAAGATATCCGCACCGAGCGGAGGCGACTGGGGCTTCAGCACGATCAACGGCAATCCGAAGCGCGGTACGGGCGTCCTCAACAACGAGCTCTACATCGGCAAGCTCGTCTGGAACCGCCAGCGCTTCGTCAAGGACCCAGCAACTGGCAAGCGTCAGGCCCGGCTGAACCCGCCGGAGGAATGGATCACTCAGAACGTACCTGAGCTGCAGATCGTTGAAGATACGCTGTGGGAAGCTGTGAAAGCGAGGCAGGCCGGCTTACGTCTGCGCGAAGACGGAGCGGCCTCGAGCGAAGCGGCTCAGGTCAACACCCGTCGGCGGCCACGGTACCTTCTCTCTGGTCTTACCCGCTGCGGTATCTGTGGCGGAGGCTACGCCATGATCTCCACCGACCTCCTCGGGTGCTCGACAGCCCGCAACAAGGGTACGTGCGAGAACCGAACGAACATCAGGCGAGATGCGCTCGAAGTCCGCGTGCTGGACGCATTGCGTCACCATCTCATGGAGCCGGAGCTATTCGCCGAATTCTGCCAGGAGTTCACCCGCGAGATGAACCGCATGCGGTCCGCGGGCCGGGAAGCGATCGAGTCCGCTGATACCGAGGTCAAGAAGATCGATCGTGACCTGGATCGGCTGGTCGATATGATCCTGCGGGGCGGAGCGGCCGATCGCCTGAACGCGAAGATGTTGGTCATGGAGCAGCGCAAGCGCGACCTGGAGGCCTTCCTTGCCGAAGCTAGCGAGCCGTCCCCGCTTCTTCATCCCGAAATGGCGAACTTCTACCGGCGCCAAGTCGGCGAACTGCACGAGCTGCTTCAGCATGGACCGGAAGCGGCACGGCTGAAGGCCGCAGACACGCTCAGGGCTTTGATCTCCGCAATCGTGCTAACCCCAAACGATGAAGGACTGGCGGTCGACGTGCAGGGGGATCTCGCCGGAATCCTCGCGATTGCCTCAAACGCGAAAAGCCCCCGTCCGGATGGACAGGGGCTTTCGCAAGTTGAGATGGTTGCGGGGACAGGATTTGAACCTGTGACCTTCAGGTTATGAGCCTGACGAGCTACCGGGCTGCTCCACCCCGCGGTGAGGTGTGGTGCGGGGTGGTCCCGCGGAAGGGTATGGATGACATTGTGCTGTGCATGCGCCGGCCGCAAAGCCTGGCGGCGCCCTACTCTTCCACTGCTTGAGCAATAGTACCATCGGCGCAGTCAGGTTTCACGGCCGAGTTCGGGATGGGATCGGGTGGGTCACTGACGCTATGGCCACCAAGCTATGGGGCCGGCGCGTGCACAGGGTTCTGGAAATCGAGTGGTGTCTGCTGAGCCTGTTCATCCGTTGTCACGGGCGACGGGGTTTATCGGCCCTGTCGGTGATGGCGGGACTCTCAAGCGCGAATAGAGCGATTAGTATCGGTTAGCTCCACGCGTTACCGCGCTTCCACATCCGATCTATCAAGGTCGTGGTCTTCGACCGCTCTGAGAAATCTTATCTCGAGGGGCTTCCCGCTTAGATGCTTTCAGCGGTTATCCCGTCCGTACATAGCTACCCTGCTGCGCCGTTGGCACGACGACAGGTCCACCAGAGGTACGTTCAACCCGGTCCTCTCGTACTAGGGTCAACTCCTCTCAAATTTCGACGCCCACGGCAGATAGGGACCAAACTGTCTCGCGACGTTCTGAACCCAGCTCACGTACCACTTTAATTGGCGAACAGCCAAACCCTTGGGACCTGCTCCAGCCCCAGGATGTGATGAGCCGACATCGAGGTGCCAAACAACCCCGTCGATATGAGCTCTTGGGGGTTATCAGCCTGTTATCCCCGGCGTACCTTTTATCCGTTGAGCGATGGCCCTTCCACGAGGGACCACCGGATCACTATGACCGACTTTCGTCTCTGCTCGACTTGTCAGTCTCGCAGTCAGGCTGGCTTATGCCATTGCACTCTAACAGCCGGTTTCCAACCGGCCTGAGCCAACCATCGCGCGCCTCCGTTACTCTTTAGGAGGCGACCGCCCCAGTCAAACTACCCACCACAGAGGGTCCCTCGCCCGGTTTCACGGGCGCAGGTTAGACATTAGACAACAACAGGGTGGTATTTCACCTTTGGCTCCACACCGGCTGGCGCCGATGCTTCAAAGCCTCCCACCTATGCTACACAGTTCTTGTCCAATGCCACTCTGAAGTTGCAGTAAAGGTGCACGGGGTCTTTCCGTCTAACCGCGGGTACTCCGCATCTTCACGGAGAATTCAATTTCGCTGAGCATGTGCTGGAGACAGTGGGGAAGTCGTTACGCCATTCGTGCAGGTCGGAACTTACCCGACAAGGAATTTCGCTACCTTAGGACCGTTATAGTTACGGCCGCCGTTTACCTGGGCTTCATTTCGATGCTTGCACATCTCCACTTAACCTTCAGGCACCGGGCAGGCGTCAGACCCTATACGTCGTCTTGAAGCCGACTTAGCAGAGCCCTGTGTTTTTGCTAAACAGTCGCTACCCCCTGGCCTGTGCCCCCCATGAGAGCTTGCGCTTACATGGGGCCTCCTTCTTCCGAAGGTACGGAGGCAATTTGCCGAGTTCCTTCAGCACACTTCTCTCAAGCGCCTTGGTATACTCTACCAGACCACCTGTGTCGGTTTCGGGTACGGTCTATACGGTGGGGCTATTTCCTGGAACCATTTCGAAGCCATCCCAATCCGATAAGGGATGACAACACACATGATCCGTCACACACCACCAGGCCCACGAATATTAACGTGGTTCCCATCGACTACCCCCTTCGGGCTCGTCTTAGGGGCCGGCTCACCCTGCGCGGATTAGCCTTGCGCAGGAACCCTTGGTCTTTCGGCGACAGGGCATCTCACCCTGTTTATCGCTACTCATGTCTGCATTCGCACTTCCGATACCTCCACGGCCCATTACCAGACCGCTTCGCAGGCGTACGGAACGCTCCGCTACCGCGTGGAATAATCCACACCCTAAGCTTCGGTGCGTGTCTTGAGCCCCGTTACATCTTCGCCGCAGGATCTCTTGTTTAGACCAGTGAGCTGTTACGCTTTCTTTAAAGGATGGCTGCTTCTAAGCCAACCTCCTGGTTGTTTTGGAGATCCCACATGCTTTCCCAC